>JBBSTN010000149.1:0-7968 GCA_038235845.1 Gemmatimonadales bacterium | reverse complement strand
GGACGCGGCGCGACTAATGAACGAACGCGGGGTTGGCGGGCTCGTCGTCACGGAAGCGGATGGCGGCACACTGGTGGGAATATTCACCGAACGGGACATTCTGAAACGCGTCGTCGCGCGCGCTCTCCCGGCAGGTGACGTTAAAGTTCGCGAAGTCTGCACCACTGCGATGATCACCTGTCTTCCGGAGACATCGATGGACGAGTGCGGCGCGATCATGACCAACAAGCGGATCCGTCATCTTCCAATACTGGATTCCGCGGGGCTGCAAGGGCTCGTAAGTATCGGAGACGTGCTAGCTCACCGCGTCAAGGAGCAGGCGGCAACCATTCAGTATCTCAACAGCTACATGTTCGACGTGCGCTAGCGGAATTCCGCCAGACACGCACCGCTTCCCCCGTTAAGCCCGCTCCTGAAATTCGCCATACGTTGATCGCGACTCCCATGTGCACGCTGTGCGATAACATCCGCAATCATGCGATCGCGGCGAAAATCACCCGTGGCGGTGGGGACGGGGTCGCCGGCGGAGGCCATGCCGAAAAACGCTTCCTCCACGTCGCCAGGCTCCAAACTCCCGTCAACACCGGCCTTTTGCGCGAACGATCCCGCGAGGCAATCTGCAACGGCCTCATTCCAGTATGAGTCAGTCGATCTGTAGCCAAGCTGCATTGCCACGGCGTGACCCATCTCGTGAGCGATGATTCCCACCGCGACCATGTCTCCATCTGTGCCGAGCGCATGGCCAGCAGAAAGTGCTTGCGAAGCAAGGAACACATCATCGAAGTAAATGATGTTCGCTGCAACACAATAGCTCGCATTTGATGGCGCAATTGTACCACACGGCGTAACGACTGCGCCGCGATATCGCTCAATGCGGGGAACTGCGAAATTCGCTCCGATGGCGTCGAACTGGGCACTCCACATGGATACGAGCGCACCATATGCCTGAGCAACCTTTTCAGTTGACGCGTTGACCTCACGCGAAGTGAGTGTAAGGCGAACCCTTTCTCGGCCCGAAGGCATTGTCTGCTGCGCAGACAGCTCCATGGGAACGGCGATCGCGGAAAAGAAGAAAGCAATTGCGGCAGCCACAGAGCGCAGCGAAAATAGCATCGGTAGTTTGTGCAGTCGACCCGTCATCTTTGAAGCTCCTCGAAGCAAGCCTTGTTTAACAACGATAGGTTTTGCATTGAATTTTGAGGGTATCTCATGAGTAATGCATGCGTACTGTACTCGATACCCGACCTGTCCCCCCGGACGACGGTCAGCTCGAAAGTCATACACGTATGGGGCCCGGTGGTTCGCCCAACCTATGATTCTGTGCCGGAGGTTATCGCTTACGGGTTTGCCGGTCTCAACCGCATATTGCCAGAATGAACTTGTCTCCAGCCATTATCGGGTTCGCGTCACTGCTTCTCATCGCATCGGCCGCGGAAAGCGTGGCATCGCAGCCAACTGTAACCAAAAGCGCAATTGCCACTCGCGTTGTTGGACAAGCGCCCCGGGTGGACGGCTCCCTCAACGATGAAGTGTGGAAACTTGCTACACCAATCCGGGATTTCGTCCAGAAAATTCCCGTGGAAGGCGCATCACCAACGGTGGTGACCGAGGTTCGGATCTTGTACGACAACGTCGCCATTTATGTGGGCGCGAGACTGGCTCGCAATGATCCGTCGGCAATTCGGACATCGCTAACCCGACGGGACGGTGATAGTGACGCTGAAGTGTTTACCGTGTCGTTTGACACCTACCTCGACAGACGCACGGCATACAGCTTCTCAATTTCCTCCGGTGGTGTTCGGGGCGACGCCTATCACTCTCAGGACAGCGAAGACAGTGGACGGGAAACTCAGTACGATCCGATCTGGAGTGCGCGAGCTCAGGTGGATGCCGATGGATGGACCGCGGAAATGCGAATTCCGTTCTCGCAGCTAAGATTCAACGCGATCCCACTACAGACATGGGGAATGCAACTAACCCGCAACGTGGCCGACATTGCCGAACGTGATCAGTGGACTCTCATTCCCGTTTCCGCCGCCGGCTTTTCCTCCCGGTTTGGAAGACTCGAAGGTATCGCGGGAATTCCCGCGTCGCGACGAGTAGAGTTGTTGCCCTACGTGGCTGGAGAGTTGGCGAATCGGGCGAACGTTGATCGCTTGAATCCTTTCAACGACAACTCCTCCCTTCGTGCAGGTGGAGACCTCAAGGTAGGACTTGGCCCCAATCTCACGCTTGACGCCACCATCAACCCCGATTTTGGACAGGTGGAAGCCGACCCGGCTGTCGTGAATCTCACCGCCTTCGAGAATGTGTTCGAGGAACGTCGGCCATTCTTTACCGAGGGCAACGAGCTGCTCACCGGCAGGGGCCAGAGTTTCATTGGACGACCAACATGGTTTTACAGTCGGAGGATCGGTGCCGCACCTCGCGGCCTGGCGCAAGGCGATTTTGTTGATGCTCCGGTAAACACAACCATCATTTCCGCAGCGAAAGTTACGGGAAGACTTGGCTCAGGTTTGTCGGTGGGCGCGCTTGCGGCAATAACACCCCGAGAATACGCTCGCACGTATGACGTCGCAAACGACTCGATCGGCCGTGTTGCGGTCGAGCCACCGAGCACATTCGGAGTGATGCGACTACAGCAGGAGTTTGGCAAACAGCAATCGAATTTCGGGTTGTCGCTCACAAATGTCATCAGGTCGCTTGATGACCGTGGCGGGCTGTCCACCTTGCTCCCATCGAGTGCAGTTACGGGCGGTGTGGATTGGAAGCTTCGCTATCGACAGGGCATGTATGAAGTGACAGGCTGGGTGGGCGGCAGCCATGTACAAGGCAGCGAGGCGGCAATCGCGAGATTGCAGCGCAACAGTGCGCACTTTTTTCAGCGCCCCGACCAGACTCACATCAGCTTTGATCCAAATCGAACTTCGCTCAGTGGTGGTAGCGCGTCGCTAAGGCTCGACAAGAACGCTGGGCGCTTCACACTTGGCGGGATCCAGCTTTCCACGCGGTCGCCCGAGTTCGACATAAACGATGAAGGACAGAGTCGCAGCAGCGACGATATCGATTTCAACGCCGACGTTCAGCTACGCGATACAAAGCCAAACAAGTACGTTCGATTTTTCAATTTTGGCACATCGACGCAGGCGGGATGGAATTATGGCGGCATTCGTCAGTACCTTCGCTTCTCGGAAAACGCGCAAACTACTTTGCACAGTTTCCTGCGATTGAGCGCAGGCGCCACGGTACACGTTGCGTCATTGAGCGACGACCTGACACGTGGCGGCCCACTCGCCGCGACTCCCAACGCTTATCAGCTAAACGCTGCTGTGAACAGCCGAGCCAACGTGCCGACAACATGGAACGCGCGGGCGTCGTACTTTAACGACGACTTTGGTGGGTGGAATTGGAGCGTTTCTACCGGATTGACTATTCGGCCAGCTTCGAGGTGGCAGGCATCGGTCGACCCAACGTATTCGCGTACGGTCGACCCGCGTCAGTACATCGCCACGCGCGATGCGACCAACAGTGCAATTAATAACGTCACCTTCGGTCAGCGTTATATCTTCTCGTTCATCGAGCGGAGTACAGTCTCGGCGCGATTTCGTCTGAACTACGCGTTTACGCCAAACTTCACCGTCGAAGGTTACGCCGAGCCGTTCGCTGCTAGCGGAAGGTTTTATAACTTTGGGGAGTTGGCCGCACCGGGGGGTAAAGCGATGCGCGTTTATGGCGCAGCTGGAACCAGTACCGAACTATCTAAGGACGTGACTGGACGGTCGATTATTCGCGATGGCGGTTCATCCTTTACACTTCCCGCGCTCGACTTCAATCGACTGTCCTTTCGTTCGAATCTTGTATTCAGGTGGGAGTGGTTGCCCGGCAGTACTGCATTCCTGATTTGGCAGCAGAACCGTACTGATGCGACTACCGCGGGCAGGCTGATCGCGCCGCGTGATCTCGTCGATGCGACCAAAGCTTCGGGCGACAACATTGTCGTGGCGAAGGTCTCATACTGGTTTGGACTTCGATGAGTTGCCTCGTTGCTGAACAGAGGAGGAGGTGCGAATGAGCATTCTGGATCGTGATAATGTCAACGCTTTCTGCAGGCATACGCACGTTGAAGTTGAGGGCGTCTCGAACGGACCTCTGGCCGAACTGACTTTCGGACTCAAGGACATCTATGATATAGCCGGTCACAAAACCGGGTTCGGTAGCCCCGACTGGCTCGCGACACATGCTCCAGCAACAGCTACCGCATCGGTTGCCACCAGATTGCTGGAGGCTGGCGCGAATATGGTAGGTAAGACGCACACCGAGGAAATGGCGTTCAGTCTTACTGGTGAAAACGCGCACTACGGCACCCCGACAAACCCCGCCGCACCCTCTCGGGTGCCTGGTGGTTCATCTAGTGGCTCTGCTGCAGCGGTGGCTGGCCGGCTTGTTGATTTCGCGATCGGCAGCGATACCGGCGGGTCGGTTCGTGCTCCGGCAAGTTTTTGTGGAATTTATGGGATAAGGCCGACGTACGGACGAATCCCGTTGGATGGTGTTTGCCCGCTCGCACCCGGGTTCGACACCTGCGGCTGGTTTGCACGGAGCGCCGAGATGTTGTCGCGCGTCGGCGACGTCCTCCTCGGCGGCATCGCCAGTTCGCCAGGGCGGTTGATCATCGCCGTTGACGCGTTCGAATGTGCGAATTCACATACCGCAGAAGCACTACTGCCAGCGGTTGCCAAAATGGGTGAACTCTTGGGTGAAGCAGACGAGGTGCGGTTGAGTAGCGACGGCTTGTCGAGCTGGTACGAGGTATTCCGGATCCTGCAGTTTGGCGAAATATGGGAAGCGCACGGTGAGTGGGTTAGACAACACAAGCCTACGTTCGGTTCGCAAATCAAACCCCGTTTCGAGGCTGCGGCGAAAATAGAGTCTGCAGCCGTGGAGCAGATGAAATCAGCACAGAAAGAAATTCGACACCGTCTTGATACGTTACTGGCCGACAACGCGGTGTTGTTGCTTCCCACAATGCCGGACATCGCACCGCTTTTGCGACTGCCTTCCGAGGAGACGATTGCCTTTCGCGAACGCGCGCTTGCTCTGCTCTGTATTGCCGGGCTCGGTGGCCTCCCGCAGGTAAGCATTCCCGCTGCAAAGGTGAATAGGTATCCGCTTGGCCTGTCGATTGTTGCGGCGCGGGGAAACGACGAGATGCTTTTGGAAGTTGCTCGAGTGTATTCGCGTGAAGCAGGGCAGGACAGTGAAATCGCCGGCACCGCTTCCACTTAGCATTGCCAACTAAAGCTTGGCGTCAGCGACGAGCAAATCCCCCCCTTACCGCTTGGCGTCAGCTCCGATTGTGTTGCCGCTTCGCGCCAGCGTAGCGAAAAACCAACCTATCACCACACGCCCAGTGCCCAGGGCAGAGCTTGTGACCACGATTGACCAAATCGAACCACGTTTCCGACGAACGCTGACAACATGCCGAAGAGTGCGGCGACAATCTTGGAGACGTGCTCATACTGCCAAACCACCTGATGCCAGCGGCGCGGGAACGCCCACCGAACGGTGTCGTGTACCAACAGGATCGCAAGCGCGCCGAGTGTGGAGTAGGCGATCACCGGTGGTGCAGCTTCCGGTTTTGCCATTAGCACCGGTACCAGAAGCACTGTCGCTGCCACCCCTGTAACCGTCCATAGTGCGTGAAATGCAACGGGCCCGTCTCCCCGGGTGTAGGTCACGCGCCACCCGCTAACGAGTTCATAGAGCACTGCTATGTTGAGCACTGCGAAAAGAGGCAGGAACCTGAAGAACACAGAACCTATCGCAGCGGAGAGAGCGACAACAAGACCAGCATAAGCGAACCATCTGCCCCATTTGCGGTGAAGTCTCGTGCCCTTGGCGCGGGCAAGCAGCGTGCAGCCGATGAGGAGCCCTGCCGCACCGGCGATGATATGAACAGCGAGATTTATTTTGTGTGGAGTTGTCATACAAAACTCCGCGCCAGGAGCTATCTGATTGGAAGATGCTCGTAGAGGTATCTGGTGAGCAGTTCGTAAAGATGTCTGGTGGTGCCGCTGCCTTCGTAAATTCCATGTGTTCGATTGGGGTAAGCCATCATCTCGAATGGCTTATTCGCTGCTATTAATGCGTTGATCAGCTGTTCTGTGCCTTGATAATGCACGTTATCGTCGCCCGTTCCGTGAACCAGCAGAAGATCGCCCTCAAGGCCAGTGGCGAAGTAAAGTGCGCTCGCGTCGTGATACGCTGCCGAGTCGGTGGCTGGAAGACCGACGTATCGCTCCTGATAGATCGTGTCGTAATTGTGAACGTCGGCGACCGGCGCAACCGCCATTCCCATTCTGTATGTGTTGGGCGCGCGAAACATCAGCAGCAGTGTCGACGATCCCCCGCCACTCCAGCCCCATACGCCCAGTCTGGCGGCATCAACGTAGGGACGCTCTGCTATAATGCGTGCTGCCTCCGACTGTTCGCGCACTCGCACCGCGCCTGACGCATTGCGCAATGCTTTTCGCCAGGCTCGCCCTTTCGGCGCCGGTGTGCCGCGTTGGTCAACACTCGCAATGATGTATCCCTTCTGCGCGAGCATGAGATACCACAACCACTGGCTACCCCCGTACGAGTCGTTCACCGTGGTCGCAGCCGGTTCACCGTAAACATAGAACAGCACCGGATACGTGCGGGTGGAATCTAAGTGGGGTGGCTTGATCATCCATGCGTCGAGCGAATGGTCATCGACATTCACAGTGAAAAATTCAGGCTTCGATTTTGCTATTGTAGCGATCTTGCTGCGTAGGTCTGCATTGTCGAGAAGCACGCGTATGGATTTGTGCGAGGGAAGCGCAATAATCTCGTCTTGCGGTGGCACTCCAAACGAAGACCAGTTATGCAATGCCCATTTAGCATGCGGCGAGATGTTGTAGGAGTGCGTGCCTCCTGTACCAGCTGGCGTAACGCGTGCGGGTTTTCCGCGGCCGTCGAGTCGCGTGCGATAGAGGAACCGCTGTGTTGCATTGTCGGGCGACGCGATGAAATACAACCAGCCGCCGGCGGCATCTACACGCGTGATTTCGATCACGTCATACTGGAAGCTTGTCACAAGTCGCAAGGTGCCTTCGCGGGACGAGGCCCACACATGACTCCATCCATCGCGGTCGCTCAGCCAGAGGAATTCCCTGCCGTCGTTGATCCACCAAACCGATGGGCCGTCGCCATATCCATTGTAGCCATCGGTGATGTCCACCCACGCACTGTCACGGTCAACAAGAACAACCTTTGCCTCACCGCTGCGAGCATCGCCGAAGTAGAACGTGTTGACCTGCTGACGACGGTCGAGCTGCTCCACCAGAACCTGGGAGCTGTTTGCCGCCCAGTCCATTCGCGCGAGATAGTTGTTGCGCGGATCTCCCGGAATGGCGAGCCATGTCGTTGCGCCGCCGGAAACCGGTACCACGCCCACGCGCACACTTGAATTAGTTGTGCCGGCTTTGGGATACTGAAATGATTTGGTGAACGAGTAGAGCGAGTCGGTATCGTTGATGAGAAGGAACTCGCGAACACCACTTGCGTCCACTTGCCAGTATGCGATCCGACTTCCGTCGGGGCTCCATCTGAACCCGTCACGCATGAACAGTTCTTCTTCGTACACCCAATCGAATGCGCCATTACTCGTTGTGTGGTTTCCGTCGCTCGTAAGCGCGGTGATCGATCCGTCGCCCGGATCTTCGACGTAGATGTTGTTCTCCCGCACATACGCCACACGTTGACCGTCGGGCGAAAACTTCGCAAACTGCAGCGACTGTGGCTTCGCGCTACTACCGCCAAGCTGTTTTAGCTGCTTGCGGGGAATGTCGAGCACCCAGAAGTCGCCACGCGTATTGGCGCGCCACACCCTCGCGCTATTGGTGAACAGGAGCAAGCGTGTGTGGTCATTGTTCCAGCTATAGTCTT
>JBBSTN010000148.1:0-7988 GCA_038235845.1 Gemmatimonadales bacterium | reverse complement strand
GAGAGAATGGCCCTCACGGGTTTCACGCTGCATTCTGCATGTGTGAACAGCTTCGGAGCCGTGTATGGCTCTCAACACCGCACTCGCACGGCTCGTGTTGCCAGCTCTTATTGGCTGCGCGTGCATCCAGGATGTTCGCCGGGTAGCGATATTCCCACCTCAAATCTTCCGCCGGTGACGCGACCGCGAACTTTTTCAGCGACCGTTGACGGCGCTGCCTGGACTCCAGACTCGATCGTGGTCGAATTCGATGCGAACGCAACCCGCATAACGGCGATTCGAGATCAGCTTGGTCGGGGCAGGGGAGAGTGGAAGTTCAATTTGAACGCGGGGGTCCGCTTTCTGGATTCCGCCAATCGAGTTGCTGCCTGCCGGATCAGCTTTCACGAGACGGGTAGCCGGCGGTTCTTTTGATGTGGACTTCTGATCAAATTTCCGAGCTGAACTGTCGGTCTGCATTTTGAATGCGTATTCCCGAATTTATTCCGGTCGAGCCGTCCGGCGTCGCTAGAATTATCGATGCCTCCCAACCGAACGCTCTATTCAATACTGCCAACCCTGATCGCCACCGGCGTCGCGCTCTCGTCGGCGCAGCTGGACGCCCAGAGCTCGAGCGTTGATTCTGCTGTACAAACGCCGCCGCAATCCGCCGCGCTCAAGCCCGTTCAACCCGACCTCGTTCCGCGCCCTACCATGCGCGCCACCCGCGCCACGGGCGAGATTACCATTGACGCAAAGCTCGACGAAGCCGACTGGGCGCGCGCCCAGGCCGTCACCGACTTTGTTCAACAGCTTCCAAAAACAGGCGAGCCTGCAAAGTACAAATCCGTGGTGCGGATATTGTACGATGACAAAAACATCTACGTCGCGGCAATCAACTACGATCCAGAACCCCAAAAAGCGATAACGGTCGGTCTTGAGCGCGACTTCGTCTCCACCAATAGCGATGTCTTCGGCGTCGTGTTCGACACATTTCACGATCACCGTAACTCATTTCTGTTTCTGGTGAACCCGAGGGGTGCGGTGCGAGATGAACAAACGTTCAACGATTCGCGAAACATCGTCGAAGCCTGGGATGGAGTCAGCGTGGTAAAGACGGCATTTCAGGACTCGTCCTGGACCGTCGAGATGGCTATTCCACTGCGCACGTTGCGATTTGACGCCAGCGCCGACCCGCAGACGTGGGGGATTAACTTCATCCGGCGCGTGCGCCGGGTGAATGAGAGCTCGTACTGGGCGCCACTTGAGCGTCAATTCCGACTGCACCGCATGTCGAGGGCAGGAACGCTCGAAGGCCTGAGCGGCCTGCAGCAGGGCCGAAACCTGCAGATCAAGCCCTACGTGCTCGCGCGCAATTCTGCCGGCGTACAGCTGCCTGTAAGCGCCGTCGGTAGCTCCGCCGATGCCGGCGCAGACCTCAAGTACGGTCTAACACCTTCTCTCACACTGGATCTCACCTACAACACCGACTTCTCTCAGACCGAAGTTGACCAGCAGGTAGTTAACCTGACCCGATTCGGAATCCTGTTCCCCGAGCGCCGCGAATTCTTCATTGAGAATCTCGGCTCGTTCACTTTCGGTGACGTTACCGAACGCAATTACCGTATGGGCGCATCTCTGTCCGACTTCACGCTGTTCAACTCGCGACAGATTGGTCTCACTCCCGACGGCTTACCGATACCGATCGTTGGAGGCGCGCGTGTTAGTGGTCGCGCCGCCGGGTTCGAACTCGGCCTTCTCGACATGCAAACAAAATCGACAGGCACAACGCCGGCGGAAAACTTCGGCGTTGTCAGGGTTCGGCGAAATCTATTTGGGAATTCCGACATCGGCATGCTGGTATCCAACCGCGAAGCGACAGACACATCGGGCTACAATCGCAGCTATGGAGTGGACGCCAACATCCGATTGTTCAGCAATCTTATCGTCAACTCATATCTCGCTGCTACCGACGCGGACGGCCGGAACGCGGATGGCCGTGCAGGACGCGTTTCAGTGGCATACCGCGATCGTTTCTGGAATACGTCGGCAATGTACAAGAGCGTCTCCGAAAACTTCCGGCCGGGAATAGGTTTTGTTCGACGTAGAGGTTTTCAGCAGACTTTCGCAACGGTTGGCGTGCACGCGCGTCCGAGGCTGCGCGGCATTCAGGAGGCTAATCCGTACGTGGAGGTGGACTATGTCGCCGATCCATCCGGGCCGCTGCAGACGCGCGATATAGAGGTTGGCCTCAACACCCTGTTCCAGCCGGATGGTGAATTCAAGCTTGCATTCGCCGATCGCTTCGATAGGCTGGACAAACCTTTCTCCGTGATCGCGGGGCGGACAATTTCAGCCGGAAGCTACAGCTTTCGCGATGTGACTGCGTCCTACGTTTCATCGCAAAGCCGCAAAGTTTACGGTACCGCCGGTGTTACTACCGGTAGCTACTACGATGGCACACGGACAACATTGAACGGCAGTGTCACTTTCAGACCGCGATACGACATGAGTCTCGAAGCAACGTACCAGCACAACGCGCTATCGCTGGCAAGCGGCGACGCTAACGCTGATGTGAGCGGTCTGAGAATTCGCTATGCGAAATCGACGACGTTGTTTGGAAGCGCATTTGCACAGTACAACACGCAAACTCGAACCTTCGTGACGAATGCTCGGCTGGACTGGCGCTGGGCTCCGCTGAGCGACGTGTATCTCGTATATACCGATCGACAGAACACTCTTCTCGATGTCCGGAACGAACGTTCCATTGCCCTCAAGATCACGCGGATGTTGGCATTCTAAAGCTTACTCGCGACCCAGGCCCCGAATCATATTTTCATACGGCCGCCGAGTGAGCTCGCCAGAGCTGTAGCAGTCTGGTCTGCTTTGGCGCCGATCCCAGAAAATCCGCCAGTGTGTACTCGTCGAGCACCCCCAGGAAAGCCTGCAACGCCTGCTGCAGCGCGGCCCGCAATCGGCACTCCCGTGTGATGGGGCACTCATCCGTCGCCGAGTCGAAGCATTCCACAAGGTCCATGTCGGTCTCGGTTTGCCGAATCAGCCACCCGATATTGATCTCTCCAGCGGGAACTGAAAGCCGCAACCCACCATTTCGACCTCGCATCGCCTGCACGACACCGATATCGATGAGCAAGGTGGCAACCTTTGTGAGATGGTGATACGAGATTCGGTATGCCTCGGCGATCTCGGTGATTGGCACGAGCCGCGAAGGATTGGCTCCCAGGTAAAGAACGGTGCGAAGCGAATAGTCGGAAAATTGAGTCAGTCGCATTGAGTCGCAGTTAGGATTGTTCCGCTCACGATTGGCGCGCACGCTTGCCGGTCAGGAAGGCCATCGGCAAGAGGAAATAGAGTGTCGAGGACTCTTGAGAAGCACAGGTCTCCCCAAAAGCCAACGTTCGATTTAACTTACGCGTATAAAGCTGCAGATTGAATACTTGTATTGCAATTTACCCCTATCTATATCTTGATGCGTTCAGATCGGGTTCTCGCGACAATCTCCATTGCTGCCATTTTGCTCGCCGCAGGCGTCGATTCGCTTCCTGCGTCCGACGGTGTGCGGCCGATTGTCGCGTCGCAGCTGAGCCACAACGTCATCGACTCTTCGCTCGATCCAATTTCCCGTCTGCAGGCGCGTCTCAATTCTGGCGGGCTGACATTTGAGCACGATTCGCTCACAGGCTATCTTCCATCGGTCCTTCGTGCTCTCGACATACCAGTGTCGTCACAAGGCCTCGTGTTCTCTCGCACCAGCCTGCAGACGGATCTGATCGCCCCCTGGTCGCCCCGTGCCATCTACTTCAGCGATGATGTGTACATCGGGTTCGTCCAGGGCAGCGACTTTCTCGAAGTTGCGACGGTAAGTCCCACCTCAAACGCGACTTACTATACACTCAAGCAAGACTCGACGCGAAAGCCCGTGTTTGAACGCGACGACACATGCCTCTCCTGTCATCAATCGCCTTCAACTGGAAACGTGCCCGGCTTTCTGATGCTGTCGTCCGTCACCGACAAGAGCGGCTACTTTCTTACAGGAGTCCGGCAAGGATCCACTACCGATGCGACTCCAGTGAAGTCGCGATTCGGGGGGTGGTATGTAACAGGATCGGCCGGCACATCAGGGCATTCGGGCAATGTCGCGTCGCCCAGGGGATTCCGGGAAATACCGGACAAGGAAGCGTACAAACGTACGCTCGACCTCACGACAGACAGCGAACGTCAGCAGCTCGACGACAAGTTCGATACTTCCCGATATCTTTCCGGCCATAGCGACATAGTCGCGCTAATGGTATTGACACATCAGACGGCCATTCACAATCTCATCTCCGCTTTGCACACGATCGCCGGAGCTGTGGTCAGTGACAGAGGCCGGACGTACGACGGGAAGCAGGACGAAACCTCGGCGCCAGTCGACGGCATTGCCCGACTGCGCTTTGACGGCGCCGTCGAGCGACTCGCCAAGGCAATGCTGTTCATAGGCGAGGCACCAATTAGCGGGCCGATGCGGGGAACCACATCGTTCGCTCAGGACTTTGCGAAGCTCGGCCCGCGAGATGCGAAGGGAAGGTCGCTTCGCGAGCTTGATCTGGAGCGGAGACTGTTCAGATATCCACTCAGCTTTCTGATCTATTCGGAGGCTTTTGACGCGATGCCGCGCGTTGCACGAAGTGCTGTTTACAGCAGACTTCGCACCATTCTGCAGGGGAGCGACGCGCGGCCCGAATTTGCCGAGCTCAGTGCCGCAGATCGCGGGGCCATCCTCGAGATACTGACAGCCACGAAGCCGGAGTTTTCAAAGGAGTAATCAGCAACCTCAGGGCTTTTCGCTGTTGAGCTTCTGTCGCGCTTTCATGTCGTATCGATCGCCGGCTTCAAGCGTGTAATAATTCGCGCCGCCCGCTGGCATTTTATGTGTGTTATCGTGCACTGCAACCTTGCCCTTGCCTATCACGTTGAACACATCGCCCTGCACAACGATAGCTGTCCCCTCGGACAATCCGATCCCCAGGAAAGTAGGAAAACGTTCGATGACGGGGTCGAGATCGTTCCAGCGGTTGCGCGTATCGATATGCTGATCGATTGCTGATCGGCGCAAAAATCTGAACGCTTCCTGATGCTCGGGCTCCGGCGACATCATCACGTTTGCTCCGCTGATCGCCCCACGCGCGAGATAGTCGCCCTGGATTGTTGCTCCGGCGGACCTCCCGCCAATCACTCCGCCCCGCGCCAGCACATCATGAAACGCGGTATAAGTGCGAGTTTTCGCATAGGAGTCCACAATGTTCCACTGCCGTCCGCCGTTGAACCAGACCCCCTTGGCGTCTTTGAGTGTGGCTGCAAATGCATCGGTATCTGCAACCCTGGGGTCGTACGTATGAAGCATGTGTACGTTGGTAAGTCCGCGCGCTTTCCATGACTGAAGCACTTTGGCTTCATCGTATACTATTGGTTTGCCACTGGCGTCACGGTTTCCGCCCGCGGTGGGAACGATGATGATTTTTGCGCCCGGGCCACCAGCGAGCTCGACAAACCGCTCCATGATTCCTGTGCCCTCAAGGTTGCCTCCGCCCGCTATTACGAGCGCTCCGGTTGCGGGTCCGTACTCCGTTGAAATGCCGCTACCGTTGGCCTGCTGAGCAGACAATGTCGTTACAATCACCGCTGGTAATGCGAGGGCGCCGACGGCAAAACGAATTGCGCGATGCAGCGATCTGTTAGCGATCCGATTCATGTTTATGAACTCACTGTTTGAAGGGTGCGGACTACACTGTCGCGGGAGTAGGAACTTCCATTTCCGCCGTCTGATTTTCTTCCATAACCTCGCCACTTTTAGACAGCGCATACCTGAAAAAAATTGGGCCGAGTGTCTGATTCACGGCGAGGGTTGCCAGAAAGAGGGTGCTCATCTCGCCTCCCCGCCCCGGGAATACATTTGACACGATCGTCGCGAGCCCAATTGCCACTCCGGCCTGCGAGACCAGCCCAAGCCAGACATATTTTTTCTCAACCTCCGACGATTTACCCCAGCGGGCGCCGATCACGCTGCCCGACCACAGCGCAAGGAACCGCACGAGCACTATAGGTATGACCAGCAGCCACAGGGACGCAAGGGAAGCGATGTTGAGCGAGGCGCCCGCCAGTGCAAAGAACACAACGAATACCGGCGCCGCAGAGCGCTCCATCGCTGTCCGAAGCGCTTCGCCGAGAGTATGCTCCGAAACGTTCTCCGCCACGAAGCCAGCGGTAAGCATCGTGAGGAGCGCCTCCACGTGTGAAAGCCTGGCAATCTCGTCGCCAAAAAATGCCACCAGAATTGCAAACAGAAACAGCTCTCTCCGTACAAAACGGAGGTACAAAGCGACACCGGCTCCGATGATGCTACCAATGATAACAGCGCCGCCCACCTCCCACAGAAGCCCAGTCACCGACACCTGATCTGACGACGAAGCGGTCTCCGGAGCCATGGCTCGAACAAGCGCGAGCACGCCACTGAAAAGCACAATGACAGCGACATCGGACACCAACACCACGCCAAGCGTTGTTCTTGCAACGGGACCTTTTGCCTTCGTCTCCGTGAGCAGCGCCATGGTTACCGCCGGAGAATGCACGACGGAGAGCGACGCGAACATCAGACTCAATGCGACGACAGTAGCGCTATCCATGCCGGTGAGAAAGGGTACATACTCCCGTAGCGCGAACATGACGGCAGTAATCGCGATAAGCGTAAACGACATCTCCGTGAAAAGAATCTTGAGAATCAGAATTCCACGTTCGCGCAGTTCGCTCCATCGAAGTTCCGCTCCAGCAAGAAACGCAATCAATGCGATCGCCAGTGAACTGACCGGTGCAAGCTGTGTTGCTGCGTCGGCACTCAACGTCCCAAGCACTGATGGACCAAACAGGACGCCGGTTGCGAGATATCCCACGATTGTCGGCAAGCCGACACTGGCACCAAGCTTACCAACCGTATCTGCTGCAACGACCAGGAAACCGAAGCTGAGGAGCCACTGTCCACCGTAGCCGCGAGCTCCGAGAGGAAGAACGAGCTGCATTCCACCAAGAAGCAAAACCAGAATAAGAATTCTTCTCACTCAGGCCTCCGGGGAAGTTGCGGCGACATTCGCGGACGAACCGGGGGTCGGTTTAGCCGACGCTGCAGCCGACGCTGCAGCCGACGCTGCAGCTGACGCAACCGCCGATGCCGCAACGCGCGCCGAACGCGGCACGAGCACCGAAGCGGCAAATCTGCCTGAGGCGAAATCGGTGAGGAGCACCGAGCAGATTGCCGTCGTAAATACCACGTTAGGCAGTGCCAAGGTGTCCTGATACAGATAGTTGAGGGCAAGAGCAATTACAATTCCGCCTTGACCAAGGAGAGCTCGTCCCCAGTCGGGCCCGAGCGTCGGCATCATTTCGTTGAGGCGTGTAGCGATGCGCGATCCACCAATCTTGGCGATGCTTCTGACTGTGAGAAAAACCACAACTGGCAGTATCCACGCATACTGAACGCTTGGTCGCCATGTGGCACCTGCAAAGATCAGAAGCGCGAAGTACAAGGGACGCTCGACACGAAGGAGGGCCGCGGTAATTTCAACGCGTTGTTTGCTTGTGTTCGCCAGCATTGCGCCAAAGAACATCGATGCCATCAGCGGCGACAGACGAAGATAAGTCGCCGCACCGCTCACGAGAATCACCATACCGGCAAGCGAAATGAATACCCGATCAACGCGCTT
This sequence comes from Gemmatimonadales bacterium, assembly GCA_038235845.1. GTDB lineage: Bacteria > Gemmatimonadota > Gemmatimonadetes > Gemmatimonadales > Gemmatimonadaceae > Gemmatimonas. The sequence goes on along the minus strand of JBBSTN010000148.1, from coordinate 255 downwards.
CTCGTCGCCGATAAGTAAGTGAAATAGCGCTCCACCCACCGCGCCGATCGCGATGGTGATAACAGTCCACTCCGTGGGAGTGAGTGGACGCGTCGATGTACTGTCGGCAGGATGGCTGCTCGCCAGCAGAATTCCAAATGTGCACACCGCGACAAAAAGATTGGTGGTAGCAGTTACGCGAAGCTGGGCCACGATGGGGCCGCGGCCACCGTGACGCCGAGCGGCGAATTCGATGCCGGCGATTGCAGAGGCGGT
>JBBSTN010000147.1:0-8107 GCA_038235845.1 Gemmatimonadales bacterium | reverse complement strand
CGGCCTTCTTCGCTGTCTTGGGCGACGAGGTCTTAGCCGCTTTAGACGTCTCGGTAGCCCCCCCCGGATTTAGAAGCGGCCTTGCCGGCTGTTTTGGTGCCTGAATCCGTCTTGGACGACTTCGCGTTCTTGGCGGTTTTTTGATCTGAATCGGCTGACTTGCCAGCGGTTTTGGCAGATGACTTTCCGGCGGATTTCGCGGCTGTCCCGGTGCTTTGCGCGTCGTCGCTTTCGTTATCGCTGCTATCGCCGCTGTCACCGTCATCGTCCGACGCCGCTTTCTTCGACTTCGCGGGGCGGAGCGGCACGCGATCGGAGGTTCGCTGAGGCTCGAGACGCATATGCGCGCGCGCCTCAAGTGCCGCTTCGGCAGCTGCGGCGGGCGCCGTAACGGCCTTTGGAAGCTGACCGAGCGGAATGGGCTTTGGCGGCGGCGCTTTGGGCTCGGGTTTCGGGAGTGACCCATGCTTGGCGATGTAGGCGGCCTCCGCCTGGGCGATCAGCTCGTCTCCTTCGTTTTGCGCCATCTGGCCACGTCGGACCATGTAGTGCACAAGATCTCGCGTGCTCTCAATGGCAAATGCACTGAGCCCGGCAGCAGCTCCGATGACTTCTCGCATGACTCCGGCCATCTTGCTACCCGCTTCCAGGCTGATATCGTGAGCGCGCTGGGCCATTTCAGCGGCGGTGTCACGCGCGTCGGCTGCCCGGTGCCCGGGCCCGCGACGCGGTGCTGGAGCTGCAGGGGTTGCTGCGGGTGTTTCAGTATCCGAGCTTGTTTCGTCGTCGGCCTTCGGCTTGTCTGCCATGGATCGAGCGCACTCCTTCCGCCTGACGTGGTAATAACGGAGACTCGATTGACCCGTTTTGGCAGCGGTACGCGCTGCTGAATCGGTGCAACGGCCGCCAGAACGGGCTAACTATATGATTTTACTGGACGTACGCAAGTCATTATCGTGTGGATTCTGCAATGATTGTCATGTTTCGCATGTATAGTTGCCGAGCGCGCGGCGTTTCAGAATGCGCTCTAACTCGCCATAGAGGTGATATCATGCTGACACTAACACGCCAGAACCGGGTCACAATAAAGTGACTACCGGTATTTTGCCTCTTTCTGGAATACGAGTTCTCGATCTGTCCAGAGTTCTTGCTGGACCGATCTGCACGATGATGCTGGCTGACCTGGGCGCCAGCGTCATCAAGGTGGAGAAGCCAGAATCTGGCGACGACACCCGTGGTTGGGGCCCGCCGTTCGCGGAAGATGGTCAGTCTGCGTATTTCCTGAGTGTTAACAGAAACAAGTTTTCGCTGGTAGCAGACTTCCGGCAACCCGACGACGTAGCGCTGATTGAGGCGCTGATCGCCAACTCGGACGTCGTTGTCGACAACTTTCTCCCTGGTGCCCTGAGTCGATTTGGTCTGGATAAAGCGCGCATGCTGTCGCAACACAGCCGTTTGTGCTGGTGCACCATCAGGGGATTTGAAGGGGACCCTGGAAGGCCCGGCTACGATTTTATTGTTCAGGCAGAATCTGGCTGGATGGCGATAACTGGCGCTCCCGACGGCGCGCCGAGCAAGGTGGGAGTGGCGCTGGTGGATGTGCTTGCCGGCAAGGACGCGGCGATTGCCATTTTGGCGGCTTTGGCGGCACGCGGGCCACTTTCCGCTCAACAGCGCTCTCTCAAGGTGTCGCTATCGGGTAGTGCGGCCGCGGCGTTGGTCAATGTGGCGCAGAACTCTCTGATTTCAGGGAGTGACGCTCGGCGATGGGGGAATGCGCATCCCAATCTTGTGCCTTATGAGCTGTTCCATGCTCGGGATCGTCCTATGGTGATTGCGGTGGGAACGGATGACCAGTGGACAGCCTGTGCGTCTGTATTGCAGCTGCGCCACCTTTGCGATGACGCCCGTCTGGGCACGAACGCCGGTCGGCTGGCACATCGCGATCTGGTTGTTTCGGCAATTCAGCGGCGGGTGGAGACGGACGATGCCGCGCGCTGGCTGGAGTTGCTGGGTGCGTCGGGAGTGCCTTGTGGGGTGGTGCGCTCGGTTCTTGAGGCTTTGGAAGGTATGGAGGCTTCGCGGGTTACCGGGATGCCGTCGGCAGTTGGAGGCGGAATCCGGTATCGGCCGCCGTTTCTGGACGAGCACGGAAAACTTGTTCGCCGTCACCACTGGAGTGCGTTCGATCACGTGCCGATACTATCACCGAAGGGCGTGTGACCTCATACACGCCAGTTCGTCCATTCAACGAGACGGTGAGCGAGATGTCTTATCCGATGGCATTACCCGAAGGACTGTCAGGACCGGTCGTACGGCGTTATCCTAGCGCAGTGAAAACGACTGAACAAACAGCACCGATCGTGGAAATCGATTCGGACCAGGACATCATCACCCGCGTTCTTGCGGGCGAGCGAGAGGCATTCGCAACACTCATCGGCCGGTATAGCGATCCGCTGTATCGACACGCACTTGGCATGACCGGTAGCCCGGACGTAGCCGAGGACATTCTCCAGACGTCATTCATCAAGGCGTATTCTCATCTCGGTGAGGTGAGGGGCCGCTTCGACGCCTGGTTGTTTCGGATCGTTGCAAACGGGTGCAAGGATTGGCTGAAGAACATTCGGCGCACGCACCTGAGCTACGACGAGGACGATCAGCCATCCGGTTATGCGACACCTGATCAGGATCTTGACCGCACAGAGTTGCGCCTGGATCTCGATTCGGCACTTGCAGAGCTGGCGCCATCACTCAGAGAGGCCTTCATCATGAAGCATGTTGAAGGACGATCGTACGAGGAAATGGCGGACTTGTTGAGTACCACTGTGGGCGCACTGAAGATGCGCGTGCACCGTGCACGAGAGGCACTTCAGGACTTGCTCGAGGAGAAATACGCGTAATGCTCGAAAAACACGAAGCGAACAAGGGTGAACTGGGTCGCGAGAGACATCGTGACACAGCCGTCAACTCACCGGCTGCGGGAAGGAAAGCAGCCGATCGTGAGGTGCCGGTACCCGGAGTCGACGATGGCCGCGCTGTAGTGTTGAACAATTGGCTTGATGGAGCGGCAGCAGAAGCTGATGCTCGGCGAGTCGATTCCGGTCACGTTGAACTGTGGAAGCAGATTGCGGTCGAGACGCAGCGACGTCATCGCATGACGACACCGGCGCATCTTGCCGGTCAGATCATGGCAGCTCTGCCAGAGCGTTCTCTGGCGATGAAAGTCGCCAGGGACGCTCGCAGCGATCGCAGCCAACGTAGTGGAGCAACAACGACGTCGGTGACACTGGTGCTGGGCGCCGGGGCGTTAGCCCTTGGCGTTGTTCTGGGGAAGGTATTCGGACGGTAACTGCAGGGGCGTCTGTGACGCCGTAGCACAATTTGAGGGATTGGTTCGAATCGGACCAGCGCCGACGCTTTTCAGCGTCGGCGTTTTTTTTGCTGGGGACAAGCATGAGGCGCTCTGGATAAAAGTTATCGCCGAGGCCCTCTACAATCAGGGCGCTTTTTTCGGGGCGGCGCCTCTTAAAGGATTGACCCAACGCAAGCCTTGGAATCGTGCAAAATCCGCGTCCGCGCTGTGTAATGTCGCGCCGCGTTCGATGCAAAGCGCAGCGAGGTGAGCGTCCGTAGTCAGATTAGCTGCAGTGCCCGATTCGCTGAGCAGTGTGCGGAGAATCCGCCAATGCTGTTCGCCAGGAACTATCGAGGTTACGATCCGGCGCGAATACCACTCGTCGACAGTATCAAGAGCCGCATCGACACGAAGTGCAGACTGGAAGACCCGCGGATTGGTGATAAGGCGGATGAATCCAAGAGATACCGCCCACGATCGGGGACGATCACCTATCAGCGCCGCTCCATAATTTCCTGAACGATTTCTTCATCCTCGAGAGCTGTTGCCAATCGCATCGATTTCACCAAATCGATGCCCTCGCGAACTCGTCCAACCGGCAAAACTGGTGTGTGATACACGGATTCAGCAGCCGGTGGACCCGAGTCCAACCCGCGTCGTATTACTCGGTGGAGATGGGTCCGAAACGGCACGCCCTCTACATGCGCTTCGTCGCGAAGGCGCTTGAGGAGTGATTCGTCGAGATCTACGGTTGTACGCATTTCTGATGCTATGGCATCATTTATCAGATGTCAACGCATCCCGCCCTCTTTAGCCGCTGTCTCGTTGTGCGGCGGGCCCTCCAAGCAGCAGCCCTCGGTCGTCCCATGTTGCTCTCGCGTACGGCTCGCCAATCCCGATGGGACCTAGCGAAGTCAGCGGCTTGTCGACGCGAACGGAGCTTGTTTGTGCGCCGAGCGTCGCTGATGGCAGGAGGCCGCAGGCGTTAATTGCCAGGAGACAACGCAAAATTGATCGGCGGGCTTCGCCGGTTATTCGCTATCCGAACGCGTGAACACGAGCGTCCCACCTGTGCCGGAAGTGAGGCGAAGGCTGTCATCAGAGCGGGTGAATGATGTGACCGCATTGAGGACACCCATGAACACGTTGGCCGACGAGGGCGGGGCACAGGCCGCGAGAGTTGAGAGTCCCTGCGTCAGTGAGAGTGTCCCCGTGGGTGTCGACTTGAACTCGCCGCCGTATCGGTTGCAGTGCGCCTCGCCATTGTAGCGACCGTCGGCACCGAAGGCGATCGTGTACGCTTCGCCCGCTGCCGGCGTCACAGCGCGTCCGTCGGGAGCATCGGTGCTTACGAGACGCCATGTCGGGCCGACCAGTGGTCCTCTTGTTGAGTCGCCGGCCGTTTTGCCGACATCGTCCGCAGTCTGCACGACAACAAGCTCGACATCCTTAGCGGGCGCACTTCCGGAGGGCACGCTATGGAATTCGTTTGTCGTCCATAGAAGAGCACCGCCGTCTCCGTGGATCTGCGCTCTCAGCGCATAACGCCCATTCGGGACCATTGAGCTGTCCGCCACCTTGAGCTCAAAAGGGATCGGTACCTGCCGTCCGTCGGTGAGTATGGTCTGCTCCGCGAGAACGGTTGACTTGGCGTCTGCGCGGTTGACGTCTTCGAGACTCACACGGACAACCGCGTCGGGCGGAAGCGCGATCCGCGGACGGTAGGTCACTGTTCCGGAGATGGTGCTTTCACCACCATGTGTGGCACGACTTTTATCTGAACAGGAAGTAAACGCAAAGAGGGCAAGAGCAGCACCGAGCCCGGCAAAAGCGCGAAACGAGAATTTGTGGCTCATGGCTAGGGGGTAATGTGTGTGTATCAAGGCTGGTTGAAAACAGGGTGGTGCCTCCATTCTAAGGCGACTATCCACGCGGTGCCAAGGGACTGCGCAACGGTTCGTGACGTTGGCGATGATGTGGTCACAACCAATCTGATCGAAAGCTTGACGGCACAGATAGAATGCAAAACACTGTAGTGGCGCACTGGCGAACAAGAACAACGCAGGTGTCCTTAAACGATCTTGGAGATCGAACAGAACTTCATGCGGATGCGGGACATCCGGGTAAAAAAATGCCAGGTGACTCATTGACTTCGCCGCAAATGTAAAAACGTTTTCTTCCAGTTAGATTCGATTACATCTTGGGCCTGCAAATTTCTTTTGAATTCAAAATCTTGATAATCTGCCGTCCTTTCGGGAGGCGGACGACGGTTGCCCCTTTTGCAATGGACTCGGAGCAACTTTTGCCCCTACAGTACATGTCGCTACAGGTCGCCGAGACGATCAAGGAGGGCGTTAGCGTCTATCGGCGGGCCGCATGACTCGAAGTCTCGACCGTTTTTTCAGTCTGTCCAGATCGTTAGTTGTTGTCTTCGCCGCGCTTTACTCAAGTGGTTGCTACGTCGGCAAAGAACAACGTCAGAGCACACGGGACTCGACGCACAATACGGCGGTCGAGATTGCTGCAAATATCGATGGAATGATCGGCATCTGGACGGTAACCGGACATTCGTCTCCCGGAATAAGCGCCATGAGTGATGCGGACGCAAAGAGTTGGTACGGACAATCAGTTCGTCTCATGCCCGACGAGGCGCTGTCACCTACTCACCACTGCGACAGGCCGATCTACTCAGTTCGCGAGGCAAATGCCGACCGCTATCTCTCCGTGAACTTCAAGACGTCTACGCGCGCGATCAGCGCCCTTGCCAGCCAATCTCCAGTGCGCTCACAGCTTCAGCTGCAAGAACTCTCTTGCGACGGTGTGCCATGGTCCGCACTCGGCGGCTTGTTAATCAAGCTGGATTCCGTTCATGCTCTCGCGCCGTGGAACGGTGTGTTCTTTGAGCTTACGAGAGACAAAGATCTACGCGCGCTTGGACAGGAACCGTTCTGGAATCTCCAGATTCGCAAGGGAAAAGATGTGCGCTTTACCAATGTAGCTGGCAATTCGGTAACGGTCGCGCCGTACCCCTTACCATCTGTGCTCGCTGATGGTGCAGTGGTGTACGACGCATCTACCGAAGCGAATGATCTTCGCGTGACCGTTGAACGCGTGCCATGTTCTGACGTCATGAGCGGAAAGCCATTTCCGGCCACGGTAACAGTTACGCTCAAGGGAACGACGTACCGAGGGTGCGGAGAGAATATCGAATAGTGTGCGCGCCTGAGATTTGAATTCAAGCGCGCAGTTAAGGTGGCTGGGTGTTGATCGCTAGCGCATAAACCCACCCAGCTCGCCCAGGTACTTCGCGCCAAACCCGTCAAGAATCTTGCGCACCTCGCCGTTCGGCGAACCGTAGACGTAAAAGGCGGTTGGCTCGAGACAACCAAGAAACCGCTCCCGCTCGTACGCCTGCGCCCCCTTCTCATTGCGAGTCGATTCAATCATCTCGACCATCAGCGTTTTGAGCGATCCGAGATGGCCCTCGCGCACATTTAAATGCAGAACCCAGGATACAACTTCGGACATGATTCAAGCCTTTTTCGAGAGAGGGACGATGGCATCACTGCGTGTTGCGACAGCGAGAAGGGGCAGGCAGCGTCGGTGTAAACGGTGTGAAAGGCCGGACGCTTTCCTCAGCTGGCAAGTGTCGCAAACGACGTCATGCCAAATGCGTCCAGCACTGCAGCGTCGAACGGCGCGGTCGCGTCATTGTGCGCCTGCACACCAAAATCGACACCAACCACGCTCCGGAACGGACGCGTACCGGGTTTCATTTTCGTTAGTTCGATGATTCGGTCGACCACCACCATTGGATCAGTCGGTGTGCTCTCATCGCTGAACAATCCGTGGAATGCAGCTTCGAGATTGGCGAAGTTGTCATGCGCTACCGCGGGACAGCTGCTTACCCGGCCGTCACTGTCGGCCGGCCGCGGGCTAGTCGGGAAAAGCTCCGTGGTGAAGGGGGCCGGGCTCCACCACAACCATGTCAACGCCGTACGACGCCGTACGACGACGACCGGTGCGCCGAACTCAGATAGCACCTTCGCGGCAGCCGGAGCGGGCGAGCTTTTCACACAACAGGAGACAAAAACGAGCATAGAATGCATCGGTCTTGACAACATACCAACCGGTCGGTATGCTTACCGCCAGGAAACCATATGTCACCAATCAAGAAACAAGTTCCAGCAAAAATCCCATCAAAAGCGCCAGCAAAAGCCAGCGCAAAAGGACGGATTCTCGACGTTGCGGTCAACGTCATCCGGGGGAAGGGATACAGCGCCACCACCGTCGATGACCTCTGTTCGGCTGCTGGCGTTACGAAGGGCGCATTCTTTCATCACTTCGAAAGCAAGGAAGCACTAGCCGTGGCAGCCGCCGCCCATTGGACTGAGGTTACGGGCGCACTTTTCGAAAACGCGCCCTACCACCTCCCCGATAACGCGGCCGATCGAGTTTTTGCTTATCTCGACTTTCGCGCCAGCCTGCTCGAAGGTGAAATCGCCGAATACACATGTCTGGTTGGCACAATGGTGCAGGAAGTACATGAGTCGAGCCCGGAAATCCGGGATGCATGTTCGCGAAGCATTACCAGTCACGCCGAAACTCTCGAACCTGACTTTGCAGAGGCGCTTGCCTCGAGCAGCAACGGTAAAAACGTCAACGCCCGCACTCTCGCACTGCATACGCAGGCGGTGCTTCAGGGCGCATTCATACTCGCAAAGGCAACGCAGGATGTGGGTGCGGCAGTGG
>JBBSTN010000146.1:0-8146 GCA_038235845.1 Gemmatimonadales bacterium | reverse complement strand
TGAAGGTGAGATTGTGCTGCGAAGAAAACTGCTCCAATTGCGGCCGGCGCGAGGTTGTACCGTCTCGATTGAGTATTTCGCAGATTACACCTGCAGGTCGCAAGCCGGCCAGCCGCGCGAGATCTACGGCCGCTTCGGTGTGACCAACTCGCTGCAGCACGCCTCCATCACGCGCACGCAGCGGATGAATATGTCCCGGCATTCGCAGATCGGCCCTGGTGCTGGCAGGATCGACAGCTACTCGTATCGTGGTTGCGCGATCACTCGCGCTTATTCCCGTGCTAATACCGTATTTCGCGGCCGCGTCGATACTGACCGTGAACGCTGTGGACATCGATTCGGTATTTTTGTCGACCTGGGGCTGAAGCCGCAATTCATCAGCCCATTCATTTGTTATCGCGAGGCAGATCATCCCCTTGGCCTCGAGCATGAAGTTCACCATCTCGGACGTTACGAGTTCGGCAGCGCAAATGAGGTCGCCTTCGTTCTCTCGATCTTCGTCGTCGGCAACGACGACGAACTTGCCCGCGGCAAGATCTTTCAGCGCCTGTTCGACAGTTCCAAAACCCGTGGCGGCCAGAGCGTTCCCGCTTCTGTATCCGTTTGCAGTAAGTACTCTATTGTCCATGTTGTCTGCCTGCAGCTAAATGCGGTGATACGAGATTTGCAACGTGTTTGGCGAGGACATCAGCTTCGATGTGTACGCTATCCCCAGCCTTAAGGATACCCAGAGTTGTGTGGCGAAGGGTGAACTCGATGATCGAGAGTTGGATTCCTCCCTCGATAACCGCGTTTATCGTAAGGCTGACTCCGTCGATTGTGACCGATCCCAGCGGAACCATGAACGCGCGCAACGACGCCGGCACCGATACGTCGACGAGCCATGCGTCATCAACGAACGCGGTTCTCGTTACTGTTCCAGTTCCATCCACATGCCCTTGCACGATGTGCCCGCCAAGACGGTCACCCAGCTTCAATGCACGCTCGAGATTAAGTCGCGTTCCCACGCGCCAATCGGCAATGGAAGTGCGTTCGAGCGTGGTCGTAACGGCCGCAACAGTGAACTCGAAGCCGCGACCGACGCGCTGCTGCTCCCGCACAGTGAGACAGGCCCCGTTTACCGAGATGCTATCTCCATCGCCAAGATCGTCGAAGCCGCAACTGATCCTCAACTCCAATCCGGCATCCGAGTTACGAACGGCCTTCACTTCGCCAACTTCCTCGACAAGACCAGTGAACATGCAGCTTGGGTTATCTCCCCGGCTTTCCCGGGTGAGAGATGACAGGAGCGAAGTTCGCGACTCGGAACACCGTCATGAAATCATCGCCAACAGCGCGGCGCCTGACTGCCTCAAGCCGAATTCCTTTCGCCATCGGAGAAGGCAGGGAGCTGAACGCGTGCAAAGCACCCTCACCAAGGATTACCGATGCCTGAAAGATAACAAGGCGATCAATGAGACCCTCTTCGGCGAGGGCGGACGCAATGCCGGCGCCTCCCTCCACGAACAGATGGCGAATTTCGCGCGCTCGCAGTTTTCGGAGTGCGTCGCTCATGCCCGATGCATGAACCACAGCCACGCCGCCTTTACTGAGGGCGTCCTCTGCCGCTCGCTGCGATCCATCTGAAACCACGACTACGGGAATGTCGCGAGCGGAAGAAACCAATCTGCTGGTTAGCGGTAATCGCGCCTTGCGGTCGAAAATCACCCGGGTGGGCGGAGCTTCCGGCACGGCTGCGAAGCGCACAGTAAGCTCCGGATCGTCCGCCAAAGCTGTGCCAATTCCGACCGCCACCGCGCTAGCGTCGGCCCGCATCGCGTGCACGAGACGGCGGGTTTTGGGCCCGGTGATCTCCGACCGACCTCGGGCAGCATCCGCAATGGCGCCATCAGCAGAGAGTGCCAGCTTGAGCGTAACGAACGGTCGGTGCGGGCTTTCGACGCCAAACAGAAACGATGCATTCAACTCTTCGGCATCTTTACGCAACACGCCCTCGGTGACTTCGATGCCCGCGTTTTCGAGTGTCGCCTTACCGCCCGAGGCCGCTGGGTTGGGATCGCTGAGGGCGTAGACAACTCGCTTCACTCCCGCCGAGATGAGCGACCCGGTGCACGGGGGAGTTTTCCCTTGGTGGTTACATGGCTCGAGCGTGACATAGACCGTCGCACCCTCGACATTCGCGCCACGCCCGCGCGCATTGCTAAGCGCATTCACCTCCGCGTGCGCCTCCCCAAAACGCTCGTGCCAACCTTCGCCCAGGATAACTCCGTCTTTCACAATCACGGCCCCGACCTTCGGATTTGGCGCGACATTTCCCGCGCCACGCTCTGCGAGGCGCAGTGCCCGTCGCATCATCTCGCGATCCCGGACGATGGACTCCTCAGAAATGATATTATCGTTCAGCTAAGCGCCCGTTGTACACGCCCCACCGCGGCACCGCGACCTAAAAATGCGCGGTAAGGCCAAGTGATCCAAAACGATAGCCGTCATTGGGCTTCTTCGAGCCGAATGTGTTGACGGTGGGCCTCTCTGGCCCCTCTTTAGACCATCCGAATTCGCCAACAACCCGAAACACCAGGAGACTGAAGGACGCATTCACAAACGCGGAGCTGCGTTTCACGGATTCATCAAGACCAGTTAACGAGCCAGTGCCACGCTGTGGCACACCCGATATCTGCTCGTTCACCACAGCGCTCACGTTGCTCTTCCCGTTGATTCGGTCCTGCCCCACACCGGCCGAAAGCCCGACGAACGTCAGCCGCTTGCTCACGATGAGACGAATCGCGTCGGCACGGACGGAAGTGCCGGTAACGCTCAGTGTATCGTTGCCCGGCGTGTAGAAAAACTCCGATTTGGGCAGCATGCGTCGTTGCCAGCTCACCCCAACCCCCGGTATGAGGCTCGACTCCTGAAGCAGCCCCACCCGTGCGCCGTACGACCAGCCGATGCCACCGCTTTTCGGTTTTACCGAAAACGAGTTTTTGGAGACCGAGGGAAGTACTGTCGCGCCAACCAGAATATCGACACCGCCGAAATTACTGAGTCCTAACGGCACACCTGGCAGAACTCCAAATGCCAAATCGACAGCGGGCAGTGGAATCGCTGTTCGAACCGCGCCAAAGTCACTCGCGCTTACCGCGTCGGATGTGAAGGAGAGTGGAACGTTGTTGCGCGGAAGTTGTGCCTCAACGCCCACAATGCGTACTGAAATAGCCCGCTTTCCAAATCCACCCAGCGACCCTGCGTCGCCCGGTATTGGATTGCCCGCGGCCACCGCCTGGCCCACCTGCGGTACCAGAAAGGCAAACAGATCGCGTGCCTTCTGACAAACGTCTGCTGCATTCCTAACTGCCGCAGGCGACGTGGTGCACGACGAGTTGGCAGAGGATTGAGCAAACGCTGGAGCACCAGAGACCATCGACACAATACCCAATGTCGACAGGCACGAAATAACTCGACGGATGCTCACCCTTTCATGCCGGAAAGATTGACCTTGCCGGAGCCACTCACGATGCGTCCGATGTCGTATGAATCGATTCCGCGGGCGTGCGCGTGCGCATGCACGGCAAACGCATGTTCTTCCGATGTGATCACTACCATACCAATTCCCATGTTGAATGCCCGAAACATCTCTTCCCCGCGCACCTCTCCGGCTTCACCGAGCACTTTGAAGAGCGACGGGAGTGACCATGAGGTCACATCTATTTCCGCGTCCGCCGACAACGGAAGCACGCGATCGACATTACCCGGCAACCCGCCGCCAGTTATATGCGCGAGGGCGTGAATACGATCCAGAACCGGCCTGAGACAGGCCAGGTAAGATCGATGAACAGCGAGCATGACGTCAGCCACGGTTGCACCGCCGCTTTCCGGAAAGACATCGTGCACACTCAATTGCAGCCGTTGGGCGACGATGCGACGAGCCAGCGAGTAACCATTTGTGTGGAGCCCGCTGCTCGCCAGACCAATGAGAACGTCGCCATGCTGAACGCGTTCTGCGCCCAAGACCTTGCTTTCCTCTACCACACCTACAATGAAGCCCGCCAGATCGTAGTCCGGAGGCGTGTAGATGCCGGGCATCTCAGCCGTCTCTCCGCCAACAAGGGCGGCGCCATTCTCCCGACAGCCGGCAGCGACGCCCGCAACAATGCTCTCCGCGACCGTTGGCTCGAGCTTTCCAAATGCTACGTAGTCAAGGAAGAAAAGCGGGACTGCTCCCTGCACCAGAATATCGTTAGTGCAATGGTTTACCAGACAGTGGCCGATTGTGTCATTACGACCAGACTCAATGGCGATCTTGATCTTGGTGCCCACGCCGTCGGCGCTCGAAACGAGTAGCGGAGATTCGTAGCCCGCCGGCATCCGGAACATGCCGCCAAACGCGCCAAACTTGCCGAACGCGCCTGCCGTCGTCGTGGACATCACATGGCGAGCAATTCGATTTTTCGAATCGTCGGCCGCATCGATATCGACACCTGAACTACGGTAGTCGAGTGGAATCCCGGACACGTTCAGTTCAGCTGTGAGTCGAACGCGACCAATTGTTGGAACTCCCGAACTCGCGCATCGATGTCAGATTGATCGAGTTCGAGCAGTCGCGCATTCGAAAAGCGCTCGACGGCGAACGAACCCATCGCCGATCCTACTACTACGGCCCTTCGCATGGACGCGTCGCTGAGATCGCCCGACGCGGCAAGCGACCCAATAAAACCGCCAGCAAATGAATCGCCTGCCCCGGTTGGATCAAAAACAGATTCGAGTGGATAGGCGGGAGCAAAAAATACGCTCTCTGCGGTGAACATGAAGGCACCATGCTCACCCTTCTTGATAACCACGTAGCGCGGCCCTTTCTCCAGTATCCATCGGGCAGCACGCACGAGATTCGACTGTTCGGTAAGCTGTCGCGCTTCTCCGTCATTGAGCGTGATGAGATCCACATGGCTCAATAGCTCGACAAGTTCAGGCCGCCGGGATTCGATCCAGAAATTCATCGTGTCACATGCAACGAGCTTCGGCTTATCCACCTGCTCCAGCACCTGTAGCTGGAGCCTCGGATCGATGTTGGCGAGAAACACGAACGGCGCGCTGCGAAACTGCTCCGGAATTTTTGGACGGAAATTCGAGAATACCCCGAGGTGAGTTTCGAGCGTCTCTGCAGAGTTGAGATCATGCCGATACCTGCCTCTCCACCGAAAGCTGCTTCCCGCAATCTGTTCGAGGCCCTCGAGATCGACTCCCCGCTGACGCAGCGCATCCAGCTTGTCAACGGGATAGTCATCGCCAATCACGCCAACAAGTTGGACGTTGGTGAAGTGAGATGCAGAAGACGCGAAGTACACGCCCGAACCGCCAAGTACATCGTCAGCGCGTCCAAACGGCGTTTCAACTGAATCGAGTGCAACCGAGCCGACGACGAGCACGGTTCCATTCTTCGCGTTTACTTCAGCGTTCACATTCTCTCCGGTGCTGTTAGTCCAAGAATTCGCAGCCCGCACGAGAGACCGATTTGCGTGGCGCGGGCGAGTACGAGGCGCGCCTTTTTGACTTCTTCCGACTCGCCGAGTACGTGGTGCTTGTGATACCAGGTATGGGCCGCTCTCGCAGTATCAAGAAGCCAGTTGGTGACGCGGTGTGGTTCGAGCGCACCGGCAGCGCTGCGTACCACCGCCGGAAAATCGAGCAGCATCTTTATCAGCTCCTGCTCGGCCGGATTGTCGAGAAGACTCAGATCTGCATTCGATGCAGAAATACTTGCGGAGTCGATTTCACCCATGCGAAAAATTCCGCACATGCGAGCATGTGCCATCTGCACATAGTATACGGGGTTCTCCTCCGACTGACTTCGCGCAAGATCGATATCGAACACGAGCTGGGAATCACCGCGACGCATGAGATAGAAGTAGCGAACTGCATCGCGTCCCACCTCCTCGATCAGATCACGTACGGTGACATACGAACCGGCGCGTTTCGAGATTTTGAGCTCTTCGCCATTCTTCATCACGGTCACCATCTGGTGCAACACGTAATCCGGGTAACCGGCGGGGATCCCGATCTCCATCGCCTGAAGGCCGGCGCGTACCCGCGTGATCGTGCTGTGATGATCAGCGCCCTGAATGTTTATCGCGCGACGATAACCGCGTTCCCATTTCGTTACGTGATAGGCAACATCAGGAACGAAGTACGTGTAATCGCCGCCTTTGCCTTCACTCTTCTTCATCACGCGATCCTTATCGTCACCAAACTCGGTGGTGCGCAAAAAAAGCGCCCCATTCTCCTCGAATGTGTGTCCCGATTTCTTGAGCAATTCGACGGCGTGGAGCACCCGTCCGTCGCTGTAGAGCGAACTCTCGAGATAGTAGGTGCGAAATTTTACGCCAAAAGCCTGGAGATCGAGATCCTGCTCATGTCGAAGCGCTGCAACGGCAAACTTGCGCACCTCGTCCACATCCTCTGCATCCGCATCATCCGCGTGAGCCGCGATGTACGAGGCAGCGATTTCCGCGATGTATTCGCCATGATATCCACCTTCGGGAATCGCGAGCGCTGCGCCGGACAGTTCGCGCACACGGGCCCGCACGCTCTTTGCCAGGTTCTCGATCTGCGCGCCACTGTCGTTGTAATAGAACTCGCGATCGACCTGCCAGCCCGTATACTGGAGAAGACTGCTAATGGCATCACCAAGGGCGGCCTGACGGCCATGTCCGACATGCAATGGCCCAGTAGGATTGGCGGAAACAAATTCCACCACAACCTGTTGCGAATTACCGATATCCTGTTTGCCCCATTCGTCCGGCTTCGCCAAAATCGCGACTAAGCCGCGGGCCTGAAAACCTGGGTCCAGCCGGAAGTTGATGAAGCCTGGGCCAGCGATTTCGGCTTGCGCTACGCCCACGCCCTCCATGGACATCGCCGCGATGAGCGAGTCCGCTACCTCACGAGGCTTCTTCGCAAGCGGCTTCGCAAGCAACATCGCGACATTGGTCGACCAGTCGCCAAACGATGGGTCCCGTGGGCGGTCGAGTAAAACGGCAATGGTTTCGGGCGCGCCCAGGGAGATGGCTGCCCTGGCGATTTCGGCGCGAAGCGCGTCGGCGTGGTTCACTTTGAGTGTCTTGGGCAGTTCGAGAGCGTTACGCTGAGTCGGATCCGGTAGATTTACCGGAGGAGCTATTGGAGCCTCCACCAGTGGAGCCTCCGCCAGTCGAGCCAGACGATCCGGGGGACGAGCCGGTCGATCCGCCCGAGCCTGACGAGCCCGAGCCGCTCGAGGAGGTCGAGGAGGTCGAGGAGGTCGAGGAGGTCGAAGTGGACGGCGAATTGGATGACGGCGAATCCGATGATGAAGCCTTCTTCCCGGTAGATCCCTCGCCCGCCTCTTTCGAATCACCACTCTTGGACGATTCCGACCCGGTGCCTTTACTATCGCTCGCTTTCGACGCCCGCTGATCCTTCTTGCCGTCTTTACCGTAGTCGGTTATGTAGAAGCCAGTACCCTTGAACAGCAGGCCCCCACCGGCGGATATAATTCGCGTTGCTACACCGTCGCCCTCCGGCAGCGGTATTTCGTTGGGCACGTCGGACATCTTGAATATCCGTTCAATGATTGTTCCGTCTGGGCAACGAAATTCGTAAGTCGGCATAGCGGAGGAGTTTGGCTGAAGTGGTACGAACCTGTGAAGATAGGCGACGGCAGACTGACGTTCAACGGTACTGCTGAGGTTTCTCAGGGTATCATCGCCAGCCCGCGCCTCCCGCTCGCAGTTTCGGAGCGCGAACGCAATATCGCACACTATCGTACAGATATCGTACACCGTCGACCATGATGAGGTAGCAATGTTTTCGACCTGTCTCTTCTGCCATTCGTCTCTTGGTAACAACGAGCTAATTGAGACGTTTCCAATTGGTAGACGTCTCGCATTCGACGCGAACCGCGGAAGACTCTGGGTCGTCTGTCGCTCTTGCGGCAACTGGAATCTCTCTCCCTTGGAAGAGCGCTGGGAGTCGGTCGAGATTTGCGAGCGACTCTACCGTGGAACCACGGTACGGGTCTCCACTGAAAACATCGGACTGGCAACTCTTTCGGAGGGTCTGGATCTGGTCCGGGTGGGAAAGCCACTGCGACCGGAGTTTGCCGCGTGGCGCTACG
>JBBSTN010000145.1:0-8167 GCA_038235845.1 Gemmatimonadales bacterium | reverse complement strand
TGGCAACGAGAATCTCATCGTCGACCTTTGCACGCATCGATTCGAGCTCTTCTTCGGTGGCGATACCCTCGCTAATCAGCCACGCCGGAAATGTCACAAGTGGATCTCTCGCCGCTTCTTCAGCGCGCTCCTCGGCCGTACGGTAAAAAACTTCGTCGTCCGAAAGAGAGTGTGAATACGGACGGATTACTTTTGCATGTACAAACGCCGGGCCCTTACGCTCGCGGGCATAGCTCACGGCACGCTGCATCACTTCATACGATTTGATCAGGTCGCAGCCGTCGACTTCCTGCACGTAGAGCCCCGGAAACGAAGCCACAAGCCTGGAAATCGAACCGCCGGCCGTTCCTACTTCGACCGGTACCGAAATGGCGTAGCCGTTGTCTTCGACGAGATACACAACCGGCAGCGACAGATTACAGGCTGTGTTGAGCGATTCCCAGAACTCGCCTTCACTCGTGGTGCCGTCGCCCGTGGTCACCAGCGCCACTTCGTCATCATGGAAACCGTCGGTGATGTTGAGCAAACCAGCACGGTATGATGCCTCCGCACTGCCGACTGCCTGCAGAAATTGCGTTCCTGTGGGGGAGGAAACCGAGATGATGTTGAGCGCCTTGTGTCCCCAGTGACTGGGCATCTGTCGGCCACCCGAATTGGGATCGGCTGCCGCGCCAACTGCACTGAAAAGCATCTCCTCGGGAGTCATGCCCAGCATCAGGCAGAGCGCCCGATCGCGATAATACAGATAGAACCAGTCGTGGGCCGGCTTTAGCACCATGCCGGCAGCGACAAGAATTGCTTCGTGACCGGCGCCTGAGATCTGGAAGAAAATCTTGTTCTGCCGTTTAAGGCCGATTTCCTTGTCGTCCAGGCGTCTTGAGGTGTACATCACCCTGTACGCGTGCAGAAGATCGGCTCGCGGAAGTGATGACGGTTTCGCCTTGGAGGGCGTGGACGTGGTGTCTGCCTTGCGGGCGCGAGTTGGTCGTGTAGAAGTTGCCATCAATCTCTGATCTTGGGAACGGGACGTCTGTTCAACTTAGCGAACCGTAATATTCGAGGTAGATGCGGGCTGAAAAACCCCGACAGCGTTACCAGGCCGGGGTACAATCAGTATACGCAGGGTACGGCCGTCGTCTTGCCGAGCCTTGTGCTGTCGGCAAAATTGGCTCAGCGGCTTTTTGAGAGAGCCCGCCGGGAAACAAAACTCACACGTGAATGATAAGGCCCCATGGAATCGAGTAGCGAACACTGCATTTTCTGTGATTTGATCCGCGGTGCGGCCGAGGTGTCAATCTGTTATGAGGATTCCACGGCGATAGCCTTTCTCGACATCCAGCCCGTGAACGAAGGTCATGTCCTGGTTGTACCTCGCGAACACTTCGAGGCTGTGCAGGATATCCCCGCACATGTGGGTACGCATCTCTATCAGGTTGCCGCGAAGCTCATTCCCGTGGTTCAGACTGCGTCGGGAGCGAATGACATGAATATTGTTGTCAACTCGGGACACGCGGCTGGGCAGAATGTGATGCACTATCACATTCACCTGATTCCCAGGCGGGAGGGCGATGGCTTCGACGTGCCGCTTCCATTTCCCGGATCGCCGATGCCACACCGCCAGAAGCTCGACGCGATGGCCGCACGGATCGGCAGTTTGTTGAGAGATCCGCTTTCTGATCGTGACTCCCAAAAGGAAAAACGGCGGGCGAGCGATCTCGGTTAACAGGCCGAAGTCCATTCGCCTTGCACACTATTTAGCCCGCTCGTAACCCGTTCACTTTCCGACCAGGAGATATATGCGCCTCAATCGCCGGCTGGTCTTGAAGCAAGGCATGCGAAAGGTCGCCCTCCGGCACTGTGGTCAACGATGCGTGTATTGTGCGATCCGTCTCGACGACCGCACTGCGACGCTCGACCACGTCGTACCCCTTGCTCGTTCGGGTCCTGACAATTCCTACAACCTGGTAACGGCATGCGGCCCTTGCAATCGGCTGAAAGGCGATATCCCGCCGGAAGAGTTCTTCGCACGATTTCCCCTGGCGGGCGCCAACTTTCTGCGATATGCGCGATCAGTGCACCCCGTCATCAAGCGGCGGGCGAGGCGGGCGGTCAGTCTGGCTTTCGCGCGCGAGGCGGCATAGCCGGCATAACTGGCGCTCCGTTGCGTCGAGTCCGGAGAAATGCAATGGCGACTCTGGCCGTCGCAATGCTGACCGCTGTCACCGCGACGGGGTCGGTCCACGCACAGACCTCGCTAAATGCGTCCACGCCGCTTGCCGCTGCTGGGTCGGATACCATAGTGCGGTTCGCGGTCGATCCGGCCAGGTTTCGGAATCTGCCGTACGTCACGCTTCTCGACGAGGCCATCTACTCCATCGAGCCAGACGGGCGCTCGGTACAAAGGTCTCGGCAGGTTCTGCAGGTGCTGGAAGCGTCCGTAGTGCGCCCGGTTTCCGAGCGCGCATACGGATATGCGTCGTCGCACCAGTCGCTCACGATCAACTGGGTTCGCGTGCTCCGCCCCAACGGAGAGGTCGTCAGCGACAAGGCCGCCCAGGAGCAGGAATCGGAAACGCCGGCGGCCATGTCCAACCCCGTCTATCAGGAGCAGAAAGTTCACCGGCTATCCCTCGCGGGGGTCGCGGTGGGTACCATCGTCGACGTGGCCTATACCATCGAGGAGCGCGCGCCATTTCGCGCCGGCGACTTCCTGTTCGGATGGCGCATCAACGGAACCATTCCGGTTGTCCAGTCTCATCTCGTTGTAGATGTCCCACAGGCGTACATGCCCCACTTTAAGGAAACCAACCTGAACTTCCGCCGGTTGGACTCGGTTGTTGACGGCCGGAAACGCTACACATGGCTGACCAGCAACGTCGCCGCAATTGCGGCAGAGCCGTTTGCTTCCGATTCGAATGACGTGACGATGTCGGTGCTGATTTCGCCTCCGTCAGAGTGGAACGACATCTCCAAATGGTACGACGGCCTCTCGCGCGACCGCTATCAGCTTACCGCGGCACTGGGTGCGCGGGTGGATTCACTGGTTGCGGCGGGCAATCCCCGAAGCCGCGCGGATACCATTCGCGCCGTACACCGGTGGGTTGCGCAGGACATTCGCTATCTGTCGGTGGCGCTTGGAATTGGAGGTTATCAGCCGCGTACCCCGGAGCAGACCGTTGCCACGGGGTTTGGCGATTGCAAAGACCAGGCGACCCTGTTTATCGCCGCGCTCCGCCGGTATAAAATTTCCGCGAGCCCCGTCCTGTTGAATCTGTCCGGCAAGCCCGATCCCACCATTCCGACAATTTTTCAGTTTAATCACGCCATTGCAGCCGTCCAGGAGAAAGCTGGCGGCGCGTGGGCGTTCACCGATCTGACCGCCGAATTCGTACCCTATGGCGAGATTCCCAAAAGCTACCAGGGGCAGCTCGGCCTGATCGTACTTCCCGACGGCAAGAGCCAAAAAGTCACGTTCCCAGTTGAAAATCCCACCGCTGCGCTGTCGCTCATGAACATTGAGCTTGTTATTGACAGCGTCGGCCGCGCCACGGGACGGATCACGGAATCGACTTCCGGGTGGCCGTCGCACGGCATGCGGGCCGCCCTGGGTGTGCCGATGGATTCGGCGCGAAAGGCAGCAACAAAGCGGTCCATCGCCACCCGGGTGTTCAACGCCGATGCCACAGTCGATTCCCTGACGCTGTTCGACGGCAAGGATTTTTCGGCGAAGCCGGAGGTCTCGTACGAGGTTCGTGCCACCGAACTGCTCAAGCCAGCCGGCGAACTCAGACTCTTTCCGATGACTCCCACTTTTCGCGGGCCAGCGAGAGGATTTCGTAATCTCGCAAAGGATCTCGAAGCACGTCCGGGAAGAGTGTTCCCTATCGACGCCGCACAGATTTTGGGGCAGTTGACAACGACAACTGATTTACGAATAACGCTCCCGCAAGGTTGGCAGGCAGAGTTACCCAAAAACGTTAGTGCGAAGAGTTTCTTCGGCAGTTATACGTCGACGTGGACTCAGTCGGGTCGAGAGGTACGGCTTGTGCGTACGATTCGCGGATCGCCTGGAGTCTTTCCGTCGCAGCGAATTGCGGAGGTTGTTGTATGGCTCCAGACCGTCGGTGCGGATGACACCGAGTTCCTTTCACTGCGCCCTGCGCCGGTACCCTGATGCGTTGGACCCCAGGTGGTAGAAGCAAGAATCTGGAAGATCGGAGAGGACAATCGTCGCGTGGATTTGGGGGTGGGGGTGGTGGTTTTGGCGGCGGTGGTGCGCGACTTGGAATTGGCGGCGTTATAGTGCTGGCGGTGCTGAGCCTTGTATTCAAGCGCGATCTGGTGACTGAATACGTGGGCGGAGGCGCACCCCAAAGCGCAGTGGCGCAGCAGGAAGGAGATCAGAGCGGCGCTATTCAGGATCCGTCCGAGGAAACCATGGTGCAGTTCGTTTCTTTCGTGTTCGACAACGCGCAGGCTAAGTGGAAGCAGTTGATTCCTCAGTACTCCGACGCACGCATCGTCCTGTTCCGCGATGTGGTCAACTCAGCGTGCGGCATGGCACAAGCGGCTTCGGGCCCGTTTTACTGCCCCGGCGACCAGAAAGTCTACATCGATCTGTCATTTTTCGACCAACTTGACCGACAGTTTGGCGCGCCGGGAGATTTTGCTCAAGCTTACGTGTTGACGCACGAAATTGGTCATCATGTGCAAAACCTTCTGGGCACCGAAGAGCAATTGCGAGCGGCCCAGCAACGCAACCCGGGGCAGGCCAAGCAGCTCTCCGTAGCTATGGAGCTTCAGGCCGATTGCTTCGCGGGCGTGTGGGCAAACACTGCAGCCAAAGACGGCCGAATCCAGGCAGGCGACGTCGACGAAGGGCTTTCTGCCGCCGCCGCGGTGGGTGATGATCGATTGCAGAAGATGGCGAGCGGGCGCGTCAGCCCGGAGTCGTTTACGCATGGCTCGTCGGCCGACAGGCGTAGCTGGTTCAAGCGCGGCTTCGACACGGGCGATCCCAACAACTGCGATACCTTCGCTTCCCGGTGACCTCAGCGAAAACGTCGCTCGGAGTGCTGACAGAGAGCCGCTGGCCGGATATCAAGAGCGCACCGTGGCCGGTTGCACTTCTGCCATTTGGCGCGACTGAGCCGCACAACACGCATCTCCCCTACGGCACCGATACAATCCTGGGTCGACACGTCGCTGAAAGAGTTGCGGCGCTGTGCACCGAGCGGGGCGTGCGTACTATAGCGCTACCGGCAATTCCGTTTGGCGTCAATACCACTCAGCTTGATCTGCCCCTCACCATCAACATCATGCCAAGCACGCAGCTCGCACTTTTGCGGGACGTGTTGCGAAGCATTGAGCCGCACGGTGTGCGCGCCCTGGTACTGCTAAACGCGCACGGGGGGAATGAACTTCGCGCGCTGGTTCGCGAACTCCAACCGGACACCAAGGTCGTGCTGACCGTGGTGAACTGGTGGCAAACGGCATCGCACTCGGTTTTCTCCGAACCAGGTGATCACGCCGGAGAGCTGGAAACCGCAGCTCTGCTTCATGTCGCGCCACATCTCGTGGCCGATCGCTCGCATTGGGGAACTGGCGCAACACGCGAAAGCGTACTTTCCGCCGTACGCGAAGGCTGGGCGTGGATGCCCCGCCGGTGGAGTCAGGTCACGGCCGACACTGGAGCGGGCAATCCAACGGCGGCAACCGCGGAAAAAGGAGCATCGTTCGTGGAGAACGCCGTAAGCAACATCGCGGGTTTCTGCATTGAACTTGCCAGTGTGGACCCCGACGCCCTCTACCGGTAGGCCGCGCACCGCGAGCAGCGCAAACCGTTACGCCCAGAACCGCGCACCACGCAAACCGAACGCGCGTTCGGTTTGCGTCCCTATCCCCGATAGTCGACTGGACGTAGATACGACTCGCCGATTCCCGAGTGACTCACCAACGCCACTGAAGGCGGTCGACGCTTCCAGTGCGTCGAATGCAGGCGACGGCTTACCACCGACAGCTCCTCACTCAGGAAACCACGGGCACGCAGTGCCTCCGGCGAAAATCCGTGCAGCATGGCGTTTAGAATTTCGTCGGCGCGCTGGTAGCTGATTCCAAGATCTGCCTCGTCGGTTTGTCCTACCACGAGATCGGCCGTCGCCGGCTTGTTAACGATCACATCCGGCACGTTCAGCTGTCGCGCCAGCTGCCACACCTGCGTTTTGTAAAGATCTCCGATTGGGTTGATGGGAGGAGAATCGTCTGCATGCCAGGTGAAATAGCCAAACAACCGTTCGGTCTTGTTTCCGGTGCCGAGGGGTAATGCCCGGTATCGCGCGGAAAGATCGAAGAGCGCGATCATTCGCGTCCGTGCCATCACATTTCCTCTCCTCGCCGCATCGGCATCGGGCTCTGCTTCCAGATAGCCGTCAACCGCCGCGCTGATGTCGATGGTGCGGCATTCGATGCCAAGCTCGTTTACAACCAATTGGGCGTGATCGAGCGACTCGATGCTGGATGTACGATACGGCAGACGCACCGCGATGACGTTCGACTTGCCCAGGGCGCGCGCCGCGAGCGAAGCGGTTACTGCCGAGTCGACGCCGCCGCTGAGCCCGACGACTGCCTTCTGGTAGCCGCGGCGCGACATCTCCTCCTGTAAAAACCCCACCAGCCACTGCTCTGTCATTTCGGGGTCGATGACAAGCGGCGGCGGCCCGCCATGGTCCTGAATAGCGAATCTTTTAACTGTTAGTTCGTTGTTTCCGGCCCTCGACGTGTCAATCGAGCTGTCCTTGTCCGATTTAGCTGCCGGAGCGTCTTGATGGTGCGTGGGCTCAAGGCTGGCGTCACGCAGAAGGTCAGCCCGCGGCGGTTGGGCGTCGTTGAATGCACCATCGAATGCACCATCGAATGCGCCATCTAACGCGCCATCTAACGCGCCATCTAACGCGCTGTCGAACGAGGCATGATGGCGGATCCCCGCAACTGCCTGCCTGGCCGACTCCAGCACATGAGGCAACGCCACCCGTAAATCACTCAACAACGGCGCCTCGGCGCGTACACGCACGAGATCATCGAGGTCGATAGTGATGGAAATAAGACCTTCATCCCAGACCGCTCCCCGCGCTCTCACATCGCCGGCCGGGCCGATGAGATGTGAGGTTCCAAAGAATCGCTTTCCGCCCTCTGTTCCCACCAGGTTCGAAAAACTTACATAGACTCCATGCTCCTCCGCGATGTCGCGAAGCAGGCGTTCCCAACGGGATGCGCTTTGAGGGCCCGGAACACCGTCTTCGCGGGGCCACAGACCACGAGCGGGAGCTGCAGACGAAACGAAGATGAGCTGGGCGCCATCGAGGGCTGCGATGGTACCGGAGATTGAATGCCAGGCGTCTTCGCACACCAGGATTGCGGCCCGTCCCCAGGCAGTCTCGAACGACCGTACTTCTGTGCCGCGCTCAACAAACCGCTCCTCGTCGAACAGACCGTAAGTGGGTAGAAAATTCTTTCGGTGAACATGACGGACGATAGGCGGTTTGTTGTCGAATCCAATCGATATGTAGGCGGCGCTGTTATGAAGCGTATCGTTCCAGCGCTCATAAAATCCGATGACGACGTCGAGCGGTAGAGAGTTGCACTCCGCTGCGGCGCACGCCGTCCGATAAGCGTCGTCCAGATCATTTGCGAGCGCTCCTGCTCTGAACGCGGCGTCCCGAACGCCTCCCTCGACGAAGTAACCTGAAACCGCAGTTTCGGGAAACTGGATTATCTGAGGGCGCGGTTTGAGCGCTGCCGCCTGAGCACAGATCTCACCGACGCGACGAAGGTTGCGTGCGGTGTCTCCCTTTTCGGGAGCGAACTGACAAATCGCGACCGTGAGCGGTCTGATGGAATCAACAGGCATATGAGGAAGCTGACGGACTTCGCAGCCTCGATCAACAGCACGTTTCCGGTGTAATGTTGGTAGACATGCTCAAACCATCGCGCTCCCCGAAGCAAACCTTGTTAACGGCGTTGCTTGCCGTATGCGCCGCCGCAGTTCCAGGGTCTGTTCAGCTTTCGGCTCAGGCGACCAATTCGGGCTCCAACAGTGGCGGTGAAGCTTGGCGTATAACTACTCCGTTGCAGGCCACGATTGTTCTTGCCCGAGACGGCAGTGTCCTTG
>JBBSTN010000144.1:0-8198 GCA_038235845.1 Gemmatimonadales bacterium | reverse complement strand
GTCCGCGAAGGACAACCCGCAGAGTCGAATGCAGATGTTACTATCGACTACCTCAACAGCGACGGCACGCCGGCAAATCTGTGCGGAAACGCTACGCTCTGCACCACAGCGCTGACCGTTCATCTTGGTATCGCGCCTGCCGAGCTTGTTACGCTGGGCACGCCCTCGGGAATGATTACTGGGCGTTTAAACGGCGCTGAGCCGGAAATCGACTTTCAGCCCGTGAACGATGTGCGACCAGAAGCTGGCATTGACCCGGTCGGTAGCGAGCAGAAGATCGGATTTGCGATGGCTGCGATTCCACATCTGGTGGTCCTTTGCGAGAACGCCGACGAAGTAGATCTTGCCACGCGTGGGCCGGAATTGCGCTACCATGCTCAGTTGGGCGGCGGGGGGGCGAATGTGAACTGGGTCTCTCCTAATGTCAGCGGCGGCTTCGGCTGGCGTTATCGAACCTACGAACGCGGTGTGGAGGGGGAAACTCTGGCGTGCGGCACCGGCGCCGTGGCGACCGCCATTCTGCTGAGTTCCTGGACGAGCGCTCAGGAGGTTGTCGAACTCACCACCAGCTCGGGTAGAGTGCTAAAGGTGAGGGTCAGGCGAGCCAGCGACGACGGTTCGTGGTTGCCATCTTTGCGTGGCGAGGGCCGAATTGTCTTCCGTGGAGTGATTGGCAGTTAGCCACTCTGCGAATGTGGATTCTGTGGAGATTCGGCAGCGAACGCGTCGTAGATAGGTTCTAAAAGGTTGAGGATGTTGGTTTTACGGCTGTAAGTTGTTGCGCCGTATCGGCTTGGATAGTGGGAGATAACAACCAGTGGGAAAGCCAGTGCGAGTTTTCCCACAGTTTCCCACAGCGGTTGGTTTACATAACACATATTATGCGCAGTTGTTATCGGCGCAGGTCCGCAAAACTGGCCCGTTGATCTGCCTGGAATGACGCGTTGCTGTCGGGGCTTTCCCCCCACCGCTCGAAGCCATGCGACGGTTGGCGAGCCCGATTTGCGCTCACTCGTGCAAAACGCCGAACGGTTCTCGTTCGGCGTTCTTGTAAGCATTCAGGCCAGTGGCCGGCGCACTCCCCCAGAACCGGAGCCGCTAACCGGTTACTTAGCTGGTGTCGCCGCTGCCGCCGGCTTCATTCCTGAGATTTCGCCAAGTCTGATCTGGGCCTCGGAGCTGTACTGGCCATCAACCTGCTTGCTTAGCTCCTGCCAGATCTGCCTCGCTTCATCCAGCTTTCCCGCGGCCATCAACTCGCGCGCCGCCGACGCCTTATACTGGTCCTGATCTCCAGGGAACCGAGCTGCCGAAGCCGCTTTCTGGAATCGATCCGCCGCTTCGACATGCTTCCCCTGCGCTTGATAGCCGGTGGCGATCAGGTCTTCGAATGGTGCCTCGAATTCGTTCCTGGCCGAAGATCTTGCGTCCTCCAGGCCCTTTAACCCCGCCGCATACTCGCCCTTGTCATAGCGCACCTGGGCCAGCATCAAAGCCGCCTGCTGGCCAGATGAGGTGCCAGAGTATTTCTTCGCAACAGACTCGAGCCCAGCCTCTGCGTCGCCCCCTAGACCCTGCTGAAGCGGAGCAGCCGCCCGGTACAGAGCCGCAGAAGCTTCAGCACGCTTGGAGTTATCCATGTAGCGATAGCCGAGCACGAGAAGCGCGAGGATGACCACCGCGCCAACCGCAATCGTTACCGGCTTACGATTCGCATTTAGCCAATCAACAGCATTCTCAAGAGGATCGTCTGATTTGAGCGGAGCGTGCGTACTAGAACTTGCTGGAGCATTCGCCATTCGTTTGGGCCTGCAGGTTAGGTCAAAGAGAAGTCGCCAGTATCTTGACGGAGAGAACCGGCATTATAATAGATCAATAATAGCCCACCGGCACCGTCGAAAGTCATTATCTGCGCCGACTTGGGCTGGCATACTTGGGCGATGATGGCGAACTTGTCCAGGGCATGCTCGGGCCGCCACGAGATGGAGTGCGACATTGGTCGGTATGGCCATCCTACCCCCGTAGCTCAGTTGGATAGAGCAGCAGTTTCCTAAACTGTTGGTCGGAGGTTCGAATCCTCTCGGGGGTACTTCGTAAATAGTTGGCTGGGAATCACTTAAGGCAGGTTACCTCAACTGGCTTGTGAACGAGATCAGCCTTTCGGTCGTCGGACGATGCCCCGGCTACCGGCACGACTTGCATCGAACGCGCCCGCCTATAGCTCACTTTCTGGCGGCAATTCTACCGGCCAAAAGTTGCTCTATCTGCTCGGCACCCGATCAATAGACCACGATCGAGTTTATTTCCGTGCCTCGAAGCTGCTCTCTTCCGCTGAGAGAGGTGAGCTCGATAAGCACCGAAACCGCCTGCACCACTCCTCCGCCTCGTTCCACCAGGCGACACGCAGCGGCAGCAGTTCCGCCTGTTGCAAGAACATCGTCAATCACCAGAACCTTTGGCTTTGCCGCCATCCTGCGTTCATCAATCGCTGCACCAAGCGCGTCAGCGTGGATCTCCAGAGTATCACTCCGATACTCGAGCACATACGATTCGCTGAGACATGCGCCCGGCAGCTTTCCGGCTTTGCGAACAGGCACAAATGCGGCGCCAAGCTCGAGTGCGATGGCTGACCCGAATATGAACCCGCGACTTTCTATTGCTGCAACGTGTGTGATGCCCAGTTCCAAGACGGGTCGAGCCATCGCAAAAACCGCTTCTTTAAACAGTTTTGGGTTGCCAAGAAGCGGCGTTACGTCCTTGAAGATGATGCCGGCAGACGGAAAGTCCGGTACGTCCCGTATCGCATGTCTGATCCGTCGCCCGAGATCCGAATTAATCTGGACGTCGCCATCGCGAGATCGCCCGGCGTCACTGGCGTTCATATGATTATCGCCAATGCTGCTCATCTCGCTATCTGGAAAGGGCTGGGCAGCGCTTCAGCCCACGAATAACCGTCGAGGGCGTCGATTTCAGTGCACGATACGCTGTCAACGATGGCATGGGGCGGACCCTCTCCAAGGCGCGCTTCGAGCCTACTCAGCGAATCCGGCGAGCCGGCCGCGACTACTTCGACGGAGCCGTCCGGCAAATTGCGGGCAATTCCCCTCAGATCTTCAGATCGCCCGGTCTCCCGCACAAACCATCGATAGCCCACTCCCTGCACCCGGCCGGATACTATGAACCTGCGAATCGCCTGACCGGGAGCAGGTCCGGCCATTAGCCCCGACCTCCCAACAGCGCCGCGAGCGCAGCCGCTAGCGTCGCTGCTTCGCCGAGCTGGACCACATTCGAGGGGATTTGAAGCTCGCCGCTTCGAACGCGGGACGCGATGGAGTCGAACAGTTGCGCCGCCGCCTCCACATGCGCTGTGACCTCTGCAACTCTTGACGTATCGTCCATTTCGTCATCGGTCCACATGGGTAGCGCATTCTCTGAAGAACGCTGTGCCGTTAGCTGAAGTACGATGGGACGAGTCGCCATGCGTTCGGACAACTGTGCCGTGGCAATGCACGCATCTTCGAAGGCCCACTCGTCGCCGTCGTCGAACGACTGCATTGACGGTGACTCGTCGACAAGGTACGACTCGATTGATGGCAGCTCGCTAGCTGCGTCCATCCGGGAAGAAGGTTCTTCTTGCGTGGTGGCCGGGAAATCTTCCCTCGACTTCGGGCGCACTGTTGCAGGCACGTACGGTGCGCTGATGGAAAACGCCCCCGAGCCTTCGTCCCGAGAGCCCCGTGACGGTCCGGCGTAGGGCAAAGCTCCCGCGAGCGTTACTGCCTGCAAGGCTACTTCTTCGCTGTAGATCATGGGGCGTGGGGTCTCGAGTGAGGGCGATCATTCTGGTTGCCGGCATGTCCGTGAAATTCCACTGGCAGCGATTCTTTCACGACTGGCCAGAGGCTCGCACGATCATGATGGCCAACCACCGGCGCCAACCAGAGGGACGAAGTGAACCCGCTCTATGTCACGTCGCTCCATGTTCTCGCCGCGCTTGGTAAGCACTGTCAACATCTGCTCCTCGCGATCACCTATCGGGATGAGAAGACGACCACCCTCCGCGAGTTGCGCCTGAAGTCCTGCCGGTACGTCGGGCGCGCCGGCGCTCACTATGATCGCATCGTATGGCGCGTATTCCCGCCAACCCAGTGATCCGTCGCCAAGCGAAAGGGAGACATTAGAGGCGTTGACTAGCGGGAGCAGCTTCCGGGCCCGGTTGAGAAGGTCGGCATCGCGTTCGACGGAGAACACCTGCGCTGCCAGCCTCGACAGCAGAGCAGTCTGATAACCGGTGCCGGTGCCAATTTCGAGAACTCTTTCGCGTCCTGTGAGGCGAACGTTTTCGAGCGCGCGGGCATGTACGTAGGGCTGCGATATCCACTGCTGCCCACCAATAGGGAGCGCAGAATCCTGATACGAATTCCTGGCCATGCTGGCGGGTACAAAGGAGTGTCTGGGTATTTCGTCAACCGCGCGAAGCACCGCCAGATCGGTTATGCCCTTTTCCTGGAGTGTTTCGACGAGCGCGCGGCGGAGACCGCGATATTCCGCTTCTAGGGAGCTTGCCACCAGTCAGTCGCGGTTTCGAGGATGTCGCGGTTGGTAAGATCGAGGTGCAGAGGAGTTACCGAAATGTAGCCCTCGTGCACGGCACGAAAATCACTATCCGCGGGGCCACTCCATTTCACCGAACCGCCACCCAGCCAGAGTATGTCCCTTCCCCAAGGGTCCTTCATCCGGGCAATCGAGTCGCTGAATACCCGTCGGCCCAATCGTGTGAGACGAACACCCTTGACCTCAGCGACGGGGACCGGCGGGAGATTTACATTCAGCAGCGTGTCACGGGGAAATACTGTGAGCGAAGTGAGACGCGTGAGGAGAGTGCTTAGCAGGTCGACGTAGCCTTCGAGCAGTTCATCGCTTTGCAGTACCCGACCCGCGAATGAAACCGCTATGGACGGAATGCCCAGTGCCAGACCTTCCATTGCGGCGGCAACTGTCCCCGAGTACAAGACATCTTCGCCCATGTTCGGGCCGTGATTGATGCCACTAATGACGAAATCCGGCCGTGACGACATCAACGCATCACATGCAACGAGCACGCAATCGGTTGGCGTTCCGTCAACCTGCCATCGTCGTGGGCCAAGCTGAACGGGACGAAGGGGATGATGAAGTGTTAGCGAATGACTGGTAGCGCTCTGCTCCCGATCGGGTGCTACGACGGAAAGTTCACCCAGGGATGCACAGGCTTTCTCGAGCACCGACAATCCCGATGCGAGAATTCCATCATCGTTACTAAGAAGGATTCGCATCGGAAAATGGAGTATTCAGTAGTGCAAGGAGTGCCGTGAGATCGCGCTCGAGTACTTCTATTGCTTCAATTTCTACGGCTGCGCGCGCGGTGCTTTTCAGGGAGCGTCCTTTACGATGCTCGTCGAGCTTCTGCCTGGCGCCATCGATCGTATATTTCTCGGTGTAAAGAAGATTCTTGACGAGAAGAATCAGATCGACTTCTCGTCTGGAATACACCCTGTTGCCGCTGCGATTTTTCGCCGGGCTGAGCGCCTTGAACTGACTCTCCCAGTAGCGCAGGACATGCGGCTTGAGATCGGTAAGCGCGCATACTTCACCGATAGAAAAGAATTCCTGTACGGGCTCTCCACGAAGCATCAATTCCTCCTCTCAATCCCGTTCTGCGCGCAGCTCGCGCGCCATCAACTCGGAGACGGCATCCCGAGGCGAGCGCCCGCCAAAGAGGATCGAGTGTATCGCTTCCACAATTGGCATTTCCACCCCTTGGCGCGCTGAAAGTTGTACCGCACTTTCTGCATTCCTGACACCTTCAGCGACACTGTCCTTGCCTGCCAATGCTTCCTCCAGAGTTTTCCCCTCGCCAATGGCAACACCGACCGCGCGGTTTCGGGAGAGAGCACCCGTGCAGGTCAGAACGAGATCACCCATTCCGGCCAGACCGGCGAACGTCTCGGGCCGAGCGCCCAGCGCTACGCCAAGTCGCATCATTTCGGCAAGACCACGCGTCATGAGTGCGGCGCGCGGGTTGTATCCAAGCCCAAGGCCGTCCAGGATGCCGGTGGCTACCGCGATCACGTTCTTCAAAGCACCACCCAGCTCCACACCCGTTACATCATCAGAAGTGTAGACGCGGAACTCCGGCGCACTTAGCGCCGACTGCACGAACCTCGCAGCTCGCTCATCTTTGCTTGCAGCGACCACAGCAGTAGGCTGCCCCCGCGCCACTTCGAGTGCGAAGCTCGGACCGCTGAGCGCGACGACTCTGCGACCCACGGCGACCTGCTCCACCACATCCGTCATGAGCGCAAGAGAGTCCTGTTCGATTCCCTTGGTGGCGACTGCGAGTGTCGCCTCTGCCAGAAGCGAAGAGGTGCCGGATGCAACCACCGACCGCAGTACATGTGACGGAGCCGCGTAAACGACCAGGTGAGCGTCGCTGAGCGCTTCCTCCATCGAAGTGGTAGCACCGAGCAGCGGAGAAAGACCGACACCTGCAAGAAATCGCGGATTCTCGTGACGCTCCATCACCGACTTCACCACATCGTCTTCCCGCGCCCAAAGCTGCGCAGCGTATCCGTTGTTAACGAGTCGATTGGCGATTGCCGTGCCCCAGGCACCACCGCCGACGACTGCGCACTTGACTCTTGCCGTCATGCCGTACCGTCTCCGTTGCCGGATTTCTTCCCATCAATTCGCCGTTCCGTGCCATTCCGCAACCGCACGATGTTTTCCCTGTGAGTCCAGAAGACAAACGCTGCAACTGCCGCGCTGACGTAAAAAAGCAGATCAGCTCCACGCTGCTGCCAGAACATTGCAATTGTTAGAAATGTCGCACCCACCAGCGAGCCGAGCGATACGTATCGAGTAAACGCGACCACTACTACGAAGCTCGCGAATGCGATAAGAAAAGGTATGGGTGCAAGCGCAAGAAAAACACCGCTGGCAGTTGCAATTCCCTTTCCTCCCCCTCCCCCGCTTCCAACGAGAAAAATGGATTTTACATGTCCGACGATAGCTGCAACACCAAAAACTACCGCCCACGGCCATGATTCTACCACGCCTGATAGCCGGGCAACCACCAGGACAGGAATCAAGCCCTTGAGCATGTCAGCTACATAAACAAACGCACCGGCCTTCCAGCCAAGAGTCCGGAAGACGTTAGTGGCACCGAGATTGCCCGAGCCGACGGTACGGAGATCCACACCGTTTGCTTTTCCCACCAGATACGCCGTGGGAATCGACCCGATGAGATACGACAGCACTGCTCCCACCACGAGCTGCACTAAATTACCGCGATCATTTCGGATTGCTTTTGCGCCGCATGAGCAATCGGAGTGGCGTACCAATGAATCCCCACTTCGCGCGCATTCCGTTGTGCAGGTATCTCAGATAGTTCTCCGGAATCAATTCCGGATGATTGCCAAATATTGCGAATGTTGGCGGCTCGACTTCAACCTGGGTCGCATAATTGAGCTTCACTTCCCTTCCCGCCGACTGCGGCGGTTGCAGTCTCGCGAGCAACTCAGCGAGCGCGTCGTTTACATGCGAAGTTGAAATACGCCGTGTACGTTGATTCTGAACTTCCAGCACGACGTCGAGAATCTTTGTCACCCGCATTCCGGTCTTTGCAGAAGTGAACAGGAACGGCACGAACGCAAGATAGGGAGCCTTCTCAACAGCCTCCTTCTTGAACTTCTGCGTGCTCTTATCGGTTTTATCCTCAAACAGATCCCATTTGTTGATCACGAAAACAAGCCCGCGACCAGCGTCCCACGCGAGTGTTGCAATCTTTAGATCCTGGTTCTGCAAACCTTCGGTTGCATCAATCATCAGCACGCAAACGTCGGACGAATCGATCGCACGCCGTGTTCTCAACGTTGCGTAGAATTCGATTCCGTCGTCGACCTTCGATTGACGACGCAGGCCCGCAGTGTCCACGAAGATCAGGTTCTTCTCGTGATAGCGCAGCGGCGCGTCAATGGAATCACGTGTGGTTCCCGATTCATCGTGAACCACAAGTCGTTCCTCGCCAAGAAGCTTATTTACAAACGACGACTTACCCACGTTTGGCCGCCCGACAACTGCGATCCTGATGGCGTCGTCTTCAATCTCCGGTGATTCGGGAATTCTGCTTACCAACTCGTCGAGCAGATCACCGGACCCTT
>JBBSTN010000143.1:0-8222 GCA_038235845.1 Gemmatimonadales bacterium | reverse complement strand
TCCCTCACGGTGGTGGAATCCAGCTCTATGAACCGCTCAGTAACGATGCGACGAAGTGCTGCTATTTCCTTTTCGTAGATGGCATCTACATCAATCATCGAAGTTGCCGATACAGCAATAACGTACGCCTGATTCTGCCCACCAGCGGTATCGGTGGTGACTGGCGTGGAGCTTCGTACGGCCGATCCAATCGCAGCTTCGATGGTGTCGGCTTTCGCGCCAACAGATGTGCCAGCGTTCGCGACCGTACTTGCACCTGTTGTAGCCAGGCTCCATTTGGCTGCAGTCCAGGTAACGCCCGCTGTGACGGCTACCAGTACTGTGGCGGCCGTTGCAAGCCAGAGACGGTTGTGCGATCGACGACCGAGTCGAGTGACATCTGTCGTTCGGGGGGTCGAGGCGTGGACAGACGCGTATGTTGATGCGGATCTGCTTTCACCCAGCGATGAGATGGAAACCACTCTCGCATCCAATCGCGATTCGACCTCGCTCCACAAATCGCGTGAGGGAGAAAGTGTCGGCAAGCCTCGGGCAGAGTCGAGCATCTGAATGAGGTCAGACACCATCAGTGAGCAATTCGCACAGGCTTCGACATGCTTATCCATGCGCGAGTCTTCCGGCGAGCTTAGCTCATCGTCGAGCCATGCGGACACGTTATCGCCAAACTCTGCGCAGCTAATGTTTTCGCCTGTCGGATTCGTGTTTCGAGTATTCATAAGATGGATCGCGTAATGTGACTTGAGCCCTTGCTAGCGTACTAGCGAAGCGCGGAGAAGCATTCTTGCGCGGTGAAGTTGAGCCTTGCTTCCACCCGTTGTGATGCTGAGTTGAGCTCCTATTTCTACGTGTGTAAAACCTTCGATGTCGTGGAGCACAAATATTCTTCTGGCCCCTTCGGGCAGTTTTGCGATAGCCAATTCCAGGTCGACCCGATCCGGTACCGAGACAGGCCGGGAGGTGGCCCTGTTAACCGTCACATCATCATTTATCGTGCGTCTTTCGCGAATTCCAACACGTTTGCGATGTGAGAGCACCACATTCACCGCCACTCTGTGCAGCCATGTTCCGAAAGCGGACTCCGACCGAAACTGGGGTAGTTTTTCCCAGGCCCGAACAAATACGTCCTGGGTTACTTCTTCCGCCTGAGCCGCATCGCCCAGCATCCTTGCGCACAGCGAATAAACCTTGTCAATGTGAGCGCGATATAGCTTGGCGAATGCCTTACGGTCGCCCGCAGCCGCAGCGGCGACATCATTCTGCATAGCCACAGCGGCATGGCATTCGCCTGTCACAACACGCGCATTGGTGGTTTGTTCATTCGGTGCACGTGTTGGTTGAAGCACGGCCTCAGCGATCATTGAGTGTGGTTTGGTGACAATTGTTGGAGTGCCCGAGTACCGGAAAGGTTTGAACATCCGTCTAGCGGACGGTTGTGAGACCCGGTAACAACCCTGGCAGTTCGCTAATGCCGGATAACCACCAGGTAGGCTCGGAGTTCTTCAGCTGATCTCGGGAGAATGGCCCCCAAAGGGCCGCTGCTGTTTTTACCCCGGCCGCGCGTCCGGAATACATGTCGTGGGGAGAATCGCCAACGAATACTGAGCCCTCGGGACCGCATCCCAGCTTATCGAGTGCAAAAAGCACCGGTTCGGGGCCGGGTTTGTGGCGATCTGTATCCTCGTATGTGACGATCACGTCGAAGTGTCCGCTCAGTTTCACATGATCCAGCGAGCGGGATGTCATGCCTCGTCCCTTGCTTGTGACAATTCCCGTGCGGTAGCCGCTGGAGCGAGCCCAGGAGATCGCCTCTGTAACTCCGGGATATACAATTGTGAGCGATTCGAGATGCACATCCTGAAATTGCCGATAGCGGTCGACCAATGCTTCGACCTCGACATCGCTGTCGCACCACTCGCGCAATTGGGTTCGAAGCGGTGTACCGATGCCTTCCGTCCACTCTGCCCGACTGGGAACGCGCGACCGTTCGGCGAATGCGTGCTCCATGCTGGAAAGCAGGAGTTCAATAGAATCGATGAGGGTCCCATCGAGATCAAACAGGAGGGCAGAGGGATTCATCCATTGAGACTAGAAATTATGACTGGGCTGGCCCACCATGTTTTCGTGGGTTAGCTCCTCGGTTACCCGAGTCGCCAGAGCCACCGACGACGATGTTTCTTGTCGCCTTATTTTCGGAGGACCAGCCCATGTCATCAGTTATTGTTTCCTCTACGATCTTCCTTGGCCTTGATGTGCACAAGGAGTCCGTCACGATTGCTGTCCTGCCGGCGGATGCGGCGGCCCCGACCCGCGTCGACAAGCTGCCGCATGACCTCCGGAAGATTCGGCGGTACATCGAGCGGCTTGGCCCGAGCGAGAAGATCCGTGCGTGCTACGAGGCCTCTGGCGCCGGCTACGTCCTGCATAGGGAGTTCGCCTCCTGGGGTGTCGCATGTGCGGTGATTGCGCCGTCGCTGATCCCGACCAGGCCGGGTGTGCAGCGGAAGCACGACAAGTACGATGCGTCGCAACTCGCGCGACTGTTCCGGGCCGGCGAGCTCACCGAAGTCCACGTACCCACCGAAGCGGAAGAGCGCGTACGCGACCTGGTGCGGTGCCGAGCGACGTTCCAGCGCGAAACCCTCAAATCTCGCCACTACATCCTGAAGTTCCTGGCCCGGCGCGGCTTTGTGTTTCGCGAAGGCACTAACTGGCGGCAGCCGCACTATGCGTGGCTGCGCCGCCTGGCGAGTGCCAAGTCGCCACTGGCTGCGGAGGACCGCATCATCTTTGGCGAGTACCTCGCGTTGCTCGAGTACAAGTTGTCGCGCCGCGATGAGCTCGATCGGCAGATCGAAGCGCTCGCGCTGACCCCGGCGCTCGCCGACCGTGTGGCGCGCCTGAAGTGTTTCCGCGGCATCGATGTCCACGCTGCGATGGTGCTTGCCACCGAACTGGTGGATTGGCGGCGCTTCGGCACCGCTCGTGAATTGATGGCGTACTTTGGTCTCGTGCCACGTGAACATTCGAGCGGAGAGCGACAGCGACGCGGCTCAATTACCAAGGCCGGCAACAGCTATGTGCGCCATGTCCTTGTGCAGGCCGCCTGGAGTTACCGGTTCGCACCCAAAGTGGGCATGGCTATGGCGCGACGACAGCAGGGGCAGGATCCGCGCGTCATCGCGCATGCCTGGAAGGCGCAGCATCGCGCACACAAGGTATTTCGCCGATTGAGTGCCACGCGACCACCGCAGATAGCTGTAGTCGCTGTGGCGCGTGAACTCGTCGGCTTCCTCTGGGCCGTGATGCAGGAAGTCCCCCAACAACAACCCGTGTAGTTCGAGAGGCGTCAGGTGTCCTGCGGCACGAATGTGGAGCATGCTCGACCGCGTTATCGGGCAGGTCGTCAGACCGAATCCCAGAGGCTAGCAGGAGCGTCTCCCGACGAATCCAATTCTTGTCGCAACGGTTGGGCAACCGACTGACCGACGTATATCAGCAGGATTCATCGTCGAAGCCGCCGCAGGCACCGCACGCGCAGTCATTCATCATCACATCAACCACAAACAACTACGAAATCGCAATCGTCAGGGCTTGACAGGAGCCCAGTCATATCAACCCGGTTGCGGTTTTATCAGAATCAGGGCTCGTATTACCGCTGTTGTTTCGCGAGGGTAGTGGATGTGGGGTGCGGTCTGGACAGGGTTGGGAGAGATACCGACAGCGTTGGTGAGCGCGGGCCAGTTTCGCCAGGACGATAGCCACTCACTTGGCGAGATTGTGGGGGCCAGACGGAGCCAACCCCTCATGGCGCGTTCAGCGGCGGCGCCATGAGCATCCTGAGCTACGGATTGGGCCAAGTCTATGGCGTGGCTTACCTGCGGGCGTCTGATCGGAGGGATTCCGGCGACGGTCTTGTAGATGTGATTGCTCAATTCACGAGACGTGTCCGACATTGAATCGCGCAACGGCCCGGCATCCGCGCGATTTCTCTCGTACGATGTCCATGATTCGAGAGCCCGCAGGATCGTCGTCAGCTCGAGTTCCACATCGAGTAGCTGTCGTTGGCTCGCTTTCGTCATCGTACGATTGATGACTTGCATTACGTCGACTATCAATGAGATGTCGTCGTCCCACCTGTCGTTGTGGAATGCAAGGATTTTGGTAGTGCCATACAAGTCCACAGCGGCCAGCCCTTGTCGCTGCTCGCCTTCGAGCAGGCAGAACGGTATGTCCAACGGCGTGTCCAACGGTATTTCTCTAAATCCAATGGGGGCGCCACGAACCCGGCTCTCGGTGCCGCTGATGTCCTCGGGGACCGATTTTCGTTCTTGCCACGCACCGAGCATCTCCCTCATCAGGGAGGCTTTCTCCGCAGGACTGTGAGGGGGGCTGTGAGCGCGGCTGTCAGCATCGTGGTGATCGTGGCTGGCATCCAGGCGCTGTCCGTATTGCTGCCCGTTACGCGCCGAGCCCACAGTGCAGGTGGCAAATAGAGCTTTCCGTTCAAGCCGTTCGCTTAGACGCAGCACCTCATTGGCGATCTCCGGTGGACTAATTGTGTAAACGTGCACTTCGCTGTGAAGTGAGCCCAGTCGTGCTGCACGTCCGACGCGTTGCTGACGAAGTGCATCGGTCCATGGAAGATCGAGATGCACGACTACGCCCGCGTCCTGCAGATTCACGCCCTCTGCGATGAGGTCGGTAGTGAGGAGCAGATTTATCGCCTGATGAGTTGGGGGAGGCGGCTTTCCATGCGCATAGGGCGCAAAGCTGTGCAACACCTCGCCGCGCGCGATCGCTCCGCTTGCTATCCGCCCATGCGTGCCCGTGAGCAGACCCACTCCGGCGATGTCCGACAATGCGCGATAGATGGCCTTGACGGTGTTCGTGTATTGTGAGAATGCGACGGTGGAGGTGCCGAGTGGGCGAGCGGCGTTCGAATGTTTTGCTCGGAGCACTCGGAGATGTTGCGCACGGGCGATGTCTCCACATGCTGTCTTTCGGTGGAGCGAACGCAACGAACGCACGGCAGCCAGATGAATTTCGAGCAGTTCAGCCAGCGGCTCCTGTTCCACCTCGCGAGCGGCCATGAGCAGGGGAAAAGCGAGTTGCACTTCGTGGTCACCAACCAGCCAGCTGCGAAGTTCCACATTTGTGGGATGTCGACCTTCGGCGAGTGCTTGTCGAAGCGCCTCACCACGAAGCAACCGGCGGTCCAACGCGTATGTCAACGCGGCGTCACTCGAGCACCAAGCTCGCAGCAAGCCGAGTCTTATGAGAGCGCCTGCGGTTGTGCCGTCGCTTGCAGGCAGTGGAGACGGAAGGGAAACGATGCCAGCAAGCGTGCCGGGGTAATGGGGGACTACGAGCGGGTCATGCTCGATGACACGTGGAAATTTAGCGTGTGCGGGATGCTTGAGGCGGCGAACGATCAGACGTCCCAGAATGGAGGGCTCAATGAGATCGCTCCTGTTGCCAAGGAAGAGCGCGAGCAGCGAGCGCAAATCGTTTGGTGTGTTGTGCACCGGGGTTGCCGAGAGGAGCAACAGGTCGAATCCTGACACCGCTTCGGAAACATTGCGGTATCGGGCCGTGGTCACGTTGCGCAGATGGTGAGATTCATCGATGATGACGAGGCATTTACTCTTGTGCTCACTCCGAAGGTCGGGAACGCACCGGGAGGCGGAGTGCAGTGAATGCAAAGCGATATGCGCCAGCTCGCAGCGCGCGATGGCTGAGCGCCACATTGGTAGCAGCGCTGCAGGGGCCAGCACGTGCGCCGACCGGTACTCACGGGATAGTGCTAGCGCAACGAAGGTTTTGCCGAGGCCAACGTGGTCGGCGAGGAGCGCACCGCTGAATTTCTCGATGATTTCTCTTAATCGTACGACAGCGTCGATTTGATGTGGAAGCAGTGTGACCGTGCCGAGCTGCTTACCCGGAAGAGTTGCTTCGGGCTTCACGGCAAGCTCACCCATGAGACCACACACTTCACGAGCGGATCTCAGACTCAGCGTTGGTTTTACCGAATCGATCGTTGTGCTATTCATGATCCAAACCACTCGAGTAGAGGTTGAATGGAGCTGTGTGGGAGTCCGAAGCCGCGGAGAATCACGTCGTTGACTGCGCGCTCATTGACTGACTCGCCCGACGCGCGTAGCGCATGTATTTGGGCGAGCTCGCTTTTAATCAGGTTCCACTCTGTTGGAACTGGAACGGTTGCAACAGTCCAACCGAGGAATCGGCGAAAGCCACCCCGTGCTGGTTCAGCCAGCGTATCGAGCCATGCTCCGGCTATGGAGGACGTGAGGAATGCATCAAGGGCCCACGCATCCACGTCTGAAGAGGTGCGCAGGATGTAGCAGGTGTTGAGTGGCACGGTGGGATCGCCTGATTGAAGCACCGTAGTTCGGAGGCGCTTGCCGATGTCCGCCCAGACCACTCTTGGTGTGTGCGCTCGTGCGGCGTCGGTGCGAAAGAGCGACCACCATGGTGCGTTCGAGCGCGCGTCGCACCGTGCTTCGAGCGCGCGCCTCCAGAAGTTGAGCCAGCGTAGCGCGCGTGGGGGCAATGATTTCAAGGGCGATCCGTCTGCATCGTGTGTCCAGAGAATCCGTCGATCTTTCCCTCCGGCTGCGTCTGACGGATTGCGCGCGAAACCAGCGTGTGGAATATCTTCTCCGCGAATGAGCGGTTTCAGAAGCTGTCGCTCGATCAGTCCGCTGCGGTTCGCCGATTGCACCCGGGCGAGATCGTCATCGAGTTCCATCACGTCCATCAGGAATGCCGCATTGCAGCCGCATTTGACGCCGAGTGTAGGCCGCCCAAAGTGGGAGTCGCCGAGTGGGGTGCCGGAGCTCTGGAGTTTGTTGAACGCTGCTCGAACGGCGGGCGGCAGCAGTATCCATGGCGACGAACGATCACTGTCATATGAAAGCGATCGTGGTTGCACGGAAAAATTCGCAGTTGAGGTATGTCGCGAAATTGAAATGTGCACCCGCTGTTCTCTCGATACGACGGCTATTGGCGAATTCGAGCTGTTCGACTCCTTTGTCGAGTGCTTCTCCTCGCTGACGGCATGTCGCTTAGCCACGACCAGAGACGGATAAACGGCCGCATTGAACAGGGATGGTGCATCGCTCCAGTCTCTCACTCGCTGCACTTCGAGTTGCTCGCCCAGTAGCCGTCGCACGCCGCCTCCGGATAGCGTTCGCCAGAGTTTGGCGGGCAGCAATAGAGCGAGTGTTCCGCCGTCCCGGAGGAGTCGACTGCCGCGTTCAACAAACGCCACCGAAAGGTCAGCCTGCGCGCCAAAACCGCTTCCGGCTCCTGCGCGCTGAGCGCCTGCATTCCAGGAAGCGTTGGAGATGGTGGAATACTCGTCGCGAAGCAGTTTCCGCTGGTCGGGCGAGAGGGAGTGAGGTCGAACCCACGGCGGATTGCCAACGACCAGATCGAACCCTCCTGCGCTTGCTACGTCCGAGAAGCTTGCGGCGAAACGGAATGGAAGTGCCGCGCCTAACTGGAGCTGTTGGTGAAGTCGCTCCAATGTGCGTTGTTGCGCTCTGGTTTGCGCAAGGAGACGGGTTTGAGCGGCACTACGGCGAGCGCGATTACCGAAAAGATCTTCAGCACGAAGCGACTCAATTATCCCGCAGCGTGCGTGCTTTACCGCGACAAGTCGGCGTGCCGTTTCGGCGACGGCCCGGGCTCTCTCCTCCCGGTCGAGCTGGTTGCCGAGAGTGCGTTTTTTACTGCCACTTGCCCGAGTGTAGCGATCGCGAAGTGCCGCGATAGAGCGTCCAGCGACTGGAGCAAACTCGAAGTCTCCTCCCGAGAGAGTGTCTCCTGTCCGAATATTGTGATCGAGATTTGGGAGCGGAGGTACTCGCTCGCCGCTTGTTTCCGGACATTCTATCACCACCGATAGCCAGAGGCGGAGCTCGCAGAGCCATACTGCCGTCGGGTTACGATCCACGCCAAATATTGACCGCGTGAGAACATCCCGCCGGATCAAGTGAAGGGCGCGCTCATCGCCGGCAGCGTGTGCCAGCGTTGACAGCGTTTCGAGCAGATGCACGAGGAACGATCCCGAGCCGCAGGCGGGGTCGAGCGCGCGGATCGATGTGATGTCGTCGCGCAGGCGTCGCCTATGGTGTGCGCTTAAATCCGCAACCGAATCATGAACCGAATCATGAACCGAATCATGAACCGAATCATGA
>JBBSTN010000142.1:0-8381 GCA_038235845.1 Gemmatimonadales bacterium | reverse complement strand
CTGGGAGTGGATGGCGGTTAGACGCAAGCAGACGTGGCAGAAGTGTCACGGATTCTTACCGGGTGGTCGGTGGGCGCGGGGTCGCTATTTTCAGTCAATCGCACCTATCACGACCGGAGCGCCAAGACATTTCTTGGCGAAGCGTTTCCGGCGATGGCGTCTACTGCAACAACCGATGCCATGAAGGGCGAGGGCGATAGAGCTCTCGAGATACTTGTCAGTCATCCCAGTACCGCGCGGTATATCTCGCTCAAGATGGCACGATGGCTTCTTTCATACGAACCACCGAGTTCCGTGGTTGATTCAGTTGCAGCGGTGTACAACGCAACGGGCGGAAGTATTCCTGCCATGATCAGGACCATTCTGTCCAGCAAGAATCTCCAGGCTTCGCCGGCCAAGTACAAACGGCCATTCCACTTCGCCGTTTCCGCCATGCGCGGAATGAATGCGCAAACGATAAACATTCGGCCACTCCGGCAGCAGGCAGATCGGATGGGGATGCCTATGTTCATGTGGGAACAGCCAAATGGATATCCCGATCGTATCGACTGGTGGAGTGGTCTTGTCATAACGCGATGGACTTTCAGTTCCTATCTCGCCCCGCTCACTTCCACAACCGCATCGCGTGTACTGACTACGGCGTTCAGGGTGGTCGATAGCGCAGATGGCGTTGTGAACCAGATCAATCTGCGGATGTACGGTGGTGAGATGCCGAGTCGACTAAAGGCGCAGCTACTCGATTATCTTCGCGCGGGTACTTACAACGATGCACGTGTTCGCGAGACGCTGGCGCTGGCCGCCAGCGCGCAGCAATTCCAGTGGTACTGAAGCACTCCAGTTACAGGACAGCATCCATGAGTGACGAACACAACGAGACCGGCTGCACCGAGTACCACGAACTCGCGCGACGCGATTTTCTCATGTCGGCGGCGGGATTTGGAATCGCGGCATTTCTTCCTTCCTGGCTACCGCGCGTAGTGCTCGCGCAAACTTCGGCGTCCAATCGCGACATTATAGTATCAGTGTTCCTCAGCGGCGGCACCGACGGAATGTCGCTTGTAGTGCCATTTGGAGATCCGGATTACTACACGGGACGTCCTACACTCGCGGTGGCACGACCGGACGCAGCAGGTGGCGCGCCGAAAGCAGTGGCGTTAGATGATTTTTTCGGTTTTTCGCCGGGAATGGCATCGTTGCTTCCCGCGTACGCTGCAGGAGATTTGCTGGTCGCGCATGCCACCGGCTCGGTTGACACGTCCCGATCGCATTTCGACGCCCAGCTCTACATGGAAGTCGGCAAGCCACGTGATGCGCGTCTGGTATCGGGTTGGCTAGGTAGACACCTTGCCACCTCTACTCCACTTCGCTCCACTGCACCGCTCCGCGCACTTGGGCTTACCACCGGCCTTCCACAGACGCTCAGCGGTGCGCCCAAGACACTGCCGATTCCCAATCCTGCGAACTTTACAGTTGGCGGCGCAGCCTCGACAGCGAATGCCAGAACTGCCTGGCTGGCGTCGAACTACCGCGACGCTAACGATCCGGTGGCCGCTAACGCATTGGATAGCACCAACACGATTGCATTGCTCCAGGCGATAAACATCAGCGGCTATCAACCACGTCAGGGTGCGGTCTATCCAAATACGGGATTTGGCAACGCGCTGAAATCTGCGGCCGCACTTATCAAGGCTGACGTAGGAGTCGAGGCGGTGCACGCGTTCAACGGCGGATGGGACACTCACACGGCGCAGGGCCCCTTGCCTGGGGTCAACGGCAGCTACATGCACAACAAGATGGTCGATTTGTCCGGAACGCTCGCTGCGTTTTATGCCGATGTCATTCAGGGCACCACATCGAACGGCGTGACACTTGTCGTGATATCAGAGTTTGGACGGAACGCGCGCGAAAACGGAAATCAGGGCACCGATCATGGCCGCGGCAACGTGGCGTTTGCGATGGGTAAGAAAATTGCCGGTGGCAAGGTTCTAACGAATGGATGGCCGGGCCTCGCCCGCGAGAATCTCGAGTCCGGACAGGATCTCAAGGTGACGCTCGACCACCGCGACATTCTTGCTGAAATAGTGCAGAACAGGCTGGGCAACGCCAATCTTCCGGTTGTGTTTCCCGACTACACTCCGAGATTCCGAGGGGTTACGAAGGCCTGAGCGTCGGCGGCGGTTGTCGGTCGTCGCGGGATGCGCGCGGATGCGCGCGGATGCGCGCGGATGCAGAGTCGCCGTTACGGGCTGACGATGACGATGCCGTCCATCCCGGGGTGAATCGTACACGTGTAGTTGAACACACCGGGAGAAGTAAACGACCTGGATACCGTCATACTCGAAGTGATGTCGATATCCGTCGGCGCGCCCGACAACCGTCGGTCCCAGATGACGTTGTGCGCGAGCGGTGGAAATACAAAGCTCACCGTGCCGTTTACCTTCACGACTGCTTCGAACGGCACGAAGTTGAGCCCGACCATGTCGACACGCGCAGTCGTGGGCGCACCAGGCACAGACGTAACTACAATTGGCAGTATTGCTGT
Organism: Gemmatimonadales bacterium; assembly: GCA_038235845.1. GTDB lineage: Bacteria > Gemmatimonadota > Gemmatimonadetes > Gemmatimonadales > Gemmatimonadaceae > Gemmatimonas. The sequence goes on along the minus strand of JBBSTN010000142.1, from coordinate 5,839 downwards.
TCGGGTTGTTAACCCGTCTGCAACCGAAACACGAATGCTGGCTGTTCCCACGCCAACACCGGTGACAACACCAGCGCTGCTAACCGTCGCGATCGTACCATTTAACGACGTCCAGGTAATCAAACGCGCACCAAGCGCAACCGGGACGTTCTGCCCATCGCGTCCACCAACGGTGGCCTGGGTGATTTGTCCGAGCTGAATGGTGGTGTCCTGCGCGAAAAGAACCACGCTGGCCAGCACTCCTGTTCCGCTGGTTATCGTGACATTCACAGATCCGGTTTTTCCTCCTGCAGTCGCAGAGATCACAACCGATCCCGACGCAACTCCTGTTACCAGACCGCTGCTGCTCACCGTTGCCACTGAGGTTGCGCTCGAATTCCAGCTCGGTGTGATCGTTCCAATCGTGCTTCCGCGGGAAGTGCGCGCAACTGCGGTAAACTGCGCAGTCTGTTGAGGAGCAAGAGTTATCGCCGGAGTGCTCACGACCACCTCAGCAACTGTTTCCGGGTTGACGATCGGGCCAGTGCCATTATCGCTTCCACCACAGGAGCCAAGCACAATTGCACAGACCACCAACCACCCGACCAATCGGAGTTTATTGAGCATTGAGTGCCGGAAGAGTTGTTACCATATCCAGGATTGACGACGACGACTAATAGTTAACGGTTCCACTCACAGTTCACGCGCTAACGCGCGGTGCGAGGTTCTGGTTTGCCACCGGGATGCCATTCAGGTTTGAGCCCGTCGCCTAACAACCGTACCGCCTGAGTGATGGCTTCGATTACCCAAGCCATGTGCTCTGCATTGATGGTAGACGCTTCATCCTTCGGATTGTGGTACGGCGTTTCGAGATTGAAAGTCGAAATCGAATGCGCGGGAATACCCGCCCTCGCAAAGGCGACGTTGTCGCTACGCGAAAAGAAATTCTGACCCGGCCGAGGGTCGGGTACGACAGGAATTCCGTTGTCCGCAAGCAGGTCGCCGAGAGTGCTGCGCTCATAACCGGTTACCCACGCTTTGCCAAAGCCGCCCGCAAGCGAATCCGGATGTGCAATCATCTCGATGTTCAGGTCGACTACAGTCTTCTCGAGCGGAAGCAGCGGATGTCGCAAATACCAGCTCGTACCGAAGCCACCAACTTCTTCGCCAGTTATCGATACGAACAGGATTGTGCGCCGGGGCGCCGGGCCCGCTTTGAGCGCCTTTGCAATTTCGAGAAGTGCAATGTTCCCTGACGCATCGTCGTCGGCGCCATTATTGATGGAGTCTCCGTCCACCGGATTGCCAATGCCGATATGATCGTAGTGTGCGGTAACGAGCACCACTTCATCCCGCAGAGTTGGATCGCTGCCACGAATCATCGCTGCTACATTCGACGTCTGCCTCCGCTGTGTCTCCGGCATCATGCCCCACGCTGCCCACGACTCCACAGCTCGAACGGAAGGGGGTCGGCGACCCGGAGGAGCATCGGCAGCTGCTACGGGTGCAGCGAGCGGAATTCGCTGTCGATATGTGCCGGAATCGCCTGCAGGAAGAACGCTGATCGCGCGGTACCGAGATTCCAGCCAGCTCGCGGCTCGCTCCTGTCCTACCGAACCGGTCATACGGCCCTCCATAGAATCAGCCGCCAGAATATCAACACCCCGCTGCACGTCTGCAGCGCTCACTTTAACCGACGCCAGTGGCTTCGTCGATGTCGATACCCGTTGCTTCTGCTCGGCAACTATTGCGAGCCACGCACTGTTTGGGCTCACGGCCAGACGTGTGATCGCGCTGATGCGGGCAAAATCGAAATCCCCCACCTTCTTCCAATCGGTTGATCCTCGCTGCCACGCAAAAAGTTGCGAACCTTTTCCTGCGAGCAATGTCGTGCTGTCTACCCAGGCCACGTCCTCACTTCCTTCCATGGTTCGTACCAGAGTGTCAGCGCGCCCCGAACTCGGATCGAGCGACATCACCCACCAACCGGTGGTGCTCTTCTGTACGTAGCTCACGCGTTTCGTGCCCGGAATGCGGTGTAGGGATCGTCCAATGTTCCGCGCAACAACGCGTCCACCATCATGTCCGGATACTGCGATCTGCAAGGTTATCGGAGTGTTGGTCGCCGGGTCGGCGAGTACAAAGAGCGCCCATGTAGAGTCGTCCGACTGCGCAAAGTAGCCAACAGGTTTTATAGATGGAAACATCACTTCCGGAGCGCTTCCATCGAGTGGCATTCGCCAGACTCGCTGAGTACTGTCAGCTTCGACCCTTATTACCGTGAGCGCTCTTCCATCACGCGTGGTCATCGCCGAATACTCGCTTTCGGGAGACGTCTTGCGAACGACTGTAGTAAGACCGTTACTGAAATTATTCCGGTAGATATCAGTCTGCCCGTCTCCTCTATTCGACGTAAAATAGAGAGCGTCGGAGCGAGCCGAAAAAGACGGCTGATTATCGTAGCCGTCCCGATGGGTAACATTCTGTGGTACGCCAACCCGCAGTTCTCCCGCGATTTTGCTTAGCGGTACCAGAAAAACGTCGGTGCTCGGTGACGCCACGGACGTTCGTGGACGGTTCGGCTGCGCTAGAGGCGGTACTGACAGCGGCAGCAAAAAGAGCGTCGTCGCTGTGAGCGATGCCAGTACGCCAAGCCTGGAGATTGCGCGAATGTTACGAAGTCCTGTCATATTTACATCCCGTTGCGTCGCATCGTACGTACTCGTACGTAATCGTACGGAAGTGAAACTACAAAGAAAGCTATGCTCTGGTTCGCTCTGGAGAAATCAGGAGATGTGACTTGGAAGTAATGTTTGGACCGTCAGCGATACCAAGCCGGGTACATTTTCGCCCAGCGCTGGGCCTTCTCAAGCCTTTCGTGTGCTGTTTGTTGACGATAGGATCGCTAGTTGGCTGCACGGAGAAGTCCCCAAGTGAACCGGGCGGCCATTCGCAGACCGACCCACGCGTGGCAAGTCTCACCTCTGCACCGGCATCTCTATTCCTGCAAACCGGGCAGGAACTGAATCTTGTGGTCGAAGCGCGTGACAGTACTGGCGCACTGATTCCTGGCGCGGCACTCGAATGGCGGAGTGAGTCACCGACCGTCGTTTCTGTCGATGCCACCGGAAAAGCGAGAGCGATTTCCGTTGGACCGGCGCGTGTTACAGCGTCTACCGGGAACCTGTCAGCAACTATTCAGATTGTCGTCACGGCTATTGCGCCGGGTGTAGCGACATGGCGGGTGGCGCGGGTTGGTCTTCAGGACGCGACCCTTCTGGGCATCTGGGACGATGGCGCCGGAACTACATATGCGGTCGGACAGGGCGGCATCCTTCTCCGGTCCAAATCGACCAACGACTGGACCCGAATACCGTTGGGCTACGAAAAGGAAACTTTTGTCGGAATCTGGGGGTCATCGCCGGGCGACATCTGGATTGTGGGAACAAATGGTCTCATTCTGCACGGAGACGGAAACTCCTTCGCGAGAGTTGAGAGCGGTACGACGGCATCACTCCTCGAGGTATGGGGACTGTCGGCGAACGAGGTGTACGCGTCGGGCGACCTGGGCACCATACTACGCTGGGACGGCTCGACCTGGACTCGGCAAGCGACACCTGTCAACGATGATTTGTGGGGAATCTGGGGTGCCAACAGCGCGAGCGTTTTTGTCGCGGGTAACAATGGAACGATACTGCGATTCGATGGCTCTGCGTGGCGACGCATGTCGGTTCCCGTAACCGCTCCGTTCTTCGACGTCTGGGGCACAAGTGCGGGAAATGTTTTTGCGGTCGGTGCCGGCGGTACCATCGTGAGATTCGACGGGGTCAACTGGTCTCTCATGACCTCCCCGTCGCGGGCCAATCTGTTCGCAGTAAAAGGCAGAGCGTTTGACGACATTTATGCCGTTGGCAACACCGGGACAACGTGGCGCTTCGACGGCAGCAGCTGGTTGGCGGTTTCGGTTGGAAGTGGACAGAACTTTCGCGGTGTCGCAGTGCGCGGAGACGGTTCGCTCCGTATCGCCGGATGGTGGGGCACCGTCGTCACTGCACGTGTAGAGGGCGCAAATGGAGCCAGCACCACGGAGATTTCAGATCCGCCACTGCTATCGGTGTGGGGCGCTACTGCCGCGGGCGACCCTATGTTCGCAGTGGGATTTGGCGGCGCAGTCTTTCGGCGCAACGCGGGAACTTGGACGTCGGAGCGTGTACCCGGGCTCAACGACCTTTACGGAATAAGCGGAAGCGGGATCAACGATGTTGTGGCTGTGGGCGACACCGGCTCTATTCTTCGCTTCGACGGAAGCAGCTGGCGAAAAGATCCGTCGCCGAGCACGCTGGTATTGCGAGCGGTGTGGAGTGGCGCGCCCAATCAGCATTTCATCGTTGGAGAACGCGGAACGATTCTCCGGTCGAACGGCCCCGCGTGGTCGCCGCAGGCAAGTGGAACGCAGCGATTTCTCCGGGCCGTCTGGGGAAGCGACGTGTCCAACGTTTACGCGGTCGGAGATAGCGGCCTCCTCATTCGCTACGATGGCGGAAAGTGGTCTTCGGTCGCGGTACCGACCACGAAGCGGCTGCGGGCAGTCTGGGGCAGTGGTGCCAGCGATATTTTCATTGCCGGGGACACTGGCACAATGTTGCGCTACGACGGCGTGCGCTGGCTTCCCCAGACCGTTCCGACGATGCGCGATATACGAGCACTGTGGGGCAGAGGGCCAACAGAAGTGTATGCCGCAGGCGACAGCGGTGTCGTTATGAGATACGATGGCGCGTCGTGGAAGAAGCTGACCGTGCCCACCAATACGTATCTTTACGGAATGTATGGACTTCCGAACGGTACAGGCATCGCGCTGGTTGGCGACGCCGGAAGAATCATCGAAGGCGACCGGTAGCTGCCCGTAATTGCGCAAGATGATGGTCGCCATGCCATGAGTACATTGCGACTATCTCGTCGACGGTCATCCGACCGTTTTCAAGATGGATAATGCCCCTCTGGAAACCGGCATCCGGCAAGCTCTCGAGTACCGCAATGATCCTTGCATGCAGGTGCTGAAATAGCGCGAGTGAAGCTTCAACGGGGGCGGTCATGCTATCCGACAATGCAGCCCACGCGTCCTGATCGTAGGGTTTGATGGTCGGCTCGTCTTCCGTGAGTGCGAGTTTGACGCGCATGTACATGTTGAGATGACTGTCGGCCATGTGATGCACAAGCTGGCGTATTGTCCACCCCCCCTCGCGGTAGGGCGTGTCGAGTTGCTCTGGTGCAAAAGCTCCCGCCTGAGTGCGCAGCTCCGAAGGCTGAGCGCTCAGGCGGGCAATATTCGCCCGCCTCTCACTATCTGTATAGTTCGGCTTTCGCTGATGTTTACCGATAGGATAGCGAGGATCGGGTGAAGTCATTCAGATCGTTCCTGGTAGCGTGTAGACGTGCGTGTTGGCTGACCTCGGCGTCGCTTGGAGCGCGTCGCTTGGAACGCGTCGCTTTGAACGCGTCGCTTGGAGCGCGTCGCCTTAAGCTGGTTCCTTAAGCTGTCGCGCTTTTTCCGCGAAACATACGGTAAAGGAAAAGAAGCAAGACAGCGCCAATCGTCGCCGCGATGAAGCCCGCCGCCTCTCCGGGATTGTACCAGCCCACGGCGCGTCCAAGGAATGTGCCGACAAACGCGCCGGCAATTCCCAGCAGCATCGTAATGACGAATCCGCCTGGATCTTTCCCGGGCATGAGCAACTTGGCAACTGCACCGGCAATCAGGCCGATCAGTGCTGTCCAGATGAGAGACATGAATAACTCCTTTGTCTTTGTAAGCGAACCTTCCGTGAACCTTCCGTGAACCTTCCGAGCACTACAGGAAAGT
>JBBSTN010000141.1:0-8391 GCA_038235845.1 Gemmatimonadales bacterium | reverse complement strand
GTCGTACCGTCTCATTTTCAGCAGGTGAACATCATCAATACCGGGAGGAGGGCGTGAGTGTGAAGTCAGGATTTGGTCCCCGCTCGCTGTTTGCGCCCGCGGATATTCTCACGCGGTCGGAAGCGGAGGAGATCGCGCGTCGCGCGCTCAAAAGTTCGCCTGCCGAAGAAACGCGAGTCTCGATCAATAGCAGCGCGCGAGCCGATACGAGGTTCGCTCTCAATCAGGTGACGACATCTGGTGAGAATCACGACACGCAGGTGACGATTACCGCCTACGTCGGAAATCGCGCGGCGAGTGTGAGCACCAATCGGCTCGACGAGGCCTCGCTGGCCGCCGCGGCAAAGCAGGCTCATGAAATCGCCAAGCTGGTGCCGCCAAATCCGGAGCGTATGTCGGAACTGGGCCCGCAGCAGTATCCAACACCTCAGCAGCGCACCATCTCACTTCCCACTCCAGCCGAGCGCGCGCTTGCCGCCAAGACGGTTACGGAGATGGCGCGTGCGGCCGATTTGATCGCGACCGGATTCATCGAGTGCCGAGCTGGTGCAACTGCGCTGGCCAACTCGAAGGGATTGTTTGCGTATGACTCGAGCGGGTCTGTCACCATGACGTCGACAGTCCGCTCGCCGGACGGTACGGGATCGGGCTGGGCGTGCAGCGATGGCGACACATTTGGGGATATCGACGCTCAACGGGTAGCGGCGACTGCGGTCGAAAAAGCGCGCACATCGAGAAACCCGGTTGCCATCGAGCCCGGCCGCTATACGACGATTCTCGAGCCCACCGCCGCTGGCAATCTCATTCAGCTCATTCCCGGTGCGATGCAGGCGCGAGCGGCTGACGAAGGCCGGTCGTTCTTTTCCAAAGCCGGTGGCGGAAACAAGATCGGTCTCAAGGTCGTCGACGAGCGGGTGACGCTGATGACCGACCCCGACGATTCTCCCAGCACCAACGGCGGTTTCGACGGCGACGGCATGCCTCTCGACAAGGTCGTGTGGATCGAAAACGGAGTGGTAAAGAATCTCAATTACGATCGTTATTGGGCGCAGAAACAGGGCGTCGAGCCAACGCGATCGGGCGGCGGATTTGGCGCGCGTTCGCTGCGAATGAAAGGTGGAGATACATCCATCGCCGAGATGATTCGGAGTACTGAGCGAGGCGTGCTGGTCACGCGTTTCTGGTACATTCGCGCGGTTGATCCCCGAACGATTCTTTACACCGGACTCACCCGCGACGGGACATTCCTGATAGAGAACGGGAAGATTTCACGCTCGATCAAGAATTTCAGATTCAACGAGTCGCCGATATTCTTTCTCAACAATCTCGAGGCGGTTGGCCCGTCAATCAGAGTGAACACCTCGGAAAATCTGAGCGCCGGGGGAGCTGTTTACATGCCGCCTGTCAAGGTTCGCGACTTTACGTTCTCGTCGCTTTCCGACGCGGTATGACTATCGAGCGATGTTACGACGCGCGTACGTAGATACATCCATTCTCGCCCGCAAGAGTGGTGGCGAAAAAGCCCGATGGCTGGAGGATCACCCCGGGCACCAGGCCTTCCCGAGCACGGATGTTGGCATCGGCAGCATCCAGCTTGTGTTTCTCGCGTACGAGGCCAACCATCTGCGCAAAGGCCAGCCCACATCCCAGGGCGATCGTGCCGTTGGCAAGCTGCTTGTCGAGCGCCATCGCCGCGTAGGATGGAGGAGCGCCGGTCTCGGTGCTGAGAAGTGCGGGGTTACGAGTGGTTTTCTTGTCAGTGATCGGATCCATCACCTTGTTCTTCTCGCCCAGTTCGTACTCGTCCCAGAATGGTTGAGACATAGCGAGTATGATGGCGTGATGTCGTAGCACCAGAACGCTGTTCAGCTCTGAAGGCGGGGCCTTAAGCACGTCGCCGTACTGCCTGAGCCAGAGACCGGATCGAAGCACTCCCACGCCGTGCTCCACTTCGGGAGTGTCGAACACTGCGCGATGTTTTCCGGTCAATCGGCTCGTCCAGCTTAAGTCCCAGTCTTCGGCCATGTATTCGGCGCCACATGCTGTGGCGAGGTCGCGGGCTGAGAGGCTGTTTGCGCTGCCGTGAGATTCCGCGTCGCGATTCGCAGACATGGCTTCGGCAGTAACTCTCGCGGGAGAGACCATTGAAGAGACGGTCAACGCGGCCGCACCGGCGCCCAGGTGCGTCAGGAACTTTCGTCGGTCAGACATGGCAGTGTTGGAATGGGCAGGAAATTCATGATGAATCTAACACTTTTGCGTGAGGGAATGACGGGCGAGGGATATCGACACATCCGTCGATTGTGACTTGTGTATTTGGCTGCGTTGTTGGTTGATTGATCGGGTTGGAATAGTGATCCTGCCAGAAGGACGTTTCTTATCATTATCGAGGGTTAACCATGCAACGAACCGTACTGCCCCCCTTGGGGTCCAGCGCGATTCCGCGATCGATCCTGCGTGCGATTTGCGCGCTGGCAATCGTAGCGGGTGTACCAAGCCTCGTGCTTGCCCAACGCGGCACGATCGCCGTACATGTCACCGACAAAGGCAGCACAGCGCCGGTGGCACAGGCGCAGGTGTCCATTGTCGGCACTTCGCTCGGCGGACTGACCAATCAGGATGGTCGGCTCACTCTCGTCAATGTACCGACGGGAACTCATGATGTTCGCATTGTTCGAATAGGTTATGGCGAGCAGAAGAGCACCGTGAACGTCACGACGGGGCAAACGGTGAACCTCGAAGTGCAGATATCGTCCGTTGCCGTCACTCTTTCTCCCGTTGTTTCGACGGCTACCGGCCAGCAGAACAAGAACGAGGTCGGCAACGCAATCTCCACCATCGACGCTGCAAAGACGGTAGAGACATCGCCGGTATCGAATATCAGCGATCTGCTTAATTCGCGAGCTCCAGGAGTGCAAATCGCCAGCGGAACGCAGGCCGGTTCGGGTTCACGCGTGCGAATTCGAGGTATCAATTCGATCTCACTTTCCAATGAGCCCATTTACGTAATCGATGGAATTCGCATGACGAGTGATGCGGGCTCCTCCGCATTCGGTACGGGCGGAAATGGCGCGTCGCGCGTTGGCGATATCAATCCGGAAGAGATCGAGAGCATCGAGATCGTGAAAGGTCCGTCTGCTGCGACCCTCTACGGAACGGACGCCGCCAACGGCGTCATCGTGATTACAACCAAGAGAGGACGCTCCGGTGCTGCCCGCTGGAATGCGTATGCTGAAGGTGGGGTAATCACCGATAACAACAATTACCCGACGAATTACTGGATTTGGGGCAAGACAGCCGGGTCCACCATCAGCCGCCCGAACTGTGTATTGACGCAGCTTTCGAGTGGAGCATGCACGCGGGACAGCGTCACCACCTACTCGCCGTTCTATGATCCCGACGCCACGCCGCTGGGCACGGGCAACCGTGCACAGTACGGTCTCCAGATATCAGGCGGAAATGATGTGCTGCGCTACTTCCTTTCTGGTGAGAACGAAAAAGAAACCGGTGTGCTGGAGTTGCCGGATTTCGAACGTCGCAGATTTGACAGCACCGGCGTCCCCATTCGTGCGTGGACCGAGCGGCCCAATATCTCCAACCGTAACAGCTTCCGCGCAAATCTCAACGCAGCGATAAATTCAAAGCTCGATGTTGGTGTGACTTCCAATCTCGTGCTGGTGAACCAGAGATATACGCTCGAATCGAATGCAACCGCTGGCTTGGGTTCGCAGGTGTTTGGTGGGCCGGGCTACAAGGACAACGGCACGGTCGCAGTGGTGGGAACGCCCCTCACCGGGTATCGCGCCTGGACGCCGGGCTACACCTGGCAGGAAAAAACGGGTCAGCAGGTAACCCGCATCATCACTGGCATGAACGTGCTTTACCGCCCCTTCACCTGGAACATTACGCGCCTCAACATCGGCAATGACTATACGAGCCGCATTGATGACAACTTCCTCTATCGCGGTGAAGGGCCACCAATCAACTCGACTTATCGCCTCGGCTTCAAGGGAAACAGCAGGGCGGGAATCAGGAATTTCAGCATCGATGCAGCAACGTCGGCCAACTACACCGCCGCTTCGTGGTTGCTGACCAAGACGACTGCAGGAATCCAGTACATCCAGTACGACTTCAACCGCAATCTTGCGAGCGGCTCCGACCTGGTACCGGGATCGCAGACTACAGGTGGCGGCGCAACGAAGAATGCTACTGAGGCCAGCACTTATCAGAAAACTGCCGGCTTCTTCCTCGAGGAACAGCTCTCTATTCGAGACCGCTTGTTCTTTACGTTGGCGGCAAGGTCCGACCAGAACAGCGCATTCGGTACCGATTTCCAGCGTGTTATTTATCCGAAGTTCAGCGCTTCGTGGGTGTTGTCAGAAGAAGACTTCTTCCCGCGTGGTACCTGGGTAGACAATCTTCGTTTTCGTCTTGCCGCAGGCTCTTCGGGCGTTCAGCCCGGTGCCAATGACGCCCTTCGTTACTACGCTGCAAGCACCACGAACATAAGAAACGTTGATACTCCGAGCGCAATATACGCGGCCATCGGCAACGATAACCTCAAGCCGGAGCGCACCTCGGAGCTGGAAACCGGCTTTGACCTGCGCGCATTTGGTGGACGGGCAAACTTCGAGTTCACCTACTACAACAAGAAGACAAAAGACGCACTTATTCTCGCCATTGTACCGCCCTCGGTTGGTGCATCGACCACTCAGGCATCCAACCTTGGCGCCGTTTCCAACAGCGGCTTCGAGATGCTCGTGAACACACAGCTGCTCGACCGCGGCTGGTTCGCCGCCGACATGACTCTTTCAGGCTCTATCAACAGCAACAAAGTAAACAGTCTGGGCGATACACCCGCTCAGATCGGCACCACGACCAGAATTGTCGAAGGATATCCGATTCGCGGATTCTGGGCGCAGCCCATTACGGGTTGGGAAGACAAGAACAGCGACGGCATACTCACCTACAATGCCGATCCTGCACTGAATGAAGTTTTCGTCGGCGATTCGGCGATCTTCCGCGGCTACAATCAGCCACGTTACACGCTTGCCGCGACAAACGGCTTTGAGTTGTTCAACAAGAAGCTGCGCCTGCAGTCGCTTGTGGACTATCGCGGCGGAAGCTTGCACTACAACAACACCGAACGCATTCGCTGCGTAAGCCGTCGTAACTGCAATGGCTTGGTGAATCCGAACGCGAGCTTCGTGGAGCAGGCGATGGTTGTGGCAACGCTCAATCATCCGTCCAAGACTCTGGATGGATTTTTCCAACCCGGCGCATTCGTGCGCCTGCGCGAAATTTCCGCCACTTACTCGTTCAGCCCGCGTGTGGCAAGCCTTGCCCGCGCACGCAATGCGAGCATAACCTTCACGGCGCGAAACCTCGGCTTTATCTCGAACTACCGCGGTACCGATCCGGAAACCGACCGTCTTGCCAGCGTCGACAGCGACGCTCCAGACGATTTTCAGACCATTGCGCCGCCAAGCTACTTTGTGTTGCGCTTCAACTTCGGCTTCTAGGAGCTAAACGATGAAGAATATTATTAACGGCCGCGCGCGGTATAGACACGCTGCGGTGATGGCATTCGCTGTGGCAGGTGTGTTCTCGCTGGCTTCATGCGGATCGGCAACGGACTCGCTACTCGATGTCGATGATCCTGACCTTATCACCCAGGGCAACATCAATTCAGCCGAGGGCGCGCTTTCGCTCCGCAACGGCGCTCTCGACCGGTTCCGCGACATTACGGGAGGATCCGAGAGCACCTGGCTGTTCGGCGGCCTTCTCGCTGATGAGTGGAGCACGAGCAGCACATTTGTGCAGAACGACGAAACCGATGAGCGAAACATCCAGCTCAACAACGGTTCGATCACCGGTTTCTTCAGAGATCTTTCACGAGTGAGAACTGCGTCCAATCAGGCGCTACAGGCTCTCAAGGAATACGCACCAACGCAGTCTGCGGCCATTGGTGAGATGTACTTCGCCCGCGGATTTGCCGAAATGCAGATGGCGTCTGACTTCTGCAATGGCATTCCCTTGTCTGATGCAACTACGTCGCCGATCACTTACGGAACGCCGCAAACGGTGCAGCAGGTATTCACTGTGGCGCTAGCGTCTCTGGACTCGTCATTGGCTGCCAACACCGGCACCGACGCGCTTTCGGTGAGCATACTGAATGCGGCAAAGGTCGCACGTGGCCGTGTGCTTCTCGGGTTGGGACGCATTGCGGATGCAGGTGCAGCGGTGGCGGGCGTTCCCACGAGCTTCAGCTACGATCATACTTTCCAGGCTGGTAGCGGCGATAACATCATCTGGGCACAGCCGGCCAGTTCTCGTCGATACACTATCGGCGACTCACTGGAAGGAAACGCGCGCAATTTTCTCGTAAAAAATGTTATCCCATTTTTCTCGAGCAATGATCCACGTTTGCCGGTGCGCTATACAACCCAGAATTCGGGCAAGGATACAGTAAAATCACAGGATGGTTTGACTTATTCGAGAACCACCACGCTTTACGCCCGTTCGACAAATCTTGCGGTAACAAATGGAATCGATGCACGTCTCATCGAAGCCGAAGCGGCGCTCAAGGCGGGCAATCCGCAGACGATGCTGAGCATTCTCAACGCGCTTCGTGCGGCTCCGCCCAAACTTGGTGAGATTCAGCCGACAGTGTTGCCGCCACTCACATTGCCGGCCACCATGGCGGCCCAGCTCGACCTGCTTTTCCGCGAAAAGGCGTTCTGGACGTTCTCCCGTGGTCAGCGGCTGGGCGACCTTCGTCGTCTCATTCGTGATTACGGCCGCACAGAACAGAATACGTTCCCCGTGGGCGAGCACTATCGCGGCGGCAACTACGGCAACGATGTAAATCTTCCCGTCACTACCGACGAGATGAATAACCCGAACTTTACGGGCTGCATCGACCGCAAGGCATGATCTTCCGTTAGTCGTCAGCCAACTGCCGATAACACGTAACAGTTGCCGTGTGCACGTAGCAGTGTGCATGGCAATCGCTGGCGTCCGTTGGCAAGTTGGTGTTTTCTCTTGGCTGATGTCGGACACTCGAGACTTGAGCTGAAGCGAGATAGACCGGAAAACAGAGATGGGGCAGAAGATTATTTCCTCTGCCCCATCTTTTTGCTCCTGCGTTTCGGCTATCTCGCCATGTCAGCTGTTCGAGCTATATCAGCTAGTGCCGAATGCCTTTCTCAGTGCCTCTGCTGCCATATCCTGCGCGTCGCGAGCTTCCGGCAACACTGCAAGCATGCCAAAAAACTCGTGGGTTACGCCGGCGTATGTCTTTTGCGACACTTTGACGCCTGCCGCATTCAGTCGATCCGCCAACTTTTCGCCTTCCGTACGGAGCGGATCAAGTTCGGCATTGATAATCGTCGTTGGCGGTAAGCCCGCGAGACTAGCATGAACGATGGAAATAGCTTCTGACTGTCCGTCTGCTGGAGTACGCAGATAGTTGTCAAAGAACCATGCCATCATCGGGGAATTCAATGGCGCGGCCTCTTTCATTTCTGAGTAAGATTCCGAATTCATGTGGTAATCTGCTACCGGATACACCAATACCTGATGAATCGGAAGTTGCACGCCAGTTTCACGGGCCCTGAGCGATACTGCGGCGGCCATGTTGCCTCCGGCCGATTCACCAACTACCGCCACACGCGATGGATCACCACCATGTTCGCGAATATTTTCGAGCACCCAACGGTATGCTGCGAATGTATCCTCGTGAGCCGCGGGGAAACGATCCTCCGGGCCTTGGCGATAGTGCGTTGACACAACGATGCAATGCGCTCGATTGCAGATTGCACGCGGCGACGAATCGTATACATCAAGGTCGGCAATAACCCATCCGCCACCATGGATATACAGTACCACGGGGAGCAGGCTGTCCTTGTGGATCTTTGCACTTGCCGGCGTATAGATCCGAATGTCTACATCGCCGTCGGGCCCCTTGAAATCGGTGTTGCTGACATCGCCTACAACTTCGGGATCGGTACTCTCTCCGCGCTCCTCCAGAAGTGCCTTTACAGCATCCGTGGGAGTGGGCTGATCGCGTGCGTCGTCTGCCGCTAATGTCTCGATGGGCTTGGCGTCAGAAGTGAGCATCACCCGAAGTACGGCCGCCATGTCGGGGGTTGGTTTCCGACCTCCAAACTTTTGAGAAAGCCGATTGAGCTGCTCAGTCGATCCGTCTTCAGTTTTTTCCAGCATTTCGGACTTATCCGTCAATTAGAACTCCTTTGTTGTATAGCGGGAAGCCGCGCGAAAAGCACGGCCTCCGTGCGTGAAGCGGCCGCTAGACGATGAACGGATCGACGATTGCCAGCACTTGCGCCTGCGTGAGCGGTTCGTCAAAGGCTTCCGTTATCTCTTTGG
>JBBSTN010000140.1:0-8407 GCA_038235845.1 Gemmatimonadales bacterium | reverse complement strand
TGTTGCGGCCGGCAATCTGTGCTGGCACACATGCGAACGGCGCAAGGCCGTCCATGAAAGCAGGATGCTCATAGCCCCATACCCATGCCTGCATGCAGCCCATCGACGTACCCATGATGAGCCGAAGATGATTTACACCCAGCGCCTCGGTTAAAAGATTGTACTGCGAAAGCACCATATCGTCGTAGGTGTACTTTGGAACTCGCATGTGTAGGCCGTCACTTGGCTTGGACGATTTACCGTGACCGATTCCATCCGGTAAAACTATAAAGAACTTCGTTGTATCGAGTAATTTTCCGGATGCGAACAGTTCTCCGGCGTAGCCGCTACTCATGAAGGATCGGCCCGATCCGCCAGTGCCGTGCAGAATCATTACGGCGTTGCGCACCACTCCCTCCGCGTCTTTTCGCGGCGAGCCTAAAGTGGTGTAGTGCAGTCGCAACTCGGGAAGCGTGTCACCTGTACTAAAGTGAAAGTTCCGTACGACGTAGTCGCCTTGTTTGCCAGCGTTTGCCCACTGGGCCGTCGTTTGTGAGAGCAGCGACAAAGGCAGGCCAATCGAGAATGCCGAAGCGAGGAGCGCAAGAGAGATTCGCGACATACTACTTCCGGTGAATGGTGACGAGGCAGGGTTGGGTCCACTTCAACGCGCAAACAGCGCGGCGAACGCAAGATCGCCCACAAGCGAGCCAAACTCGAAGTTTGCGTGCACCGCGTCATAGACAGGAAGAGCGTTATCCTGCGCTGACTTGAGCAGTGCGATAGCTCCTGCCTTGTCTCCGCGTGCTATCGCGAGCCGAGCGCGAAGGAAGAATGTATATCCCTTCTGATAAGGATCGACGGGTTGATTTACGATTATGTGGTCGAGCTGTGCAGCCAGTTTCGGGTCGCCCATGTGTGCCGAAAGAACGGCACGCGACATCTTGAAATCGAATGAAGTGTCTGCACCCAGGTACGGCTTCATGACATTGTAGGCGTCGCTCCATCGGCCGAGCCGGCCGAGCGTCTCGGCCCGACCACGTGCGGCGCCCGGTCCGCTCGCCGAATCGGGAGCCATGGCATCGTACGACGCGAGCAGCGCGTTGAGTACGCTGTCAGCCTGCGCACCATGGCCGTGTTCGCGTAGCTCATCGGCCAGTGCACGAAGTATCGTGCGCCCAGAGACAGCACCGCGCGATCGTTCGACGATCTGCTTCACAAGAGTGGCCAATGTGTCTACTTTGCCCGACGCGGCAAGAGCGCGTGCTTCATCGTACAAACGCTGCGGCGAAGGAAAACGGCGCTCGAGCTCCCGGGCAGTCGCGATCTCCCTGTCGTGCAAGTCAAGTCGATGCTCCAGCTGTAGCCGTTGCTCGAGCGGATATGGCTTTCCCTTGAACAGACCAACTTCGGCGGGAGCTGCGTTTAGTGTATCGAGTGCTTCACGCCACCGGTTGGCGAGGAGCAGTTTGCGTGCGAGAGTGGCACGAAACTGTCCGTTTGGTGCAAGCGCATGCATGCGAAACGTCGCATCAAGATTCGCCGCCGGTTGTCGACGTATGCTGGAGGTATACTCATCGAGCTGTGCATTCTCGAATCGTGTCAGCCGATCCCGGCGCAACTCGAGCTGCTTCGCGACGGAATCGGCAATGCTCGGCTGACCGAGGGCTTCGAGTGATTCCAGCAACCATGTGCGGGCTTGCACATTCCCAGTGTCAATCTGGGATGCGCGAATAAAACGTACCTTTGCCTGCTCGACATTGCCTGCAAAAAACTCATCCATGCCGGCCACCAATTGTTGATACGCGGCGTAAGAGGGAGGCTGGCTCAAAGATCGCGAGAGTTCACCAAGTTCCGGATTGAATCGCGATGCCAGCGCGCCCAGCGTGCGCTGTCGCACCAGTTCGATCGTCGCGGTTGGATCTGCAGCGGGCCCTTTTACAGTGCCAAGCGCCTGCATCACCTCCGACGTACGCGCGTCGAGCAGCTTGACGTCGAACTGCAACGAGTCGCCCAGTTTGTAATAGCTTCCCGTCACCACTGCATCTGCGCCGACATCGCGTGCCGTCGCTATCGCACTCTTTGTGTCCGCGGTTGCCCCTTCCACACCTAACGCTGCACGGGCGTCCAGCACCTTCACACCGCCGGGGCCAGCGAGTGCGGTGGTGAGCCAGTCGGCGGTCAGACGGCCAATACCGTCAAGCGACGGGTCGCCGGTTTCGTTCGCGAAGGTGGTAACCGTGACACGATCGGAGCTAGTGTCGCTGCGGGCAACCAATGCTGGGTTACTGCCCGATGCCTCACTCGCAGTGGGGCGGAGAGCACGCCATGCGAACAAGCTCACCGCCGCCATAACCAGTACGATCGCAGCAAGCCCGATCCAGACTCTGCTGGCGCGTTTTCCCGACGTTGTCTGTCCCGCGTTGGCAAGCCTTCCTGCCGACAGCACCCGAACGATTTCTTCGGCGCCTGCTGGACGTTCGGCGGGGTCTTTCGCCAGGCAGCGCATGATGACAGACGTTACCGGTTCCGGAATATCCGGTCGCCTTGCTCCCAGCGGAGGAGGTGGCTCGACCATGTGCGCCATCAACAGCGCATGGGTTGTGGTTCGGTCCGCAAACGGCGTTTCGCCCGTAAGCATCTCGTAGGCCATGATACCCAACGAGTAGAGGTCGGAGCGGCTATCGGCGGACGGGTCGCCGACGCCCTGCTCGGGTGACATGTAGCTGGGAGTGCCGATGGAACTGCCGATCGCGGTGAGCATTTCGCCGGTGACCGCCGTTTGCGGTTCTGCGCCTTGACTCAGCGCCTTGGCGATACCGAAATCAGTAACCAGCGCGTGGCCCTGCGAGAGCAGTACATTCTCCGGCTTGATGTCGCGATGGACAAGCCCTTTACTGTGAGCATAAGCGAGCGCGCCGGCCACTTCGCGAAAAATGGAAACCGCGTCGTCGAGCGCCAGCGCGCCGTCGCGCTTGAGCCGGTCGCGGAGCGATAGACCATCGACAAACGGCATCGTGTAGTACAGGAGACCATCGGCGGCGCCCGCAGCCAATACCGGCACGATATGCGGATGTTGAAGCCCTGCGACGAGCTGTATCTCCCGTTTGAAGCGCTCGGTGCTAACCGCCGCGGCCATCTCCGGGGGCAGCAGCTTGATAACCACCTCCCGTCCCAGCGCAATCTCCTCGGCGACCAAAACTCGACTCATGCCGCCACCGCCGAGCTCTCGATCGATGCGGTAGAGGGCGTTGAGTGAGGGAAGTGGATCGGGTGTGCTCATGCTATGGAATCTACCGACCTGTTTCAAATCGATGCGTTGGGATCCGACCCGTGATAGCTTGAGATCTTCACGGATATTGCAGGACATCGAGAGCTGTCCCTATCCCTCGCATCTTTGCCGGATGCTTTCCTACCGCTGTCTGTGCTGGAGCCCACGTGCCTTCTGTAAAACTGTCGACGCCGAATTTCGCTCACCGCGCACGGTTGCTTGCGCTTTATACAGCAGTGGCATGCGTAGCAATCGCCGCCACAGCATCCAGTTCCGCAGTTGCTCAACCCACGCCAGCGCAGAACGCTGGTACTCAGCGTGCACCGGCACCGGATATTGACCCACGTGTTCAGGCATTGGTCGCGTCGGTGTCGCAGGAACGGCTACTCGCGCTCGACTCCAGGCTCGTGTCATTTGGAACTCGATCAACACTATCCGACGCAACCTCAACGTCACGCGGTATTGGCGCAGCACGGCAATGGATATATGACGAACTTAAGCGTTCGAGCCCGCGTCTGCAGGTGTCATTCGACACGCACCAGATAGCTCAGCAAGGTCGAATTACCCGGGACGTCGAACTGCGCAATGTGATGGCGGTGCTACCTGGGAAATCGGCTCGTCGTATCTACGTTACCGGGCACTATGATACGGTGAATCTCGGCGGCGGCGGCCAACTCGCGCTCAACGCTGGTGGCGCAAACTCGCAGGGACCGCGTGACGCTCGCAACGACAATGACGCTCCTGGCGCCAACGACGATGGAAGCGGCACAGTTCTCACAATGGAGCTGGCGCGTGTATTCGCGGAGAGCGGTATTGAGTTCGACGCAACGCTTGTGTTCATGTGTTGGGCGGGCGAAGAGCAAGGACTGATCGGTTCCATGGCGCATGCACAGAAACTTGCGGCGGACAGCGTTGTCGTCACTGCCAACTTCAACAACGACATCGTGGGCAACAGCATGGGTGGCAATGGCCAGGTCGACGGAAAGAGTGTTCGCGTATACTCGCTTGGGCCCGAGGACAACATGTCCCGCTCGCTTGCCCGCTATATCGAGCGGGTGGCGGCGCTTTATGTGCCATCACACCGCATTCGTCTGATGGCAAGGGAAGACAGATTCGGGCGCGGTAGCGACCACTCGTCATTCACCGCGAACGAATTTCCCGCTGTGGTCTTTCGCGAAGCAAACGAGAACTTCTCCCGTCAGCACACCGCCAACGATACGCTCGGCGGTGTCGACTTCCGCTACCTGGCACAGAATGCTCGCGTCAATGCGGCAAGTGTCGCCTCTTTAGCACTCGCGCCTACGGCTCCCGACGTAACCAACGAACGTGGTGCCGTGCGTCTGTCGCGCAACCCGTCTGGCTATGACAGCAATCTTCAGTGGAGCGCAGTGCCAGGCGCAGTTTCATATCGCATTTACTGGCGTGACACGTGGAACAACAGCTGGGAGCATTCACAAACCGTTGGAAACGTCACATCCTTTGTGCTCCCTGGTCTGTCCATCGACGATTGGGTTTTTGGTGTGGCGGCCGTCGGCGCCGACGGAAATGAAAGCCTTGTAAGCGCCTACGTCTCGCCGGCGCGGAGAATGAACGAGGTGAAGATAGTGAAGTGAGGATCACCGGCGAGACCTGTAGCTGTGCTGCGGCGAACGCTACTTCGCCGGATACCAATCAAGCTGCATCACCTGAACTCCCGGTGCTGCCTCGTTCACAAGCTTCTTGAACTTTGCCACGTCGGACATCCCATCCGTGCCGCGATAGTGGTACGGGTACACCTGCCGGGGTTTGAACTCGGCGACCGCACTTGCTGCCTGTTCTTCCGTCATTGTGTACGGCAGGTTCATGCACACAAACGCGATATCGATATTCCTGAGCGCGCGCATTTCGGGAATGTCCTCAGTATCGCCGGATAGATATACGCGAACTCCATCGTGCTCGATCACATATCCGTTGCCGCGACCCTTTGCATGGTACTGCTGGCGATCAGCGGTGGTGTTGTACATCGGAATCGCTTCAATCTTCCAGCCACCCATCATGTGCGTCTCGCCATTTGCGAGAACAGTCACATGTGATTGCAGCTCTGCAGGAAGCTTGTCTCTGACGGCCTGCGGCGCGATGATGGGAACGCCACCTTCCGAAACAGCCTTGAGCGTTTCCGCATCCATGTGATCAGAGTGGATGTCAGTTACAAGTATCACGCCTGCTTTCGGCTGCGCCGCATACATTGCTGCACCCCCAACCGGGTCAACGTAAATGACGGTATCTCGCCAGTTCAGCACTACCGACGCATGCTCGATTGGCGTAATCTTTACTTGCTCGGCGGCATTGTTTGGCATGTTCATGTTGGTGGAAGTCGCACTGTCGGAGGCGGCCACATTTGTCTTTGCTTCGCCACTGCATGCTGCGACGAAAGTAGCGCCGGCAAGGTAGAGAATCAGCTTTTTCATGTGGTTTGTCGGGTTATTCGGCGAGGGAAGTTATGAAGACTAGCCCGCAAGATAACCAGAAGTGATAGGCGACCTCGTCTTATACAGATGAGCCTCGCACGGATTGCTCTGGCACAGCGTCCGTCGGGGAAAGGTTGTTTATGCCTGCGATTTTAATGAGCTTGCGAGTGTTGTCGCCGCCGTGTTGTATCAGCGGGCACGCAGGCAGTTTCGATTCCGCCACACGATGGTTTGGCACCCGGCCGCCCCGTTACAGTGCGCCCAACCGGAACAGTATCTAATGGCCAGACATCATGAATGAGTCGGACGGTACTCCGGAGTCGCCATCAGCGAAAAGCGAGCGGCAAGCACATCACCCTGCGTCCATTGGCCACTACCGCATCACCGGCGTCCTCGGCGAAGGCGGCATGGGTACCGTATACGAGGCCGAACAGGATCAGCCCCATCGCCTGGTCGCCCTCAAGGTCATCCGGCCCGAGTTTGTTCAGCCAGATCTGATTCGGCGATTTGCCCGGGAATCGGAGGTGTTGGGCCGGTTGCAGCATCCAGGTATTGCACAGATTTACGAAGCGGGAACGTTCGTAGACGCGCACGGCACCCAGCCGTTCTTCGCCATGGAGTTGATCACTGGAGAAAACCTCACCGAATACGCCCGGTCGCACTCACTCAACCTCAAGCGTCGACTCGAACTCTTTGCTCGGGTATGCGACGCGGTAAACTATGCGCATCAGCAGGGGGTCATTCACCGTGACCTGAAGCCCGCAAATATCATGGTCGACGAAAGCGGACTGCCCAAGATCCTCGATTTTGGAGTGGCCCGGCTTATCGATGCTGATGTGCAGGTCACTCGACAGACTTCAGTCGGTGAGGTCATTGGCACTCTGCAGTACATGAGCCCTGAGCAGATCAACGCCGCGCCCGACGACGTCGACCGAAGAAGCGACGTGTATTCACTCGGCGTGATTCTGTACGAACTGCTGTCGGGCAAGCTTCCGTACGATCTCGCGAGAAAGTTGATCTACGAAGCGGCGCGTATCGTTCTGCTGGACGACCCGGCGCCCCTCAGCACCATTAATCGCTCGCTCAAGGGCGACGTCGAAGTTATCGTCCTCAAAGCCCTGGAGAAGGAAAAATCGCGGCGCTACGACTCCGCAGAGGAACTCGCGAGCGATGTGCGTCGCTACCTGACGGACGAGCCGATTGCCGCACGCCCTGCAAGCGCCTTTTATCAACTGGGAAAGTTTGCTCGCCGCAACCGGACGCTCGTCACCGGCCTTGGGGTAGCCGTCCTGATGCTCGTAGCGGGGACGGTCGTAAGTACCTGGCAGGCTCTCAGGGCCACCGCCGCAGAACACACCGCCGAGTCTCGGCGGGTGGAAGCGGTCGCGTCTGGCTTGCTGGCGGAGAGTCGTCGAGCGGAGGCCGACTCAGCAATGCAGGTAGCTGATTCGTCGCGCGTGGTGGCCGATTCTGCTCGACTTGTCGCCAGGCGTGAGCAGGCCGCCGCGACCGCGAGCGCCTCCGTAGCCCGTAACGAAGCGGAGAAGGCCCAGGCGGTGAATACCTTTCTGCAGACGATGTTGTCGTCGTCCGACCCCTCTAACGCTCTAGGGAAGGAGCTCACGGTGCGCGAGTTGCTTGACCAGGCTGCGAAACGTATGGACAGCGGAGATCTCGCAGCGCAGCCCGAGGTCAGGGGCGGGGTGGAAACAATGATTGGCCGTACGTACTTCGCGCTCGGTCTCTACGACAAGGCCCTGCCGCACCTCGATTCGGCAAATGCAATTCGTCGACGCGCTGGTGGTGCGACCAGTCTCGACGCCGGCATCACCGCCGCCGATCTTGGTGAAATGCTGCGGGCAAAAGGGGAGTACACGGCCGCGGCACAGAAGCTTACGGAAGCACTCGCTACTTTGCGGGCCAGGCTGAAAGCAGACGATGATCGGATTACGACCGCGCTTTCGTCGCTGGCCAATGTTCGCTACCAGCAGGCCAACAACGTCGAGGCGGAGAAGTTGCATCGCGAAGCATTGCGCCTTTCGCGCAGCCGGCATGGCAATACGGGAGTGGAGGTCGCATTGCGACTTCGCGAACTCGGCAGTTTTCTGGCCTACACCGGCAACGCAGAGAAGGGCGGGCCGTTGCTCGAGGAGTCGCTCGCCATTCTCCGGCGCGCGCATGGCGATCTGCACCCACAGGTTGTTGATGGCTTCGTAACTCTTAGTGACGCCAACAACATTCTACGACGCTTTCCCGACGCTGAGTCGCAGTTACGCGAGGCGTTGCCGCTCGCTCGTAAACTTCACGGTACTGCGCACCCTGCAATCGCCAATATTCTGAGTCGTCTCGGCACCGTGCTCGGCAATCAGGGAAAGTTGGAGCAGGCCGAACCAATGAATCGCGAGGCGCTTGCAATGCGAATCAGCATTCTCGGCGCCCAGCATCCTGATGTGCAACTCGCGCGTGTAAGTCTTGGGAGGATTCTGCAGTCGCAAGGCAGGTACGCGGAGGCGGAGTCGCTATTCAGCGCAGCGCTCGAGGCGCGACGTTCGGAGCTTGGTGCGACGAGCCCCGCAGTTGCAGCCTCGCTGCAGGATCTGGGCTACCTGGCCAAGGTTCGCGAACAGTGGAGCACCGCTGAGCAGCGCTATCGGGAAGCTATACCGATCTGGAAAGCTGCTGGAGTCGATCAGGAAGAAGTTAACTCGCT
>JBBSTN010000139.1:0-8426 GCA_038235845.1 Gemmatimonadales bacterium | reverse complement strand
GCACGCGCAGCAGTTTTGCCTGCAGGTCGAGCCGCATCTCCGAGATTTCGTCCAGGAGCAGGGTTCCTCGGTTGGCTCTCTCAAAGGCTCCTTCGACTCTCTTGATGGCGCCGGTGAACGCGCCCTTTTCATGGCCGAACAGCGCACTTTCGACCAGTCCCTCCGGGAGAGCTGCACAGTTGAGCTTGATAAATGGCTTATCGCGGCGATCGCTCTGATCGTGAATAGCCCGGGCAAAAAGCTCCTTGCCGACGCCTGACTCGCCCTGAAGCAGAACGGTTGCCCGGGTGGGTGCCGCCATGCTCACGGTTTGAAGCACCAGGCGGATGGCGGGGGAGTCACCAATAATCTGGCGCTCATTCCGAAACTGCATCACTTCTTTTCGCAGCAGCTCGTTCTCGCGGCGAAGGCGCACGAATTCGAGTGCCTGCTCGACGGCGAGCTCCAGCTGTTGCGGCCGTACGGGCTTGGTGATGTAATCGATCGCCCCCGCCTTAATCGACGCCACCGCATGCTCGATCGTCGCATAGCCCGTCAGCATGATGAGTGGAATATCGTATCCCTCCCTCGTCAGCAGCTGGATGAACTCAAGTCCGGACAGGCCGGGCATGCGATAATCCGAGATGATCAGGTCGACGGCACCTCGCTCGAGAATCTGGAGCGCTGCAGGCACACTTTGCGCGCCGACGACCGTGTGGCCTGCGCGTCCGAGGGTGTCCTCGAGCAGAAGCCCGACATTAGGTTCGTCGTCCACATATAAGATGGTTGCCATTTTGACCGGGCGATTAGAACGAGAGACGTCGTCGGTTCGGCAAAAACTGCCGGGGGTGTGACGATCAAGGTGCGATTGGTCACATCGTCGTGACAGACAAGGAAAAAATAGCCGTTATTACGGCGCGCGCGTCAGTGCCAAACCCGGCTTTGGAGCCTCTGCCCGCCATTTGCTCAACTATCGAGAGCTCGCACCGATACTTGAGACGGGAACGCCAGCAGTGTGATATCCCCCTAAAATGTCGTAGACGATCCAACTATGCGCGTCACAAACCAATCCATAACGAGATCGAGCATCGTCCGACTGCAGGAAAATCTGCGGTCGCTCGAACGCGCTCAACGCGACATTTCGAGCGGGCGTCGCCTGCATCGCATCTCGGAGAACCCGAGCGACGGCAGTGATGTAATGCGGACCAGTAGTTCGATGCGCGCGATACAGCAATTTCGTCGAAACATCGACACTGCCACCGCCCGATCCGGCGCTGAGGAACGCGTCCTGGATTCGTTGACAAACACAATTGCACGCGCCGTTGAATTAGGAACCACCCAAGGGTCCGCAACAGCAACCGCGCAAACGCGACTGATTGCAAAGAAAGAGATCGATCAGCTGATAGATCACGTTGTGACGCTGGGGAACACAAGGTTCGCGGACGACTACCTCTTTGGTGGAACACGTTCCGGCGAAGCTCCACTGCGAGTGCCATCGAGCAGCACCGATTCATTTAGCGCGCTTGTCGATGCCAGCGGAAGTTCGGTTAATCCGAGTGGCGGAAACGAGATGGAAATCGGGGACGGACAGTTTATCCGGCCAACACACAACGCTACGGAAGTATTTCTCGATACCAAAGCTCTGCAGTCACTGCGGGATATATCTGTTGCGTTGGGGGCGAACGACGGCGCAGCAGTTGCTTCTGCCACCAACGCGCTCACAAATGCAAATACCGCAGTACAGACCGTACTTGGGCAACAGGGCGCGCGCGGAAATGAGCTGCTGACATCAAACGACCTCCTCTCCGCCCTCCAGTTGACACTCGAGACATTTCGTTCCGAGCTGCGTGATACGGAGATCGAGAAAACGATGGTCGAGTTTGTCGGGCGACAGACACAGTACCAGGCTGCGATGGCGGCAACCTCTCGCATACTCGGCCTAAGCCTGGCCAATTATCTTTAAGCGCAACCTGCAAAAAATGTCATCAGCCACAAGCATGGTAGAAGAGTTCATCTCTGTATCGTCCACAGTCCTTGGTTCTATCTCCGTTCCCGCGAGCTCACGGTTCATCTTCGCGAGCGGCCTCCACGGTTTCGAATCGCTGAAAGAGTTTGTCCTGGTTCCGGGATCACGTGAAGGACTGTTCTGGCTGCAGTCGCTGACCGACCAGTCGATCGCGTTCCTGTTGGTAGACCCGTTCCTCGTCAGGGAAGGATACTCTGTCGACCTGGGCCCAACCGAAAAGCGATTGCTCGGTGTGAAATCGCCCGACGACGTCCTCCTGCTCGCAGTGGTGACGTTGCCGGAGCTATCGACACGACTGGCGTCCGCTAATCTGCGCGGACCAATTGTATTGAACGTCAATACAGCGCGCGGATTTCAGACGGTTGTTAGCGACGATTCGCTTAGCATGCAGGCGCCGGTGGACGTACTGTCTCTTTCATTGCGAAGCAACGCGTAGAGACATAGACCAGCCCGCGACGGGACAACATCATCTGTCGCAGGCTGCACAGCTACTCTGTTTCCACCGGCATCAGAAGATGTCGATACTTGTCGAGACCGTGGTATACGCGCCCCAACCGCTGTGCAATGAGATGAAATGAACGTTTCGCGAACAGCGAGACATGGCCGTTGCGGGGAGCAACGTATCCATCGTCCATCCAGTGTCCCTTTACGGTCGAGAAATCCTTTGTGGAGAAGAGGATGACACCGTCTGGCGCGCAATACCGGTTCAGTTCGTCGAATATCGCGAGTGGAGCGGTGCTGTGTTCGACAACTTCGATACAGATCACGATATCGAACGTCTTCCCATCCGGTCTGACGGTATTGCCATGATGCGGGTCATATGATTCGACCGGACCAAATCCTGCCTCCCTCAACAACTCCGCAGTAAGTCCGTTTCCGGCACCGTAATCCAGTACAGAATGTGCGCGATCGGGAAACACATCGCACACGATGCCAGCTGTTTTTCGAGGTCGAGCGTCGGCGTATCGCGGATCGAAGAGATGATACTCCGAGTTGTATATATGATCGACAAAGTCCGCATCACTCCAAGCGTCGAAACGATCGGTGAATCCAAAATCGCAGGCGGGGCAGCGATAGTACGGCACAGCCACGCCTGAGATGATTCCGCGCTGCCGGTTGTAATCGTAAACATCTCGCGAGAAGTCGGCGAACCCCGCGAGCGCCGCTGACTCATTGCACAATTTGCATGGCAGTGAAACAGAAACCGCCTCCGCCAAATGCGGAAACGGTTTTTGTGCCATAGCGATCTCGTCGATGTCTGTCTTCGACAAGCAGTCGGTTAACACAAAGCAGAGCGGTGGCGGAAGTCGGCGTCTCTAGGCCGCAGCTGCATGAGCACTGTTCAGAACGTCCGGAGAGTCTGGCGCCACGAGCTGAAGCTCACCCTGCGGATAAATTACAGTAACGTTGCGCTCCAGCGCGGCCGCATTGCACGCATTTATCAGTTCGAGTAGCTGGGAGATCGCTGCTTCCGGCGCAGTCTCAAAAATGCGAGCCCGCAGTTCGCGTTGCGACTGCGCCAGCGGATGGGTTGTGAGATTCGCTTCGACCACAGCTTCGAAGTTGTCCGCGTTGAAGGAATATCGAAAAGCAACGTCTGGTATGAGCGAATAGTCGGGCTCGAATCCGTAAGCGATCTGAGTCTGCGTATCGAAAGTGAAGATCGGCTTGTTCGTGAGCAGAAAATCGAACATGATCGACGAGTAGTCCGTGATCAGAGCGTCGAACTTCGACATCCATGGGTAGATGTCCACTCCTCCATCCAGGATAACCACCGATTCGCTAGCCGAGGTGGCAGACAAACCCTGGGCGAGAAACGGATGCAACTTGACGAACACTACACTGTTCGTTGCCTCTGCCCATCGCGCTATGCGGTCAGTAAATTCCGGAGTGCTGATATACATCTCCTCGGCCCGCTGCCACGTTGGCACAAGCAGAAACTTCCGCTTGTCGCCATTCAACAACGCTTCATGCTCGGGTTGGAGCTCCGCCCCAATCATCTCATCGGGTAGCGGCTCGCGCACGAGAACTTCGCAGCGCGGCTGTCCGGCGCGAACGAGACTCATGCACCCAAATGCGCGCACCCAGAAATCGTCGAGTTCGGATGATGTGCTAAGGAAATGATCAACGCGAGTGGCGAACTTGATTGCGTCTCTGAATTCAGCGTTGCACAAATCGAGATGTGGAATGAGCAGAAGGTCGAGCTGTTTCACTGACACGCCGTGCCATAGCTGAATCTTCTGAGCTCCGGCAAGACATCCACTTAACACACTGCTTCTCCCGAGCGCGGCATTCGGGTTCTCACAAAACACCGCAACCGAGGCCGACATGAGAAGATTCATCGAGGCCCGCATATCGTGAGTCAGATCAAAACACGGTAGGTTGTGTTCCGAAAGCTGTGCCGTAAGCGACTTGCTCCACGAGCACCAGATAACCTCATAGCCGGGACATGCCCTGAGGGCGGCGAGATAGAGATATTTTGTGTTGTCGGAAAAAGCCGGGCGACCGAAGAAGAGCACACGGGGTGCTTTCGTAGTTTTACGTGAGAGCTCCGCGAGGTCATGATACAGCAACACGACCGTTGGATCTTCGCGAGCTGCGGACTTCTGCGTCTGATGCTTGTTCTTCTTTTTAGTCATCTGAATTATCTGTCCCGTAAGTCATCTGAATTAACTGTCGAGCGTTAATCGATTTGTCTGCGCAAGGACTCAGGCGAGGCGACTGAGAACCTGTTGCGCTACTTCAATGGCACTCTTGAGTGCCGAAATGCTATCTGCATCGAGAACCTTGAGGCGATCCTTTATCCCCGTGCTGGATATGCCGCTCGTTCTAGGCAGGTACACCACCTTGCAGGACTCCTTCAGCTCGTCGAAGCTGCCGGTCCAGTCGTCACCCATTCCGAAGATGTCGATCCCAAATCTCTCGACATCCTTTTGCTTCTGGTCCCAGGATTGTTCGGGAATGACCGCGTCGACACATCGACAATTCGCTACGATGTCGGCACGGTCTGCATACGGAACGATTGAACTCTTCCCTTTCAGCGCGTTGAATTCGTCGGTCGACACAGCGACGGTGAGATGATTGCCAAGCGTGCGTAGTCTCTGCAGAAGTCTGAGATGCCCGATGTGAAAGAGGTCGAATGTGCCGTAGGTGAGCACCCGCACCGGCCGTAACAGCTGCGGCTCGGACGGTGAACGACTCGTCGCACCGTCGCCCGCAGGACGCGGAAACAGCTCAGTCTCAGGCGACGATAGAGTGATGGAGAGAGACATTCAGTTCGTATGAGGTATATGACTTCCACCGGGGTGCATAAGCAGGTTGCGTGCCTTGCGTAACATCAAGTACCGTAACAACTTAGACCATTGTGTTAAGAGCACCGCTCGGAAATGTTTGCCGCGCTTCGTCGCTAGATCGGCAATTAATGCCGGATATCTCTGAATGAGCTGAGCTGATCACCGATGCCCAGTCGCCGCCCGTTTGCTGTCTCACAAGACGCACACTGTCGTACCAGGGCGTCGTTGAACCGCTCTCCCCCCATCGCCAGTCGGAGACGTACGGCAGCATGAGAACTGTCGGCACTCCCATTGCCCCCGCCAAGTGCGCCACCGACGTGTCGACAGATACCAACGCGTCGACCTGACCCAATTCGCGAGCGGTATCCGAAAAATCGCCCAACCCAACCGAGACGTCGACGATCCGCTCCCGCAGCTGGCTCGAAAGCGAATCGAGTTCCGCGGTTCGAGGGCCCATCTGCAGCGATCTCCATCGAACGTTGGGAATGTCGAGAAGCGACGCGAGAAAATCGGCGGGAAGCGACCGATTTCGGTCGTTGCCATGTGCCGACGAGCCGGCCCACACCAGGCCGAGCGTCAATTCCCGATCGCCAACGGACGCCGTGCCGTTAGGCGTTGCTCCGGTCACGGACGGTCGAATGTAGGGCGCGCCGTGGTACTGCGACCCCGTTACCGTATCGGCGTGATTGCCCGGGTTGCTTTGCGTGCCCGTCAGCGCCGGAACGCTGAACATCGGGACGTGGGCGTCGCATCGCGGTGTGGCGTTTTTACCGGTCACCGCGGACACGCCATCCACGCGCGCAAAGATCGATACGAGCGCCTCGTCACAGCGCACCACAACTTTCGCACCAAGACTCGACAGCGTAGACGCAAAACGCACTCCCATTATCTGGTCACCAAGACCCTGCTCTCCCCATAGCAACAGCGTCTTGCCAGCCGGTAAGCGGCCGTCCCACGCGGGAACTCCGGAAGGTACGGCGACCGTATGGGAATCGAGCGAGCGGCGTGCCTCATAGTCTGCCCAACCGCGGCAGTCGCCGCGCAGCAGTTTGAGGAGACCGCGATTCGCCTTGGCGCGCGCGTGATCAGGACGCGCTTCAAGAAGCGCGTCGTAGCACTCCAGAGCCTCCAGCGCGAGGCCCCGATCAGCGCACAGAACGCCCAGGTTCATCAACGTAGCCACGTGCCCCGGCCACCTCCTTCTGGCGTCGACCAGCACGCGCTCGGCGCGCTCCGTGTCACCCATCCTGTGCAGCACCGCACCCTTGTTCGCCAGCAGGTCGGGTTCATTCGGGTTGAACGTCAATGCGCGTTCTATCGCCTCGAGCGCAGTATCGTTTGCCCCCAGCTCGCACGCAGTATTGACAAGCTTTCGCACCTCTGAAGGTTTCATCGCTGGAATGCCCGACGCCGCAGATACCGTGCGTCGAGCCTCTTCCTTGAGCCCGTGCGCCGCCTGAGCATAGGCAAGCAGCATTCGCAGGTCGAGAGAACCCGGCGACAAGGACAGCGCCTTACCAAAGCAATCGATCGCCTCGATCATCCGTCCGCTTTCCTGATGGACTAATCCAGTCACGCATAGCGCAATCGGATCTCTCGACGCCACAGGCTTCAGCATGCCCGTACAGGATGAAACGTCAGCCCGGCGAGTTCGGCGAGTTCGGACTTTACTCGCGACAGTACGTCGTCCCAGTTGCGGGGACTGTTCTGCCGAAAGAGACGGGCGTTTGGATACCACGGTGAGTCTGTGCGGTTCACCTGCCAACGCCAATCCGGCACAAAGGGCAACAGCACCCAGACAGGTATTCCCATCGCGCCCGCGAGATGGGCGACGCCTGTATCAACTGTGATCACAAGGTCGAGCCGTGAAATCGCATGCGCGGTATCGGAGAGATCATTGAACTCCGCGCCCAACGGCATGATCCGCGACATTCCCCGCGCTAACCGGTCGTTGTTCAAGGCCTCGAGCTGAGCCTCAGGTTTCTCACCTTTCTGAAGTGAAACCCACAACACCTCTGATGCTTCCAGCAATGGCGCGAGCGTATCCAGCGCTAACGAACGATTGTGATCATTCTGATGCTTCGGCTGTCCTGCCCACACGATGCCAACTCTGATACTTTCGGCTGGCTGGGGAAGTGCTTCGGCGATGGCCGCCGGAACTTCGTTTACTGGTCCGAGATACGGTACGCATTCCGAATCGAGGCGATCACCAAGGCCCAGCGTGAACGGAATACTCATGAGCTGAATCTGCAGATCGCAAGGGGCGTACTCCCCGTCAGTAATCACGATTTCGTCCGCAGAGGTAACGAGCTCGCGAAACATCCCTTCCAGCGGTGCTGCGCACATGAGCACCACTGTTCCCCCGCGAGCCTTCACGCGTGGCAGGAAACGAATGAACTGCAACTGATCTCCCAGTCCCTGTTCAGGCCAGATGAGCAATCGCTTGCCATCAAACCGCCCGCCGTTCCAGCGTTCTTCGGGGAAAGACCGGAGCCCACCCATTCGAGCCAGCTGTACATGTCGAAACTCGTGTCCTGTCCATCCGCTTGCAAAGTCGCCCCGCAGCAGGTCGACAATCGCGCGATTCCATCGAGCAATGTCGTAGTCGGGCTTTTGTTGAAGTGCGAGATCGAAGCAATCGCGGGCGCTGTCCCATTCACATAGATCGGAAAACGCGAGCCCCGAGTTGCTCAGCGCCATGTAGTGCGTCGGGTCGAGCGAGAGCGCTCGGTTGAGTATTGCGAGTGCGCGATGTGGATCGCCGAGGTCGCGAAAAATGCCACCGGCATTCGACCAGGCGTTTACCAGCGATGGGTTGAGCTCTGCCGCCTTGAGATATTCGGGAAGCGCAGCTGCTGGTGCTCCGCCCAGGAAGTAGGCGTCGCCCAACGCCATGTGCATTGCGGCATCCCGGGGCGAAAGGTCTCGCGCTCTGGTGAGCACCTTGACGGCCTCGCCGAATTGTCCGACCGCCGCCAGCGAAACTCCCAGAGCATGTATAATGACTGGGTCGAAGGGTGCCTGACGAGCGGCCGTACGAAATGCCTGGATTGCATCCGCGTGACGACCGGCTGCCAAGGCGCGTCGACCTTGTTCAACGGCAGGGGAAACGCGGAGTGCGCGCTGTG
>JBBSTN010000138.1:0-8439 GCA_038235845.1 Gemmatimonadales bacterium | reverse complement strand
GCACCAGTGGTAACCGGTGAGGTGAAACTTTCGCGGCCCATACACTCGGCGGTATGACCATGAGCATCACCCGCGAAACAAGCACACCCGTCAACACCCAACCCAACCAGTTGGTGAGTGGCATCCCGAAGAAAAACGGAGTACCGATGAATTGTGAGAAGGCAGACTGCTGCGCGAGGTCCGGTACATGCCAGATCCAGTGCACCGTCTTCACCATGGCGGGATCCATCGACACGTCCCACGCAGTCAGCACAAGCCCCGCAACCAACGACCACCACCACTTCGACTTACCGTCGTTACGTGCGGGTAGCACCCGGCCGCAAATAGCGAGGGACGCAACGAGCATATAGAACCAGGAGGTGGGGATGTTGAATGGGACAAGGCCGGCTATTTTGAAGCCCAGCCGATCACTGTATGAATACGCACCAAACGGGTAACCGGTGCTGGTTCCGCTTAACTCTGACGTCAACGAGAGCGCGAAGCTTAGCACAAAAACGATCAGCGCCTTTCGGAATCCAACACAATAAGCGAGGAAAGAGAGCCCTGCTATTGCTCCGAGTAGAACTGTCGTTTGTCCACCCCATTGAAAACCGAACACCATTACCTGCTGGTTGCGCGGTGTCATCAGCCACGCCGGCGGTGGACCTGAAAGGAACGTGGCAAACGCAACAGCCGAAAAAACGCTTAGCGCCGCATGAGCGAGGAGCGCCATCCAGGCTACGCGTATCAAACGCTCACTACGGCGCGGTGCTAATGAATCTGTCATGGAGCGTTCAGATGACACGGTCATTTCGGTGACAGCTACGCGAGACGTGCAACGCTCTCCCGAGTGGGTGCGTCATTTACAGACTCGACTGTCGTTTCATGGTTTGGGATGAACCTGTCACTACCGGGTTTGTATCTCCATGCCTGCCACAGCACGCTCGCCCTTGCAACATTGCCGAGGCTGGCTCTAGACGAAATGGTGTCGTAATCCTGCATCTCAATGGCGTTTAGAATGCCGCCGTATCCAACGGAGCATGCGGCAGCACATCGCTGCGAATCAGGCGAGAGCAATGCGATTCCGACTAGCGATGATTGATAAAGAGCTCGAGCGCGAGCCACCTCGATCTTCATCAACTCTTTCCACTGGGGTTTGGTCACCAGTGACGCGCCGTTGTCTATTACATCATCCGGACTGAATCCAAATCGCGAGAGATCGTCGGCCGGAAGATAGCAGCGACCTCTGCGCGCATCCTCCCCGACATCGCGCAGGATGTTCGTCAGTTGCATGGCAATGCCGAGCGTTCGGGCGTGCCGGACGGCGGTAGAGAGGGATTCAGGGTTCGCCACACCGAATACGTGTGTACACATTTCTCCCACCGAACTTGCCACCCCTTCGCAGTAACGTTCGAGTGCGCTCCAACTTTGGTAGCGACTTATCTCCAGGTCACGAGCCACTCCACTGAGCAGCTCGAAGAGCGGATCTGCCGGTACTTTGTAGCGATCGATGACCCACGCAACCTCGCGAAAAACCGGCCCGCTGGGCCGTCCGGCGAGTGCGTCTTTAAATTGTCGGCTGTAATCTCTGAGCGCATCGCGCGAAGTGGAATCCGGCTTTGCCGAGAGGCTGACCGAACGCGCTGGCCTCACGTTGTCGACCAGATCATCAGCCACGCGACAAAAAGCATACAGCGCGTAGGATGCACGGCGCTTTTCCGCCGGAAGCATTTTGCTGGCGAGCGAGAATGTGCGTGCATGAGCGCGGGTGATGCGCGCGCATTCCCGAGCGTCGTCACCGGCGACGTAGTGCGGTTCTCTGATGCGTTGCTTTTTCAAACTCGATGTCATCAAACGCATGCTGAAATGAGAAATAACTTGCTGCACCGGCAGGAAGTGCGAACGCTGGCACAAAACGAGACGCGGGCAGAGCAGCGATGTGAGAAGCGCTCTTGCATACGTCAACGCGAAGTTATCTACCTGCAGTTCCCACCGGAGCACCTCGCTACGACGGTGGCGGGCTGACGGATCGACTGGTAGCCAGCCAGATATGCCGACATCCCCCGCCGCTGGGCCGTCCATGCGGCTTACTGAGGTCGGTTTGAACGAGGTGAGGGAGAGCGGGAAGCAAAGCAATTGGCGGGTGCCAATTGTTGAAGGACTGTTGAAGCAGGGAACTGCCATGCGAACGGCCGGACTCGAACCGGCACCCCGATTAAAGGACCAGCTCCTAAGGCTGGCGCGTCTACCAATTTCGCCACGTCCGCGTGATCGCAAAAGCTAATCACAGGCCAAACGATCAGCACCGGAATCGCGCTATCTGCTCCTCGGCGTCGTAAAAAAAGGCGGGGCAGCAAAAACTCTAGCTGCCCCGCCCGATTTACTGTGAAAACCCGCCAGCTTTACGAGCCAACTTTCATGTTTACCACTCGCGTGCCCTGTCCGGGTACGATCGAGGCCACCAGAAGGCTCACATAATCCCCGTTCTTCAGCGAGCTCAGTGCGCTCGTCAATTCACTCGGCGAGCCCACCTTCCGGCGGGGCGTCGGGTAGAGCACTTCGAGGATCACGTCGCCCTTGCCCAGCTTGCCTTCGCGGGCTGGTCCGTTCTGCGACACATCAACCACTCGTACGCCCTGGTTTGCAGGGAGGCCCAGACGCTGAACCAGATCCGCGCTCAGCGGCTCCACCGTGATTCCCAGTTTACCGGAGGTCGTGATCGCGGTCTCTACGGGAGCCACGGTCGGCGCGGCCGCCAGTGCGGCTCCAGTCTCTGCTTCAACCAGCTTTACGTTGAAGGTCTTCCTATTGCCGTAGCGAAGGACTTCGACTGGCACCGTATCGCCAATTCGATGTGTTCGAACGACCCGCTGCAACGAACTGACTCGGTCGACCGCGCGCCCGTCGACTTGCACAATTACGTCGCCAACTTCGATGCCGGCCGCTTTTGCCGGTCCGGAATTTTCGGGATTGTATCCGCCCACCTTCACTCCCGCCACACGAGTAAGTCCGTTAATTCCTGCGTCGTCTGGTGTGACTGCAGTGACACTGACGCCCATGACCGGTAAGCGCACCCTTCCTTCCTTGATGAGGTCAGTGCTTACCAGCTTGACCAGGGAAATTGGAATTGCGAACCCGTAGCCCGAGTAAAAACCGGTCGCGCTGGCAATTGCGCTGTTGAGGCCGATAACTTCTCCCCTCAGATTTACCAGCGGCCCACCGGAATTGCCGGGATTGATTGCCGCATCGGTCTGAATGAAGTCGGACACAGCATATCGGTTGTCGGCGTTGGGTAAGCGCAGCTCGCTGCCGCGACCCTTGGCAGAAATGATTCCGGCAGTCACGGTGAAATCGAGACCGAGCGGGTTTCCTATCGCCAGAACCCAGTCGCCGATGCGGGTCTTCTCATCGTCACCGATGGCGAGAGTTGGGAGACCCTTGGCGTCAATCTTCACCACTGCGACGTCGGTGGTGCTATCCGTTCCCACGACCGTGCCATTGAATGATCGACCGTCGCTGAGAACGATGGTCACTCTGTCCGCGTCCGCTACCACGTGATTATTTGTAACGATGTAGCCGTCGCTCGACATTATGAATCCCGAGCCTTCGCCGCTCTGGCTTCGGGGCGCCTGCTGGCCAAACTGGTCGAAGAGATCCTCCATACCGGGAGGAACCTGGCCACGCAAACGGTTCTGGGTGGGACGAGCCATTCTGGTTGTATTTACCGCAACCACCGCGGGCGTCACCTGCTCAGCGATATCGGCGAATGAACCGATGTTTTCAGCAGCACCCGGCCCTCGCAACGAGCGTTGCGTCGTACCCGATTGCTGCGCCCATCCAAGTCGCGTGAAATCTGCGCTCGAGGCGAAGATCACGCCGAACACAAAACACAATGACGCTACCCCTGCAAATCGCAGTCGGGAAAATCCTGTAGACATGTGCGTTCACCTTGTTGATTCGAGTTCAAAAGGGGGGCGGCACTGCACCTCGCCGACCCCCTTTAGTTACAACACCAATTAGTCGGCTACTGTTTCGACCGATCGATTTACGAAATCGCCGCGTTACTTCTTTTCGTCGACGATTTCGTAGTCCGCCTCGGCAACCTCTTCGGGGGGTGCTTCTGCACCACCCGAAGGAGCACCATCGGCCTGCGGTGCACTGCCATCCGGCGAGGCCTCCGCCGTCTGCTGCTGGTAAAACGCCTGGCCAGCTTCGCTGTAGGCCTTGCTGAGCTCTTCCTGCGCCGAGCGAATTTCGTTCATGTCGTCTCCGCGAAGCGCCTTTCTTGACCGCTCGATCGAAGCGTCGATGCGAGTCTTGAGCTCCTCAGGCACCTTTTCTCCCCACTCCTTGACGTTCTTCTCCACTTCGTACGTCTGGGAATCGAGACGGTTGCGAACCTCGATCTCCTCCCGACGGCGCTTGTCTTCGGTGGAGTTCTTCTCTGCATCCTTCACCATCTTGTCGATTTCGTTGTCCGAGAGGCCGCTCGATGCTTCGATGCGAATCTTCTGTTCCTTGCCGCTTGCCTTGTCTTTCGCGGCCACGTGAAGAATACCGTTCGCGTCGATATCGAACATCACTTCGACCTGCGGCATACCGCGCGGCGCGGGCGGAATTCCGGTGAGCTGAAATTTTCCGATCGTGCGATTGTAGGTAGCTAGCTCGCGCTCACCCTGAAGCACATGAATCTCTACCGTCGTCTGATTGTCGTCAGCTGTGGAGAACGTCTCGGTCTTCTTGGTCGGGATGGTTGTGTTTCTGGGGATCAGAACCGTCATCACGCCACCCAGCGTTTCGATGCCAAGCGACAGCGGCGAAACGTCAAGAAGAAGAACATCTTTCTGCTCTCCGGTGAGTACCGCGCCCTGAATAGCGGCACCAACTGCAACGACCTCGTCGGGATTGACGCTCTTATTGGGCTCCTTGCCGAAGAAGTCCTTCACTACCTGTTGAATCTTGGGCATACGGGTCGAGCCGCCGACGAGAATTACTTCGTCGACTTCGTTCGGCTGCATTCCCGCGTCCTTGAGCGCCTGCTTCATGGGCTCGAGAGTGCGCTGGATGAGATCGTCCACGAGCTGCTCGAATTTGGCACGGGTGAGCGTATAGTTGAGATGCTTGGGGCCCGACTGGTCTGCCGTGATGAACGGAAGATTGATGTCAGTGCTCTGCGCGCTCGATAGCTCCATCTTTGCCTTCTCGCCCGCTTCCTTGAGTCGCTGGAGCGCCATCGGATCTTTCGACAGATCAATAGCCTGGTCGCGTTTGAATTCTGCGACCAGCCAGTCCATGACGCGCTGATCGAAGTCGTCGCCTCCAAGGTGTGTGTCACCGTTGGTCGATTTGACCTCGAACTGACGTGTGCCGTCTACGTCATAGAGTTCCAGGATCGAGATATCGTAGGTACCTCCGCCGAGGTCGAATACCGCGATTTTCTCGTCCTTCTTCTTGTTCTTGTCGAGTCCGTACGCCAAGGCTGCGGCGGTGGGCTCATTGATGATACGGAGCACTTCGAGACCCGCGATCTTTCCCGCGTCCTTAGTGGCCTGACGCTGGGCGTCGTTAAAATAGGCTGGAACCGTGACCACAGCCTTGCTGACTGTGTGTCCAAGATAGTCTTCCGCGGTCTGCTTCATCTTCTGCAAAATCATCGCGGAAATTTCGGGCGGGGTATAGCGCTTGCCAGCTACTTCCACGCTGGCAACATCATTCGGCCCGCTAACGATTTTGTACGGCACGCGCGACTGCTCACCGGTGACTTCGGAAACTCGGCGGCCCATGAAGCGCTTGATGGAAAAGATTGTGTTTTGCGGATTGGTGACGGCTTGGCGTTTGGCGATCTGGCCGACGAGGCGTTCACCATCTTTCGTGAATCCCACGACCGATGGTGTGGTACGTCCACCTTCCGCATTGGGAATTACAACCGGGTCGCCGCCCTCCAGCACGGACACCACACTGTTTGTGGTGCCGAGGTCGATCCCGATCACTTTTTCTGCCATTGGTTCCCCTTTGTGTTACGATGATGACTAACGTGGTGATTAATTTGAGCTTGCGTACAATGAGAGAAGCAAGGGACGGGCCGACGCCAGGCTGCCATGAAGGCGTACAAGCTGCCGGTAATTTGCGCCTGGGACCATCACTGGGGAGTTACAGCCGCCAGAAGGGCAGGCTGCCATTAAGACAGGTCTCGCGGTTTAAGAACACCACATCTCACAGGAGACTCGGTGTTTCCCCTTAGCGATGACAACCCGACTCTCCGCACTCCCGTTGTGACTATTGCTCTGCTCGCAATTACCTGGAGTGTCTGGCTGCTCGTGCAGGGAGCTGGGGGGGTGGTCGGGGGTTCAGATGACTCCCAGCTAGCCAGGAGTGTCTGTGATTACGGCTTGGTGCCGGCAGAGCTCACCAAGCTCCTGCCGGTCGGATACGGCGTGCCCCTCGGACGCGGGCTCAGTTGTTTGATTGACGACGGCTCTATCAACTACCTCACTCCTGTCATTTCGATCTTTTTACACGGCAGCTGGGGCCACATCGTCGGCAATTCCCTTTTTCTTTGGGTTTTCGGGAATAACGTCGAGGACAGCATGGGCCGCGGCCGCTTTCTCCTCTTCTACCTGCTTACGGGTGTAGTGGCCGCCGGCGCGCATATACTCGTCGATCCGTACTCGCCTCTACCGACGGTGGGAGCTTCAGGGGCGATTTCCGGCGTAATGGGCGCGTACCTCATGCTTCACCCGCGGGCTCGGATCAGGTACTTCATTCCGCCATTTTTCTTTTTGCGCTTTCCGGCCTGGGCGGCTTTGCTCTTCTGGTTTGGCGCCCAGGTGCTCGCCGGCCTTCCGCAGCTTTCTCCTCTCCGTCAGGAAATATCCGGTGGAGTGGCCGTGTGGGCACACATTGGAGGATTTTTAGCCGGCGTACTTCTGGTACGGCCTTTCACCAACCCGGTGCTCGTTCGAAAGATCGAGGAGCTCCGCCGACGAAGAATGGTCTGGACCTAGACAGGATATGATGGTGACATAATCGTTACTGACTAAACCGTTCCCAGAGCCGGTAACGGGTGCCTTCTTTTCTGATTGAAGATCGGGCGTGGGTCTCTGCCTTTTATCGCTCGCCGGCAGCGCGACCATGAAGAAGAACATTCAATCATTCATAACGTGAAGTTTTTCGCAAAAGACGAGACATTCTTCGACTACTTCCGCCAATTGGCTGTCTATATAGGACAGTCTGCGGAGCTGCTTAAGAAACTGTTTGAAGATCTCGGTTCAGCCGCGGCTATCGCCAACGAAATAAAGAAGGTCGAGCAGGATGGCGACACCATTGTACATACGATCAATCAGCGCATAGACACGAGCTTCGTCACGCCGCTCGATCGCGAAGATATTCATCTGCTTGCCAAGCGGCTCGACAACGTTATTGACCTCATCAACGGCGCCGCGCGTCGCGTCGTGATGTTTCGCGTCACCGAGATTCGTCCTGGAGGCGTGGAGATGGCAGACATTATCATCCGCGCAGGTAAGCGCATTACGGCTTCGGTAGAAGATGTGACCAAGCGCGTCACGATGCTGGAGCACGGGCGGGCGATGAAAGTTCTCGAGCAGGAGGGAGACGCGCTTTATGCCCAGTGCGTAGGTGCGCTATTCGCCAACGACTTGCCAGCGATCGAAGTCATTAAATGGAAAGACATTTTCGATGCGATGGAGCATGCAATCGACGAGTGTCAGGATGTATCGAATGCTCTTGAAAGTATTGCGCTCAAGAACGGCTGATCAGACAGGTGATCTATTTCGTATTGCTGATCATCGTCGTCGCACTTGTATTCGACTTCATTAACGGATTTCACGACTCAGCGAACTCGATCGCCACGATTGTTGGAACCCGGGTTTTAAGTCCGCTGGCCGCCGTCGTGTGGGCGGCCTTTTTCAACTTCTCCGCACTCTGGTTTGTAGGTACGGCAGTAGCCAGAGCTGTGGGGAGCGGATTCATCGATGTAAATATTGTCGATCCGAATGTCATCCTCGGCTGCCTGCTTGGAGCGATAACGTGGAATCTCATCACTTGGTGGTATGGAATTCCGTCCAGCTCATCCCATGCGCTGATTGGTGGCTATGCGGGAGCCGCAATTGCTAAGGCAGGCTGGAGTGCAATTCTCTGGGGTCAAAAATGGATTGAAACGCTGGCCGCAATCGCACTTTCTCCCGCGCTCGGCATGTTCATGGGGTTCCTGCTGATGGTGATCGTTTACAACGTTTTCAGGCGCGCATCAAACAGTGGAACTACCAAGTATTTCCGCGTTGCACAAATGGCCAGTTCCGCCCTCCTGTCGCTCGCGCATGGCGGTAACGATGCACAGAAAACGATGGGAATAATTGTAGGACTTCTCGTTGCATCTCAATCGTTGTTCGTGGGCCAGACCGGAATCCTTTCGCATTTTTACGTAACGTCGCTCGATACCAT
>JBBSTN010000137.1:0-8505 GCA_038235845.1 Gemmatimonadales bacterium | reverse complement strand
TGAGCTGCCCACCGAC
The DNA here is from genome assembly GCA_038235845.1 of Gemmatimonadales bacterium. Classification (GTDB taxonomy): domain Bacteria; phylum Gemmatimonadota; class Gemmatimonadetes; order Gemmatimonadales; family Gemmatimonadaceae; genus Gemmatimonas. The sequence goes on along the minus strand of JBBSTN010000137.1, from coordinate 8,489 downwards.
CTGGACGACGGACGGCAGATGGAGCGAACTCTCGAAGGGCCACACACTGTGCGTCTTCCCGACGCGACCCTGCGCATTCCTATCAGTTGGACGGCACGAGCACTGCCGCAAGGCGGCTGGATGCTGGAGAAGCAAGAACCATGAGTGAAAATCGAAAAGCGGATGCTGGCGGAAAGCGCGCAGGCAAGGTAACAAATCCGAAGGAAAAAGCAGGAGTGGCGTCGCGCATCGTTGGTAAGCCGGTTGCGCCCCTGATACCACAGGATGGAAGCGTGTTTGTTCTGCTAGTGGGTGAGGCTCCTGGTCCGCGCGGAGCAGACAAGAGCGGCATTCCTTTTTTTGGAGACGGAGCGGGCAAACATCTTTATGCCGCGCTGCGCGAGCTGGGAGCAGTGCACCTCCCCGAAGTCATCGATGGGTTGCCATGGGACGGCGCTGTATTCGCCGAGCAGGGCGTCAAGCCAACCTCGGACGGCATCGCCCTTGGCAACGCGTACGACCGCTGTCCCACCGACGACGGTTCATCCTTCCGTGCACCAACGCGCAGTGAGTTGACCAGTGCGGCAAACGTCTCGCGAATCGACGGGGAGATTGACATGCTGGTTGCGCGCGGCCTGCATGGAATCGTTACGATGGGGCGCGTCGCAGCTACTACCATCGACTTTGTGCTGCGCGGAAGTCCGCGACCGCAACTCGTTCGACGTGCGGTCGTACATCCATCGGCACGCGGACTTCTCAGCACAGTGCGAGGTAAGGCAGGCGTCAGCACTATGGCCGAACTTCAAAATGTCTGGAAGAAGCAGTGTCAGGATGCGATTCGCGAAGCGGGTTACGAACTGTGAACAATCAAGCGAAACCAACTTCGTTCGATGCGCTTGAACTCACGGTTTTTTCGCAGATAGTGGCTATGCTCGCGGAGGAAATGGGCGGGCTGCTGGAGCGAAGTGCCATCTCGCCCAACATTCGAGAACGACGTGATGCATCGTGTGCATTGTTCGATGCAAGCGGACGACTGGTTGCACAGGCGGCGCATATACCCGTACATCTGGGAGCCATGCCTGAAGCGGTCGCCGCTGTCCGCGCGCGAGGTGCGGCGGCGGGAGACGTGTACCTGTTGAATGATCCATCGCACGGAGGGTCGCATCTGCCCGACCTGACGATGATTGAAGTCATCGCCGAGGCATCAAATGCGGGTCGAATCATCGGCTATGCTGCTGTTCGAGCACATCATGCCGACGTTGGGGGAATGAGTCCGGGAAGCATGCCGTTTGGGGCCACTGATCTTTTTCAGGAGGGAATAATCATTCCTCCTGTTCGCATCGAAGCAAATGGTATTGCACAACCGGAAGTCATGCGATTGATACTCGCTAATGTGCGAACGCCGAGTGAACGCGAAGGAGATCTACGCGCTCAGCGCGCCGCGTGTGCAGCGGGCACACGAGGCTGGCAAGTGCTTCATGCACGAATGGGTGAGTCGCAGATCCTGCTTGCAATCGATGCACTTCTCTCCTATACGGAACGCCGTGTTCGCGCGCGACTCTCATTGCTGAATGGCGCCGCCGGTTGCGCCGAGGACGCACTGGAAGGAGATGGAGTTGTAGACGAAAGTATTCCGGTGCGAGTGACCGCCACTATCAACAACGATACATTGCGGCTCGATCTTGCCGGTAGTTCACCGGCGGTTCGTGGCAATGTGAATGCACCGCCAGCCGTCGCACGGGCTGCAGCGGTGTTCGTGTTGCGTGTGCTTTGCGATGACGATGTGCCAGTTAACGACGGCATTGCACGCGCGCTTGACTTGATCATACCGGAAAACTGTGTTGCCAATGCAAAGGGGCAAACTGCGGTTGCGGCAGGCAACGTCGAGCTGTCCCAACGCCTGACTGATGTCTGTTTTGCTGCGCTCGCCCTTGCAGCGGCGTCGGTAGGCGTGCTCGACCTGCCAATCCCTGCCTGTGGTCAGGGTACAATGAACAACATCACTCTTGGAGCGCGAGGTTGGAGCTTCTACGAGACGCTGGGGGGCGGTCAGGGGGGCAGCGCCTCCGGTGATGGCCCTGACGCGGTACACGTCGGAATGAGTAACACCCGCAACACACCCGTCGAATCGCTCGAGCTGTCCTATCCTCTGCGGGTCACGGAATATTCTATTCGACGCAATAGTGGCGGTGTTGGTGCGCACCGAGGCGGCGATGGCGTTGTTCGCCGCTACGAGGCGCTCGTGCCCTGTACTGCAACGCTGCTCACCGAGCGCAGAAAAATCGCGCCGCCAGGTGCACATGGTGGCGAAAGCGGCGAAATCGGTATCAACATGGTGAATGACAAAGAGCTGCCGTCAAAATGTCGACTCGAACTTGTCGCCGGCGATGTGCTGACAATTTGCACGCCGGGTGGCGGAGGCTACGGCTCTGTCACGTAGCGCGCGACACCCGTTGCGAAGGGCACGACCGAAGCAGCTGCTTCTATACCTCGATTTCCATTCCTTCGCGCGCAGCTTCAACCTCAAGGTTACTTCCGGATTCCGCAGCAATGGCGCGGCAGCGTTCGAGAATCTCCGCAACTTCGACGTCTCGTCGATCCGGATGATGATGAAACAGAAGCAGCTTCTTCGCTTCGCACTCGACTGCGAACCGCGTCGACTCTTCCGCTGACGAATGACCCCATCCCACTCGCGCGGGGAGCTCGTCGTCTACATACGTGGAGTCATGAAGAAGAAGGGGAATGCCGCGAAGTGAAGCGACAAGCGATTCGCGCCACTCTTTCACATCGCCGTTGCTGCTGGAGTACTCGAGTTCATTGTCCGGAGCATACGCTATTGCTGCTCCATACTCGTCATCGATTCGCGCGATTGCCGCTCCATCGGGATGTTGCGCGCGAAGTCGGTGCACTCTGATAGCGCCATCGATGCCCGCTCCCTCCGCGAGTGTCCACTCACGAATATCGAGACGTTCAATCTGCCCGCGGACCAGTGGGAAGAACGGTGGCGAAAGCAACGATCGAAGATAAGGCCGCAGTTGATCGGCGTTGGCATTGCCGCAGTAAACTCGCACCGGCTGAGCGCCATTCAGGAGCGGCGCAAAGTGTGGCAGGCCGAGGACGTGATCGGCATGCTGGTGCGAAAGAAAAAGGTGAACAGAGTTTCTGTGTTTATCGCGCTCCAGCTCCAGGCCAAGCGCACGTATTCCCGTGCCCGCATCCAGCACGATTACGTCTCCGGAGTCGCTTCGAACCTCCACGCAATTCGTATTGCCGCCGTAGATATCCTTGTCAGCCCCCGGACTTGGGCAGGTACCTCGCGCTCCCCATATACGAATACGAAAGCGCGGCTTGCGCGACATTACGCTCAGAGCCGTGGTCGCGAGCGTGCTTCGAGAGATTTTCGATCCACGATTGTAACCTGACGACGTTGAACAGCAATCATACCCTTCTCCTGAAACTCGGCCATGGCCCGGGACACAGTTTCCCGGCTAGCTCCAATCATCTGCGCGATCGTCTGATGAGTAATCTGTTTCACCAGAGGTGCGGGCTCACCAGGTGAAGCATGTTCCAACAATACCTTCGCAACCCGGCCAGGTACATCGAGCAGCACAAGACTTCCGATCGTACCATCTGCCTGTCGAAGCCGGTGCGAGAGCTCTGTCATGAGGCCCCATGCCACTGCAGGCGATTGATCAACCTGACGGCGGAAGTCGGATCGCCGCAAAACCAGCAGGCTGGACGGATGTGTCCCCACAACGTGCGCAGAGCGAGGCCGGCCATCGATCAGAGAAAGCTCCCCGAAGTGCTCTCCAACGCCGAGCACATTGAGAATTACCTCCCGGCCATCCTCGCCGATCAATACTACCTTGACCTCACCGGAGCGCACCACGTAAAGGGCGTCTCCCGGATCACCCTCGCTGACGATAATCGACCCCTTGGCAAACTTCTGTTCGCGAGTGAGTTCGGCGAAGCTTCGCACCGATGCACGGTCAAGCTCGCGAAACAGCGGAACCGTTGCGAGAAAGTCGGTGATACGGTCGAGCGAAACGCTCATCATGGGAGGGATATAACGCGGTGATAGATTCATCTTTTCCTGTTCGAGCAGTTCTTTCCGATTAACCTGTTATCCTAAGATGCAGGTCACATGCCCTGCAGTGACTGCTATCACTCTTTATGCTTAACCATCTCCGCGATCGAATCGAAGACGCGCTGCGACGAGCCACGGAAGTGGAGCAATTGCTGGCCGACCCGGAAACCGTCAGGGACGCGCCGCGTCTCGCCTCGCTCGGGCGTGAACATCACCGCCTCGCCGAGACCGTAACCCAGGCGTCCCGCCTCCGCGCTGCGGAGCGAGAGCTGGCCGAGGCGCGGGAATTTGCAAATGGTGATGACGAGGAGTTTGCTGCAGAGGCGCGCCGCGAGGTTGACCGGCTAACAGCCGAATTGGCAGAACTGGAAAAGACTCTGGTGCCACTGCTCATTCCCCGCGATCCGCTCGATGATCGTCCGGCGATCTTTGAGGTGCGCGCCGGCACTGGTGGCGACGAGGCGGCGCTTTTTGCCGCGGACCTGCTGCGTATGTATTCGCGTTTCATCGAACGCCGGGGATGGAGGGTCGAGGCCATCCAGCATTCCGACGGCACTCTTGGAGGGGTCAAGGAGGCAGTCTTCAAGGTTCTTGGCGACGGAGCGTTCGGCCTGCTACGGTGGGAGTCAGGAGTTCATCGGGTACAGCGCGTTCCGGCCACCGAGAGCCAGGGGCGCATTCATACGTCGGCGGCCACCGTGGCAGTGTTGCCGGAGGCCGAAGAGGTCGATGTTCGCATCGAGGACAAAGATCTGCGCATCGACGTTTTCCGTTCCTCAGGTCCAGGCGGACAGAGCGTCAATACCACCGACTCCGCGGTGCGGATCACTCACATTCCCACCGGGATAGTTGTCTCTCAGCAGGATCAGAAATCTCAGCTCCAAAATAAGGCCAAGGGAATGGAAGTGCTCCGGTCGCGATTGCTCGACCTTCGTCTGTCGGAGCAGGAAGCGGAACGGTCACGGATGCGGAAATCGCAGGTGTCCACAGGCGATCGTTCGGCGAAAATTCGTACCTATAACTTTCCCCAGGGCCGCGTCACCGACCACCGGGTTGGGTTGACGCTCTACGACATCGACCGGGTCATGGATGGGGATCTCACGCCCTTTCTCGACGCCCTGGCATTGGCCAACGCTGAAGAGAAGCTCAGCGGTTAGCCTGGTGCCGGTGCCGCGGGTGTTGATGAAAGAACTGCTCGCCGAGGTCGAAAGAATCATCTCTGAGGGCGCACGGCTCGACCATGACGTTCGCGCTCACGCTCGTCGTGAATCACGACTTGTCGCCGCCGGGGTGCTCGATTGCTCTCCCGCGGAAATTTCCGTACGACTCGCCGACGAAATCGACGCCACCACTGCCGATGCTATTCGCACCGCCGCAGCGAGACGCGCCACAGGCGAGCCTCTCGCGTACTGCGTCGGCCGGGCGGCATTCCGGCATCTCGTGCTTTCCGTCGACCCGCGCGTTCTAATTCCGCGGCCGGAAACCGAGTTGCTGGTAGACCATGCGCTTCGCCTGACGTCCGACGCTCCTGGTGGCATTGCGGTGGATATCGGCACCGGTTCTGGGGCAATCGCACTTTCGCTTGCTCTTGAGGGCCGGTTCGAGCTGGTAATTGCCACAGACATATCCACCGACGCGCTTGCGGTGGCGTCGGAAAACGCTGCCCGGCTGCCGGTGGAGGCGGCCCCGGTGGAGTTCCGGAGCGGAGCGGGAGCGTCAGCGCTATCCGACGTTCGGGCACGCATCATTGTCTCCAATCCGCCTTACATTTCGTTCCGTGAAGCCCGCGAGCTTCCGGGAAGCGTAAGGGACTGGGAGCCGCCCGCGGCCCTGTTTGCGGCGAACGAGGGGCTCGCGGTGTATGATGAACTGTTCGCTCAAGCGCACAAAGTGCTGGAAACGGAGGGGTGGCTGGTGCTAGAAGTCGACTCCCGTCGTGCTGCCGAAACGGCACGACTGGCGTTTGAGCACGGATATCAATCGATCGAAATAATGAGGGATTTGACCGGTCGCGAGCGTATCTTGCTTGCTCAGGCAACGGCCGCGCACTAGCGCAGCAAACATCTATTCAACCCACAAATCTGCAGCAGAGGCTCGCGAACATGCTCGAGGACAAGTCCAAGGATCTCGGCCGACTTATCGGTCAGAGTGATGAATACAAGGCAGTCAAGCGGTCGAGTGAAGCGCTCAATTCGGATCGGGAGGCGTCCACGATATTGCGTGAGATGGAGAAAATTCGGTCCGACGCACAGACGTTGATCGACACCGATCAGGAGCCAACGCAGGATATGGAGCAACAACTCGATGCGCTCCTGCAACAGGTGCAGGTCAACACTGCATATCAAAGTGCCATTGTCGCGCAGGAAAATTTCGACAAGCTGATGCTGCGCGTGAATACCTGGATCGCCGATGGAATTCGTGCTGGTGCAGCCAGCAAGATAATTCTGGGCTGATCCAGTCCAGGCGACGCGTGAAACGTCCATGAGTGTGGGCAACGACGGCTGCTTTCTTGTACTGGAGGGTGGTGAGGCAGTTGGAAAAACCACCCAGTGGCAGCGAATTGCTCAGCGTCTGAAGCTCGCAGGGCACTCCGTCGTGAGTGTGCGGGAACCAGGAGGCACCGGCTGCGGAGACGCGATTCGCGATATTCTGCTGAACAGGGATTCTGAACTTTCGCCCAACACCGAAGCGCTGTTGTTCGCTGCCTCGCGCGCCCAGTTGATTCAGCAGGTAATCGTCCCGGCTCTTGCAGAAAATAAAATCGTGCTCGTTGATCGCTTTCTCCTGTCGACCTACGCTTATCAGGGCGCCGGCCGCGGGTTGTCCATGGCGGTGCTCAAGTCGATCAACAGCTTTGCCACCGATGGCATTGTTCCAGATCTTACCCTACTACTGACAATGCCGGTCGACGACGCTCTCGAAAGACTCAGCAATCGCGGCAATGCGGATCGTATGGAAAGGGAGGATCGCGATTTCCACGCCCGTGTCGCGAATGCCTTTCTCCTCGCCACCACAGCTGAATGGCAAGTTGCCAATCCGGAACTCGGCCCCATTGCGTCAATTGAGGCCAGCTTGTCATCGGATGAAGTCATGTCGCAGTGCCTCGCCGCTCTTGCGTCCAAGTGGCCACATCGATTCGAGTCGCTGTTGACAATTGAGGCCGCAAGTGCCTGAGACTCTACCCGACATGCCGACTTCGATAGCGGGTTCACCGGCACGAACCCGTGCGATTCTCGTTACCACGCTATTTGTCGTAATGCTTGGCCTGGGAGGGTGGTGGGCCGGGCGCAATCTCGGAGCAAACGCGCCTTCCGAACGCACGCCTGTCGCGGGTGAACGACTCTTTGATCAGGTGTTCGCCGCCGTATCGCAGAAGTTTGTCGATTCGTTGGAAATGTCGACGATCTACGACAAATCGATTGCCGGATTAATTCGCGAGCTTCATGACCCCTACACAGCGTTTCTCTCCGCCGACAGGTTGAGCAAACTCGACGAGCAGATTAGTGGCGTTTACGCCGGGGTGGGCCTCCAGGTAGACATTCGCGACAACTGGCCGACGGTTATCGAACCCATCGCTGGCGGCCCCGCTGAGCTGGCGGGCGTGCAAGCGGGCGATCGAATCGTGATGATCAACGAGGAGTCGGCCGAAGGAATGACGCAGCAGGAGTACTCCCGCGTCCTCCGAGGGCCGCCTGGTTCGGACGTATCATTCACGGTGGAAAGGGGAGAGCAGAGAATTCAATTCACCATCAAGCGAGCAGCTGTACATCGGCGCGCGGTTCCGAGAGTCGCAATACTTCCTGGTGGAGTGGGCTACGCCGACGTTAAGGTTTTTTCTGCTCAAACTGCCGCTGAATTGTCCCAAGCGGTTGATTCGCTGGTCAGACAGGGCGCTCGTTCGCTGGTAATCGATCTGCGAGGTAACCCCGGAGGATTGCTGGAGCAGGGAGTGGCGGTGTCCGAACTTTTCCTCAATCCCGGACAGGCCATCGTTCAGCTCCGCGCGCGTCCGGGTACCGACCCGCAAACGTTTTCCGATACCGTGTCCCAGCGTTGGCCAGGCCTGCCTCTGGCAGTGCTCGTCGACCGCGGAAGTGCCAGCTCATCCGAGATAGTTGCAGGTGCGCTTCAGGATCACGATCGCGCACTTGTGCTTGGCACCACCTCATACGGAAAGGGAAGCGCTCAAAGCGTATTTCCCCTGGTCACAGGTGAGGGCCTACGACTTACGACGGCACGGTGGTACACACCCGTAGGACGCAGTATTTCGAAAGCTTCGCCAGCTGTGGACGACGGTTACGATGGCAACCCGATACGCATTCCGGGGCAACCCGACACGACGCGGCCGACCTTCAAGACGGATATGGGCAGGGTCGTACTGGGAGGAGGTGGAATAACGCCAGACGTTATCGCCGGAGATTCG
>JBBSTN010000136.1:0-8576 GCA_038235845.1 Gemmatimonadales bacterium | reverse complement strand
CATATCCGATTCCTGTTCGTCGCCCCACAGGTCTCGCTACATCACTTCTTTCAGCAGGTCTCTCACGATTCCCACCTTGTGTTTCGCTCGGGTCGTCGCGACCAACTCCCCAGAGGACTTGCACCTCCTAGCCAATGCCCATGCTGGGCACACATGACAAATGGCCCACACGAAGTTCGCGTGGGCCATACGTCAATCTGTTGCGGAAAGCCTACGGTGTGGCAGCACCCCGAATTTTGGCCGGTGCATCAAGGCGCACGGTTACCACAGCGCCATTATTGAGACACGTGTCGTAATCGGCAGTTGCGGCTGCGGCCGCAGTTCCAGCGGCTGCACCAGCCGCCGCACCGATTATCGTCCCCTTGGTGTTCTTGCCGATGATCTGCCCTGCAATGGCTCCGATGATTGCACCACCGGCAACCTTCTTCGCGTCGTCGCCCTTGCTGGCGCTACGCACGCGTAGCGTGCTCGCACTCTGCACAGTGCTTTCCACCGGATATGTACGACCAGCGTATGTAACGGAGATTAGTCGTACACCCAGCGATGAGCTGTCACCGGAATTCTTTCCCGAACGAGCGGACGAGATTTCAAATGTTCCGGTGGCGCCTGACGGAATGTCGATTCCGTTGGAACCCTGCACTCGGTCGGAAAGCGTTGCCGTAAACCGGTCGCCCACAGATTTGGTGTTGCTGCATACTGTGCTGTTGGACGCGAATTCCATTGTTGTTCCAGCCGCAACCGTGCCGGTTACCGGCTCGGCGGGAGCGGGAGTTGGCGTGGGCGCTGGCGTCACACGGGCCGGCGTGGGCCTGGGAGTAGGCCGCGGCGTCGGACGTGGAGTGGGGCGCTCAACGCGCGCGGGCGGCGTCACAACGGGTGCGGGCTCTGGCAATGGCGCGGGAGCAGGCACGTCCTGGAGCTGAGGCTGCGCCGCAGAATCACGAGCCATGGCCAGGTCACGACCGAGTGCGCTGTCACCAGCCATTGCATCACCGTTTGCTGCTTTGTCGCCACAGGCTGCGAGCGAAAAAAGAGCTGCTGCAACCATTGCGAGCGACGTGGACCCCTTGCGGATATATTCTTTCATAAGATGTGTCTCCAGATGTACATAAAACGTACGCTACATGATTTGCCGATGGCCACTGATGCACATTGCGTGCAACCATCCCGCCGGCAGTTCCCAATCGCCCTCGCAGCCGCTCGCTGATGTCACGAGAGAACTCAACCGACACTCTCGCACATCCGCCGCTGAGACGAGCACTCGCCCCGCTGCGCCCTTACTACCACCCGTACCGCCTCCAAGTTGCGCTTGGGCTCTCCGCGGTGGTTTTTGCCGCGTTGCTCACCAATCTCATACCCAGCTTTCTCGAGCGCGGTATCGATCTGATGCGCGAAGGCACTACCTTTGCGCCTCTTGCCAGGATCGGAGCGGTGATGCTGATCACAGCAGTCGGCAGCGGAATCCTTCGGTTCACCATGAGACAGACTCTCAATGCGGTGAGTCGTAAAATAGAGACCGATCTTCGACGCGATACGTTCGACCGCCTTCTTATCCTGGACGCGTCGTGGTACTCGCGATGGAGAACGGGCGACCTGATGGCCCGACTCACGAATGACCTGAGCGCAATCCGCATGGCTGCGGGGCCCGCCATTATGTACATGCTCAACACCGTTGCGGGGGGCATCTTCGCGATCATCATGATGGTCCGAATCGATCTTTCACTCACGGTCGCAGCCGTTCTTCCGATGATCGGTCTGCCAGTGCTGATGATAAAACTTGGTCGACGCGTTCACGATCGCTTCGAGCAGGTTCAGTCGCAGTTCAGTGGCCTTTCGAGCCATGCGCAGGAAAATCTTTCCGGCGTCCGTATAGTACGCGCGTACCAACAGGAGGGCGCGGAGTCAGCGCGTTTCGCCAAACTTGGCGAGCACTATCTCGACGCCAACATGCGTCTCGCATCCCTCAACGGTTTGATGAACCCCGGCTTCGCCATGCTCGCAGGAATTGGCGGGGCGATCACTGTTGGTTTTGGCGGCACGCTGCTCATACAGGGAAAGATCAGTGTTGGAGGTTATGTCGCGTTCGGAATTTATCTCGCGATGTTGACGTGGCCGATGATTGCGCTCGGCTGGACAACCAACCTGCTGCAGCGTGCCGCGGCATCAATGAACCGATTGCTTGAGCTGTTGGACGCGGTGCCCGAAAATGTCGATGACACTGGAAGAGAGTCACTTCCCGCAACCGCCGGGGGTCGATCGCTCGAATTCCGGAACGTTTCATTCTATTATCCGTTGAGAGGGTCTGACAATTCCCCCGCCCACATTCGCTGGGTGCTCCAGGAAATCTCCTTCCGCGTTGAGGCGGGCGAAACGTTGGCGCTCGTAGGCGCCACGGGCTCGGGCAAGAGCGCTCTGATGGATCTCATTACGCGCCAGTTCGATCCGCAACGCGGTGAAATTCTCATTGATGAGGTGCCAATCGAGCAACTTTCCCTGGGTGAGCTTCGCGCGGCGATTGGCTACGTTCCTCAGGAATCGCTGCTTTTTAGCGAGAGCATTGGTGCTAACGTCGGATACGGTCTCGACGACAATCTCGGGAAGGAGATGTGGGCCGAACGAATCGAAGACGCCACTGAAATTGCGCAGCTCACGGATACAATCAACGCCTTGCCCTCCGGGTTCGACACCCGACTGGGCGAGCGAGGGATAAATCTTTCCGGTGGCCAGAAACAGCGAACGGCGCTGGCACGTGCGCTTGCACGAAATCCACGTTTGGTGTTGCTCGACGACGCACTGTCAGCCGTTGACACCCACACTGAAGCGGCAATACTTGGCGGCTTGCAGCACGGGTTGCAGGGTCGCACGGCGGTAATCGCATCACATCGAATTAGCGCCGTACGTGATGCCGACCACATCCTCGTTCTGGATGACGGCAAGATCGTCGAACGAGGTACTCACGAGGCTCTCATTATCCGCGACGGACGCTATGCGAGTTTGCTGAGAAGGCAACAGCTGATCGAAGACATCGAGTCGTGATGCGATAGAGGGCGCGGCGTACGCTTCCTGCAGCTCAGGCCAAATGAGCTGATCTCGCGTTTTACGGACTTATTTCATTTTCTTAATGAATCCGGTCTCGGACTTGCAACGTAGCCCTCTCAACAGCACCGCACACTGCGAGGCTGATAAACTTTCGGAGGCCTTGCATGTCCGAACGACCGAAGCTGACCATACCGGATGCCGGCATGCTCGGCAGCGCCCACACTCGGCGCGATATACTAAAACTGATGGCGATGGGCGGGGCGCTGGTTCTGCTTCCCGGCGCAATTGCTTGTAGCAACGATGACGGAATTGTTGGCCCTGGTGGCAATCCGGGTCCTGGAACAGGCAATACTGTGACCATCGACTTTGCGAAGGGTGATATCGCCGTATTGCAGTTTGCCTATGCGCTCGAGCAGCTCGAAGCTGACTTCTATACGAAAGTCGTTGATGCATTTGGCAGTTCAAATCTGACTGCCGCTGAAAAGACAGTTCTCACCGATATCAAGTATCACGAAGTAATTCACCGCGAGTTCCTGAAGGCAGCATTGGGAAGCATCAACGGCTTCAGCCTCACGCCAACTTACGGCACGCTCAACTTCAACGACCGTACCGCAGTTCTCAACACCGCGAAGACGTTCGAAGACCTCGGCGTAGCGGCGTACAATGGCGCTGGCCAGTATCTTTCAGACCCGAACAACCTCTTGCTCGCCGGAAAGATTGTGTCGGTAGAGGCGCGTCACGCTGCAGCAATCCGTGATCTCATCAATCCGAAGTCCGGTGACTTTGCGCCCAAGGCGTTTGATGACGTATTCAGCCCCTCGAAGGTACGCGGAAGTGCCCAGGGTTTTGTGGTCGATAAGCTCGCGTTCTCGAACGCTCCGACGACGTTCATACAAGGCCCCAACGGCAACGGCTAAGGAGATATGACTACCATGAATAAACTTCCCTTGGTCGAATCAATCGATCCAGAAATCATCTCGGCGTTGGATGCACGCGCCAACGAGATCTCGCAGGGCGCGAGCGTAGACAGCAAAATCGCTGCACTCCTTGCCCTTGGCTCCATTCCAATTGCGCTCGGTGCTCTGTCGAAAGACGTGTACGGGCAGACTCCGTCCGACGTGCTCGACGTGCTTCAGTTCGCACTGTTGCTCGAGTATCTGGAGGCTGAGTTCTACACCCGTGGCACCGCCGCGACAGGACTTATCCCGGCCGCCGACCGTGTGATCTTTGAAACGATTCGCGACCACGAGAACACGCACGTAACCGCGCTTCAGACCATGATCACTGCAAAGGGTGCAACGCCCAATGCAAAGCCGAATTTTGACTTTACAGCGAAGGGCAACCTGGCTGGTTTCAACTTTGGCTCAACACAGTACGAGACCTTCAAGGCGCTTGCAATGGCTTTCGAAGACACCGGAGTGCGTGCATACAAGGGTCAGGCTGGCCGTCTTATCAACGACAAGCCGGTTCTCAATGCTGCTCTCGCCATTCACGCTGTAGAAGCGAGACATGCCTCCGAGGTCCGTCGCTTGCGCGGCAAGAAAGGCTGGATCACTGGCAACAGCCGCGAAGATCTTCCTGCCTTCACGCAGGGCATCTACGACGGAGAGGAAAATCTCATGCAGGGCGGAGTGAATGTCTCTACGCTGCCGCTCGTTTCTGCCAACGGTGGTGCAACCGCCGCAACGGAAGCGTTCGACGAGCCTCTGACGAAGGCGCAGGTCGTTGCCATCGTAACGCCGTTCCTGGCGTAATACGATATCAATGTTAGTGAGTTACCAGCACTAACAGTTTGGTGATGAGAGAATTTGACGGCGCGGACAACTCAGTTGTTCGCGCCGTCAGCACACACATACCTGCGTCACACCCTCAGTCACGATGACGCGGCTCCCCCACTCACCGTCGCCGCGCGCCGCCTCGTCCCTGACACTGGTCACACATCCCGTTGATTACCAGCTGGTGTCTTTGACGCGTGTATCCATGCATTTCCGCCAGCAGCGTTGTCATCCGCTCCAATCGCTCGTCGCGAAACTCGGTAACTCTGCCGCACGATGTGCAGATAAGATGCTCGTGGTGCGGCACCCCGCGGGTCGCCTCGAACCGTTTGAAGCCTTCACCAAAGTCACGCTCCACCACAAGACCGCTTCGAACCAGAATTTCAAGTGTTCGGTACACGGTTGCCGTTCCCGCAGCATGACCTTGCGCCCTGAGTTCGTTCACGATTTCGTCGGCAGAGAGATGACGATCCGTACCTAACACAATGTCCGCAATGGCTTCGCGCTGCGTTGTTACGGGAAGATTATGGTCACGGAGATAATTGCGAAACGCTTCGCCATCATTGCTCATGAATGCTGTCCTCCGCCTGTCAATGGCGGCTCATTAAAGCCGCAGCGCTCGCGCAACCTGTGCGCCTGAGTACCTCGTTATCTCGGATGCGTCACCCGCGCGACGTTGCACCCCTCGTACAACATTCTCCACTGACAACAGCGGCGCATCCGCTTCGTTCACAACGTCTGCTTCCCACTTTCCTCGCTCGGGCCCCTTCTGAGTAAGCCGATAGCGAGCCGTGTAAACAACATGTCTCTCGGCAGCTGCGGTGGGAGCCGTTTCCGAGATGTGTGTATCGTGAGCCACGGTGTTGTCCGCGGCATCGGCATCGGCGTCGGCATCAGCATCAGCATCCAGTTCCAACTCCGGAGTCGGGTCGGTTGCTCCCGTGTCAGATTCCGAATCCACCAGTGAATCAGAGCTAGCGACCGTGATTGGCTTCCGAGCCGCAATCACCGCGATTCCCGTCTGCATCCCACGCTGGCGAAGTGGTGAGAAGAGATGCAGTTCTTCAATGCTTTCCGGTGCAACCGTCTGCACAATCACTTTAAAAAATCGCTCGGTAATCTCCGATATCGGGGCGTTCGCCGGATCAGCGTGCAGCTCGTCTCGAACCTCGTCTGTGGAATTATCCGTCATGTAACCACCAGATTCATGTCTCGTTCAACAAACATTCTCAAAATGTGAAGAAAATCCTGCGCATTCGTGACCACACCGAATGCCTGATGCGTGCCCCGATCCTTGAGCTTTGACACTACAAACTCGCTCGAATCGACACACACCGTTGGCATTTCCCTGAGTTCATTGTCGGGAGCCTGTGACGTCGGGTCGTTCATCACGAATGATGGCAGCATGTTGCCCGTGGCAATGGCGTGAAGCGCAGTTGCAATCATGATGGCCATGGTCGCCTTGATCGCATGATGACGCATTGAATTTTGACATTCAATAGCGTCGGTGATTACGTCGGGTAGCGGCCCGTCATCGCGAATCGATCCGCAGAGCACAAACGGCACACGCTTGGTCACACATGAGTGCATGATTCCAGTTGTGATCAGGCCAGCGTCAACAGCCGCAGCGATCGAACCCGCGGACCGAACTGCGTTGATTGCACGCATATGCAAGCCATGTCCGCCGGCACTCGCTTTGCCAGTGCCCGTCATGCCAAGTGTGGTACCGAACATTGCAGCCTCAATGTCATGCACCGCCACCGCATTTCCTGCCAGCAACGCACCCACAAAACCGTTCTCCACGAACCAGGTCATATCGGCCCGTGCGCGCGAATGAACCAGCGCAGGCCCGGTTACCCATATAACATAACCGCCGCGAGCGCGCTCCTCGATCAGCAGTCGCGCCATCTGTGCGTAGTCGATAGGCTTCTCGCGAGAAACCACACTGGTCATGAACCGAAACTCGCCATGCTCATCGGGCTCGCTGAACGCGAGCGAATGAACGAACACTCCTTCGGTTCCATCTTCGTTCCGACCCACGACCACCTTGTCGCCACTGGCTACCCGTCGTCCCTCCCGAACGCGCAGCACACCATCGGCGCCCAGCACAATTGCGGAATCCATTCGCGGTTCGAGTGGCAATCTCCACTCCCCATCAATCTTCACATAGGTGGGAAGGTTGGTGGTGGAGAAAAAGCCTTCTGGAAGCACTCCGTCCGAGGGCGCTGGAACAAGCACTGCGTCGGGCGCGCTGGCCAGAATGCCCGCAGTCAAGTCGGGTGCGTTGAAAATGGTCACCCGGCGAACGCAGCAATCATTTCACAACCCTTCGTCAACAGCTCTGGAGTTTGCACTAGCGACACCCGGAAACGTCCGGTTCCAGCAGCGCCAAAAGCAACACCAGGAGTCACAACCACACCCGGGCCATTCATCAATGCTTCGATCCACGCCCAGTCGTCGTATCCACCGGGAATCGGCAACCACAGATACATGGTGGCGCGCGGAGCTTCCACATTCCAATTGCTGCGATTGAACGCAGACACCGCTGCATCGCGACGTCTGCGATACTCGGCGACGATGGGCGGAATGAGCTCGCGATGCTGTTCGAATGCTGCAGCGCCGGCAACCTGGGAGATCGTTGACACACCGTAGCCAATATTGGAGCGGTACCGATCGAGTGTCTCCAGCGCCATCGCACTTCCGGCAGCAAATGCAACACGAACACCGGCCATGTTGAAACTTTTCGAACAGCTATGAAGCTCGACGGCGACATCCCGCGCACCGCCGACCTCCAACACGCTGGGCACGCGAAAGCCGTCAAACGAAAGTTCACTGTACGCGAGATCGCTTATCAACAACAACTCGTTATGTCTTGCAAATTCAACAAGTCTGACGAGTTCCGAGAGAGGCACTGCCGTGGTAGTAGGATTACCGGGATAATTGACAATCATCACGCGTGCTCGGCTGATAAGCGCCGAATCGATGCTATCGAGATCGAGCGTGCCGTCGGAGAAGAACGGCACAAACACCGGAACAGCTCCGCAAAGCTGGGTTGCCCGCGCATAAACCGGGTAGTAGATCTCCGGGATCAGTACGACGTCGCCAGGATTACAGTGCGAAATAACCAGCTCCGCGATCCCTTCCTTCGATCCTGCGAGCGCCAGGATTTCGTCCGTCGGACTAAGTACCACGTTGAAACGATCCGTCATGTACGCAGCTGCAGCGAGCATGAAGCGAGGGTGACCTCGAAAGAACGGATACCTGCTCAGTGCGACGTCGGCAGCCGAACCTCTCATCGCGTCGACGACTACCGGGGGAATCGGCCCGTCCGGGCTACCGATGCCGAGATCGAGCAATTCTTTTCCGCGCACCCGATGCGCCGTGCGCATGGCATCGAGTTCCCAGAAAACATATGGCTTTAAAGAGTCGAGCAACCTAGAAGACATTACGAAGACAGTATGAAAGGATGGGGCGATGGCACGTCGAAAAGCTAATCAATCGCGGACCCTCGGCGACCGTCCTAGAGTAGGGAGACTGGATCCCGGTCGACAATCAGGCGCACACCCGGCTGCTTTCGCACCGGACAGCGTTGGGCGACGTACCCTGCCACGCGCGTCATCACGCTATGGCTGGTTGATTTGAGCATGAAATGCCAACGCCAGCGGTCCTTTATTCTGTCGATGGGACAGGGAGCAGGCCCGACAAGATCCACGTCGGCGAGACCTGTTCTTCGTATCAGCCCTGCCACCCAGTCGAATGCTT
>JBBSTN010000135.1:0-8590 GCA_038235845.1 Gemmatimonadales bacterium | reverse complement strand
GCGTCCGGATTACGCGAATGGGGAGCGACACCGTCGACCTCGATCTCACTGAACCAGCAATTCCCGGTGACCCGGTCACCGCAATGCCTCAGTATCTCACCGTCAACGGATCGAGCGCGGCGGGAGTGGCCACAGGTGAGGTGGTTTTCGTCAACTACGGACTCATCGAGGACTACGCCACGCTCGATTCGCTTGGCGTTTCCGTAAAGGGAAAGATTGTACTCGCACGTTATGGGCGCAGCTTTCGTGGCATTAAGGCCCGTGAAGCAGAAAAGCGCGGGGCTGTGGCAGCGCTCATCTACACCGATCCGCTCGACGACGGTTACGCACGCGGAGATGTATATCCGACCGGCCCGATGCGCCCGATGCGCGGTGTGCAGCGTGGAAGTGTATTCAACGGCACCGGCGACCCCCTCACTCCGGGCTACGCAAGCAAGCCCGGCGCGCCTCGACTCAATCCCGACAGAACCGAACTTCCAAAGATTCCGGTTGTGCCCATTAGCGCGGCCAATGCACAATCGATTCTCTCGGGAATTCGCGGAACAAATATTCCGCAGGGATGGCAAGGCGGTTTGCCATTGCGCTACCACATTGGCGCCGGCCCGGTGCGCGCTCGCGTAGAAGTGACAACTGATGCGGCCTCTGCTGGCACGAAACAGATCTGGAATACACTTGGCTATCTCCGAGGCAGTGAATTTCCAGATCAGTTCGTGTATATCGGTGCGCATCGCGACGGATGGGGCGCAGGTGCAGCCGACAACGTAAGCGGAACTGTGAGCGTGCTCGAAGCAGCAAAGGCGCTGGCAGATCTTGCGCAGCGAGGCATGCGTCCAAAACGAACTATTGTGTTTGCAACTTGGGATGCAGAGGAGTGGGGATTGGTTGGTTCGACCGAATACGTCGAGGATGATTCGCTGCGCCTCAAGGCTGGCGCAGTTGCGTACTTCAATCAGGATGTGGCTGCACAGGGAAGTTCGTTTGGTGGCGGTGGATCGCCGTCGATGCGTTCGGTGCTTCGCGATGTCGTGCGTTTGGTGCCTCAGCCCGGCGGCAAGTCAACCGTTTACGAAGCGTGGCGCACTGCAGCCGGCCTTACCGTAGACTCTCTCGAGCCCGCCATGGGAGATCCGGGCGGCGGAAGTGACTTTGCCGGCTTCTATAATCACCTCGGCATTCCGATCGCTGAGTGGGGCTTTGGCGGTCCGGCCGGTACTTATCACTCGGCGTATGACTCGTTTTCGTGGATGGAGCGTTTCGGTGATCCCGACTTTGTCTATCATGCGACTGCAGCGAGAATCGGCGCAGCAATGGCGCTTCGTGTTGCCAACGCCGACATAATTCCCTACGACTACGCAGAATTTGCGCGAACCATGCGCAGGTATGTCCAACCAATTCAGCGGTCGATGAGCTCGAAAAGTTGGGATGCAGCAGGTATTCAGGGGCTGGAAGCGGCAATAACGCGGATGGAGCGAGCCGCGCAAGCATTTAGCGTAGCGCGTGATTCAGCTCTTGTGCGCGATCTTCCGCAGGCGACACGGGTGGCTACCAACAAAGCATTGCTCAAAGTAGAACGAGGATTCGCGAGGCCGAGCGGTCTCAAGAGCAGACCATGGTATCGTTCCCTTATATACGCTTCCGATGTGGATAACGGTTATTCAACGATGAGCTTCCCGGGAGTCAACGAAGCGATTCGAGCAGGCGATCGATCCACTGCTACGTCTGAACTCACTGATCTAGTGTCTCGCTTCGATGCTGCAACGGCGGCGCTGGAGGAAGCTCGGCGAGCTGTTAGCGGCAGGGGATCGTGAACGCTTTCGACCAGCGTTATGCGCGTCAGCATGTTCTCCACGGTTTCGGTATTGCCGGTCAGGAGAAACTGGCCAATTCGCGTGTTCTGATTGTCGGCGCAGGTGGGCTTGGCTCGCCAGCGTCGATGTATCTGGCCGCCGCAGGAGTGGGTGCCCTGACGCTTGTCGACACAGATGTAGTGCATGTGAGCAACCTGCATCGACAGTTGCTTTATGGAATGTCTGACCTGGGAAGTGCCAAAATCGACGCCGCGGTGAGACGGCTTACCGATATCAATCCACTGGTCGAAATAACGGCGCTGAACATCCGTCTGAGTAATTCAAATGTAGACTCGATACTGCCGGGTCATGATATCGTTGTGGACGCCACCGACAATTTCGCGGCGCGTTACACGATCAATGACGCATGTTTCGAGCGTGGAATTCCCTGGGTTTATGGGAGCGTGGCGCGCTTCGAAGGTCAGGTAACAGTCTTCGGCGCGCCAGGCGGCCCCTGTTATCGCTGCCTTTTCCCCGAACCACCGGCCGAGGGGACAGTTCCGTCCTGCGCGGAGGAGGGAGTACTTGGAGTAGTGCCCGGCATCGTTGGACTCTATCAGGCAATGGAGTGCATAAAGATGCTTTGTCAGGTCGGAACCGCTCTCGTGGCGCGGTTGATGCTACTTGATCTGCTGGAGAACGATTTACGTATCATTGGGATTCCGCTACGTGCAGATTGCTCGACATGTGGCAAATCGCCTGAGGTAGCGGGTTCCCAATCGCGAGGAGGTAAATCGCAATTGGGTGAGTCTCAGGCCATCAAGTCAACGACAGCGGGGGCAGCAGACAGGACGATGCCGTTTTCAGTGGACATTCCTCAACTTTCCAGCCGCGAGTTGGCGGCGCGACTTGCGAGCGGGAGGGCGCCGGTAATTCTGGACGTGCGTGAACCATGGGAGTACGAAATTGCTCACCTGCCCGGAAGCAGGCTCGTTCCACTCGTCGATTTGCAGAGGGCAGTACGGAGCCTCAACAAGAACGACGACTACGTCGTGATTTGTCATCGCGGAATGCGAAGCGAGCTTGCGGCAGGTTGGCTCCAGACTAATGGCTTCAAGCATGTTTCGAATCTCGAGGGCGGCATCGATTCCTGGAGCCTCACGGTAGATCCACGCATCGCGCGATACTGATCGGTAGCCTGCAGTGCTGCGCACAGTGAGCAGGAACGGCGGGAAATTGCTTGCCGGCGCAGTTGGCATTTCGCTGGTGTTTGTCAGTCGCGCACTCACACGCCGTCGCTTCGAACGTGAGCATGCCATCCGGTTCGCGCGCTCCACAAAAGGAATTGTCAGCGGTGCGGAACCGATCGCGTTTGATGCTAGCCGATCGCACGCTGCGCTACTGCTGCACGGTTTCAACGATACACCACAATCGATGGAGTACCTCGCCGCGTCACTTTACGCCGAGGGGTGGTCTGTATGTGTGCCGTTGCTTCCGGGTCACGGACGATCGCTCGAGGCAATGACAAAAGGTCGGGCTTCCGACTGGCTTTCACATGCGCAGAATGCGCTGACGGAGCTTCAGAGAACGCACAGCAGCGTCGTCGTTTGCGGTCAATCAATGGGAGCGGCAATCGCCGTCCTGCTGGCGAGCAGCACGGCTGGTCGGAGTCGGAGGTCAGACGCCGGTATCAAGGCACTGGTTCTACTGTCACCGTTTATCGGGGTGCCGCGAGCGCTCACAGCAAAATTCGCTGCCGCCTGGGTGCCGCAGCTCTTTTTCCCCTATCGCACCAGCACAGGCGGCGAACGTTCCATTCATGATCCGGCGGCGCGGGTCCAGGCACTTAGCTCTGGTGTCGTCACCGCCAGATTGCTGGAAGAACTTCGCAAGATTTCAATAGCTGCGCAGGCGGCGCTCGAAACCGTCCATGTTGCGACACTTTATCTGCAATCTCTGGAGGACAATCGCGTAAAGGTGATTGACGCTCGCCGAAACTTCTCCAGACTTGGCGAGGGAGAGCACGAGCAGCAATGGATCGAGGGGTGCGGGCACATCATTTCCGCCGACTTCTGTCGGGAAGAGGTTGCGCAACAAACCAGGGATTGGTTTGAAAAATGGGCCGGAACGCCCATGCCGCTCGACTGAGCTGGTACTTTTGATAAGTTCAACCCGTCGTGTGCTGTTCCCCTTCCCATCATTCCTCCCCATCTGATTCATGCGAATTTGCGTTGTGGCCGAAACCGCGCCGCGGGAGAACCGTGTCGCCCTCGTTCCAGACAGCGTCGCCAAGTTGGTCAAGGCTGGACATGAGGTTGTCGTACAAAGCGGCGCCGGAACACGAGCCGCCTATACTGACGAGAGCTACCGCGACGCAGGTGCAGAAATCTCCATAAACCAGTCCGCGTCCTACAACGATGCGGGTGTTGTCGTGCGTGTGCAGAGGCCTGATTCTGGCGAAGCAGCACAGATTCCGAGCGGGGGGGTTCTGATTTCGCTGATGCAGCCCGCCACGAGTGCGCCTCTCGTGGAGGAGCTTTCGGCCCGAAAGATCACTGCGCTGGCGCTGGAGCTCGTTCCGCGAATATCCCGCGCCCAGAGTATGGACGTTCTATCATCTCAGGCTACAGTGGCAGGCTATAAGGCGGTGCTGATTGGGGCCTCGCTTCTGCCACGATTTCTACCAATGCTGACGACAGCTGCGGGCTCGATAACGCCCGCCAAGGTGTTCGTAATTGGCGCAGGAGTGGCGGGTCTACAGGCCATCGCGACTGCCAGGAGACTCGGTGCAGTTGTGTCCGGGTTTGATGTGCGGGCCGCAGCGGCAGAGCAGGTGAAGAGTCTTGGCGCCAGCTTTGTCGCGACTGATCTGGTGAGCGCCGGCGCCGAGGATAAGGGTGGATATGCCAAAGCGCAGAGCGACGACGAGCAGGCGCGAACACTGGCAGCGATAGCCCGACATATCAAGGATCAGGATCTGGTGATAACAACGGCCGCGATACCAGGCCGCGCAGCTCCCCGTCTGATAACCGACGAGATGGTGGCGAGCATGAAGCCCGGCTCCGTTATCGTGGATCTCGCCTCCGAAACCGGAGGCAACTGTGAACTCACCGTATTGGACGAAACGGTCGAGCGGCATGGGGTGCAGATTGTCGGTGCAGCAAACATTCCTGCAACAATGCCCGCGCACGCCAGTCAGATGTTCAGTCGCAATGTGCTGACGCTGCTCCAGCATCTGGACAAGGACGGTGCGTGTGTGGTCGACCTGAACGACGAGATCACCGGCGCGATGGCGCTTACGCATGGCGGCGTGCCCCGAAAGTAGGTTGCATAGCCATGGCAAAGTCATGGAATAGTCATGGAAGCGCAGGTGCTAAGAAGCAGACGCCGCAATCAAGGAACAATTGGACGCCCACGTGTTGTATAGGCAGTACAAGGGCAGCTGGCCGACCGCTAGATTCATTAGGCTGGGCTGGTTCAAGCCTGCGTTTTGCTGGATGGCGTGATTTGCCATTGAAGCCGTTGAACACTGTTGGAGCAAGAGATGCCAGAGTTTGGAAGTTGGGCCGCGGCGTGGTGGAAGCCGGTGCTCTTTATTATCGTCGCAGGCCACATCACGAACGTCTGCGTTACACTTTTTCTGCACCGTGCGCAGACACACCGCGGGGTGCGCTTTCACTATCTTGCCGAACTGCCCATGCGGCTCTGGCTGTGGTTAACCACGGCGATTCGCACCAAGGAGTGGGTGGCTTGTCATCGCAAGCATCACGCATTTGCCGATCGCGAAGGTGATCCGCATAGCCCGCTCGTCGAAGGGCTGAGAAATGTTCTGCTCAAGGGCGCTTTCTATTATCGCAGAACAGTTCGGCAGCCGGGTGTGCTCGAGAAGTACGGCAAGGGCACGCCCAATGACTGGATAGAGCGGCACGTTCTGGAAAAGAGGAGTAGCCTCGGAATAGTGTTCATGCTTGGCATCGACATCTGGCTGTTTGGATTTTTTGTCGGCCCGCTGGTTTGGGGCATGCAGATGATCTGGATTCCACTGTGGGCAGCTGGGGTGATCAATGGAATCGGGCACGCCCTGGGCTATCGCAATCATGACGTCAAAGACGAGAGCCGTAACATCTCCCCCATCGCCATCTGGCTAGGCGGTGAAGAATTGCACAATAACCACCATGCCGACCCCCATTCCGCGAGATTCGCTCATCGGTGGTTCGAGTTCGACATAGGTTGGTTGTACATCAAACTGTTGTCGCTCTTCGGTCTGGCTGAGGTGAAGTATGCTCGCAAGGGTGCGCACGTTCGCGTCTCGGAGTAGAAATGTCAGAAGTTAAGAAGACCTCCTGTCATAAATGCGGGGAGGAGCGTGAAGGATTCGAACGCTCGCCGTTTCCTGGAGCAATTGGCGATCGAGTCGTCGAAGAGATTTGTCGCGAGTGCTGGGGCCTTTGGCTCAAGCAGCAGACCATGCTGATAAATCATTACGGGCTCAACGTGATGGACCCGCAGGCACGCACGTTTCTCAAGCGTAATATGGAGGCGTTTCTTTTCAACGCCGGCTTGTCGGACGAGGTCGATACCACTCAGCAGGGTACGATAGCGCACTAAGCCTGTCAGTTGAGGTCACTTTCACCGCGTCACTCTCGCGACATTTTCGCGGCACTGTTGCGGCACTTTAGCGTTTCCTGAAGGCCACCCGGCGAGACCCCCCCCTCTGTGAGGGGTGGGGAACGAAGAGGCCCCGGTCGATATGACCGGGGCCTCTTGTTTCTATCCATCCTGACCATCCACATGGCGCCGCTGGTTCTTGAAAGTAACTCTCGCTAAAGCAGAGCTGCGATCGAGGCACCACGTCTAAAATAAAATTGTTAGTTTACGCCTGCGATGTACTTAGCCAATCGACCGCATGCCGAGCACTTGAGCGTGACATGCGAATTCAATGGTGGTGGATGATTGGCCGGATCTCGGTCAATATTACCTGAGCATGACGGGCAGCTCAGCGGAAGCCCGCTACGGTCGGCTGCAATCAGATGCAGTGCCTGCGCGGGATTATATGTATTCGGTCTTGGTTTGCGCATCCCATCTCCTCGAGTCTGGTGCGCCGGCTTATAGATAGCCGACTCTCAAAAGATAAGGCATCTGGGTTCCGATCGGCACCGCCTGTACCAAAAAAACGCGCGAATACCCAAAAAAACCGGGTAAAATTAGTGGATTTGGCCTATTTTGGGCGGTAAATTGCGGTCTGAATACAATAGTAGAGTTCGCTCAACGACTGCAACTAATATCCGCCTGCTGACGCCGACTGCTCTATTACTGCGGTCAAGAGTTGCCGCCCTCTCTTCGCGCTAGCTCGTTGAAGTGGAGTGGAATACTTCGATCGGCACTTGCGTTCGCAACGTTCGAGAAAGAGGGTTAATGGAATGAGATCGCCTGCACTTCAACTCTGGGTAAAGCTATCGCGCGCCCATGCTTCAATAGAGGCACATGCCGCTGCAGATGTCGCCCGCCATGGGCTGACGCTTGCCGAGTTTGCCATCTTGGAGGTGCTTTTTCATCGGGGGCCGCTGCTCCTTGGCGAGGTTCAGCGTAGAATTCTAGTTTCGAGCGGTGGGATTACTTTCCTCGTCGATCGGCTCTGCGGGAAGGGATTGATTGAGCGACGAGAATGCGAGAGTGACCGACGGGCTCGCTACGCCGCGTTGACCGCAAAAGGCGAAGAGTTTCTCACGGGGATCTTTCCTGCGCACGAGGAAGCGTTGACGCGGGCGGTGGCTGGTCTCTCTGCAGAAGAGCAGACTGCCGTTGCCGATTCGCTGAAAACGCTGGGGCTCAAGGCTGCCGAGCTCTCACTGCCTTAAGATGCAGCCATGGCGCTGACGGCTGTTCTTTACACGTTCGAAATTCAACTCGCTCAAGTTGAAAGCGGAGTTTACGAGACTCTCTCGCTGCGGGTTCCCATGCACCCGTCGGAGGCGGCGGAATACTTTGTCACGCGTCTGCTGGCGTACTGCATCGAATACGTCGAAGGTATCTCCTTCTCCCGCGGTCTGTCTGATCCCCAGGAGCCTACAATTTCTGTTCGAGACCTGACAGGCGCACTCCGTGCCTGGATAGAAATTGGAGCTCCGGACGCCGCGCGTCTGAACAAGGCCAGCAAGGCCTCGCCTCGAACCGTTGTTTACACTCACCGTGATCCTGCGACCATCGGCCGACAGCTCGCAGGTGAGAAGATCTATCGGGGATCGTCGGTCGAGTTTTATGCACTGGATCGTGGGCTGGTGAACGACGTGGCACAGCGTCTTGAGCGAAGGATGAAGTTCGACCTCTCATTTGCGGATGGCGTGCTCTACCTCGTCCTCACCGGAAACACCCTTTCCGGCAGCGTAGAACAGTTCTACCCGGTGGCATCGCAATGAAGCGCTCAATCAACGTCGGCATTGACAAAAGTATCTCAGTACTTAGATTATCGTTAGTGAGATTTTTATCCCGAGGATTCTTCGTTGCGTCCGCCGGCAGTTGAGATCTCCGCATCAGTAGCTGTTAACCAACTCTCGGAGCCTCCAATGCGCTGGACAATCGACCCCACTCATAGCCATATCAACCTCGCTGTCAAACACATGGCAATCTCTACCGTGCGAGGAGCCTTTGAGAAATTCTCCGGCGCGATAGAAGAAGAGGGCGGGAAGGTGAAAAGCGTCGAGGTGAACGTTGACGTGGCCACAGTTAACACCGGCGCCGAACAGCGGGACCAGCACCTTCGCGGCGACGACTTCTTCGGCACCGATAAGTTCCCGGAAGCTCAT
>JBBSTN010000134.1:0-8622 GCA_038235845.1 Gemmatimonadales bacterium | reverse complement strand
CCTGCTCATACACCATCCGAACTGCACGCTCACGTACCTCGGGAGAAAACCTTGATCTCTTTACCATGACTCCAATCTCTCAACTTTTGGAGCCTCCGGGAATCCCGGGTCGATTCACAACGAGTCGGGAGTGGAGATAATGTCACCGCACTACGGCGCCTTGAGAGACGGGAATCTCTCCACTATTCCTTCTAGCTATCTTGGAGCCAAGTACCGTACCCCGTCGTTCCGTGTGGCAACGGAAGTGCAGGGTGAGGGTACAGCGGAGCGTTCCAAGTGAACGATGTGGTGAATCGCTGGCTGTTTGACCCGACGATTGGAAGAATTTTGTTCGTTCTAGCCGGCATTGCCGTGATCATGGCAATCGTTCGTGCGCTCTCCAAGTCTGCCGGTCACTACATAAAGGACAACGACGCGCAATATCGACATCGGCGTGCTTCGAACGACACTAATGGAGGTGGGAAGCTGGGTGGACGGAGACCTTTACAACGCACGAATAGTGCGCGTCTTAAACAGCTAGGTATTCAAGGAGCCGGATTTCAACTACTCCGCTGATTTCCCCTTTCTCTGGGATGAAATAAAAGTTCCGGTAAGATTGGAAGCGACCGGGCTTTTGCGCGCCATTCTCGAACGGGTGGCTTTGGAGGTAGTGGAAACTACACAAGTCATGCGCGCGAAGCATGGATCAGGATGTTGCGCAGCTACCGGCTTGAGGAAGCGCGTGTCGGGCCGATGGTAACGTTGATCGCCAACGACAATTGGTGGGCCTCCCCGTCGTCGGTCGCTGCCGCAACTAATCCTGGCACCACACGATGTCGAGCTCCCCGCCTGCGAGGATCCTTATCCCGGGCAAGGTCTTCATATCTAAATCAGGAAGCACCATGGCTATAGAAGCGGTTGCAAACAAATCCCGCATGGACGATCGGCATCAGTGTTATTCCTGGCGGTGGGGCACTCATGGCAACCGTGCTTATAGCAAAACAGCGTTAAAACAATTTGCGAACGCTAGCGGCAACTGAATCGGTACTGGCTGGTGTCGCGCTCGAGGGCGCGTTGGCGGGAATGCAACTTCCACGAGCAACCCGGATGGACCACGCCTCACCGTCAGAGATACCAACGCGCCCAGTAGCTCCCGCACTCGTACTCATCAGCTCCTTCTCGATATTTTTAAGTGCGATGTTTGTTTGCCGTTCGCGTAGTCGGCTGCCGGTTGCTGGAGGGGGCCTGGTGACGCAGGCAACAGTGCTGTCGCTCGCCCTGACCTGCGCGAGCACGGCTCTCGCGTTGCCACTCCAGAGGGAGTCTGCCTCCGAAGTCGCAAGAATCGGCTGAAGGGGAAGCGGTGCATCGATAACTATCGGTGCGGATCTCAACGTAGGTGCCAGCGCGCGCGCCAGCATCTGTTCCGCCGCCGGGCCGAGTGCTGGTCCAAGATGGCGGGTACGAAGCGTAGGGGAACCTCGCCTTGATATTTCGAGACTCCAGCCAACAAGTACGCCGGCGGCAGCCGTCGGCCATGCAGCATCGAGTGCGCTACTCAACAACCTTTCGGCTTCTGCCAGGTCAGCGATTGCCGCTACGGCGCTTGTTCGCCGTGCGACGGCCAGTGTTGTAGCAAGCGCTGCAGCGTCTGGCACCGCCGAAACGGCCACACTGGGAGCAACGTCGGATGATTGCTGGATTTGTGCCGTCAGGCGACGTTCGAGCGCCACCGCGGTGTCGGGTGCACCGATTACAACGAGTCTCAGCGTAATGGTGTGTCTTTCCACATCGAGTGCGCTTTGGACAGCGCGCACGCCTTCTGCAGACAGGGCGCGGCGTACCGAGTCCCGAGCGCGAACCTCCCACGCCACCTCGTCGAGCGCTCGCTTGAGCGGGACTGCGACTGCAGCGAGAAACAGCAGTGGAACAAGCAGGCGGGTAGCGAGTCCGAATCGCGAGCCGAACGCGCGTTTTAACGCGAGCTGCATCCGGTCCGCGATGCGCTCGGATCTGGTGGACGCTGATTCAAGAATCTGAGCTTCCAGTTTAGCCGCGTCAACCTGATTGAATCCCAGAAGCAAAAAACTCACTACCGCCAGCAGCAGGATGGCGGAAAAATTAGCCGTGAAAAGCAGTGATGCTCCGCCGGCAACCGTTGGAGCGCCGCTACCGATACCAAAGCCTGCAACACACAGTGGTGGTACGAGCGCGATGCCGATGGCTGTGCCAGCGGCGGCCGCGGTTGTGTCGGCGGTTTGACGAACGGTCGTGTAGGCAGCAGCGAGCGCGCAGAAAACTGCCACTAGGAGATCGAGCAACGTTGGTGCAGTGCGCGTTGCGATCTCGGCGGTCATCTCATGAAAGGGAAGCGCCATCGTCAGCAAAGCGGCAGACGCAATCACGGCTATCACGCTCAAGAGCGTGCGTACGAATGCACGAAAGACGAGCGCCGACGAACCAACGGCGAAACCCATCCCCAGCTCCACGAGCGGCCCCATGAGCGGCGATACCAGCATGCCACCGATAACCACAGCGGTGCTGCCAAGAACCAGTCCGAGAGTGGCGATTCCGGTGGCGAGCACCAGTTGCAGCCAATAACCCGGCGCTCTTCGCGCATTGTTCTCCAGCATCTTGATGACGGTTTCGGTCCTCGTCATTCGGCTCACGCCAAGTGCAATTGCAAACCGCCCCTGCGCGCTCTGAATCATGACGCGAAGCAGTCGTCTCGTTCGTCCTCTTCCCGAGGACGGCTTTCCCGTACCATTCTCCGGACTCAACTGCTCGTCCGGGACAGGCGCTGAGGTGGTCTCGGTCAAGATTCCGACGTTGGTTCAGCTGTGATCTCGGCTTCTATCCGCAAGTTCGCGGGGGCGGAGACCAGATGGAGATCGCGTTGCGGATACGGTATCCGAATTTGAGCGTCTTTCAACGCCCACCAGATTGACTCGTTGAGTACAGAGCGTGTGATTCGGGCGATCCAGGCATCGTGTGTCCAGACGGACACTTCGAAAGTGACGGCGGAGTCTCCGAACTCAGTGAGAAGCACTCGAGGCTCGTGCGATTGCAGTCGGCCTTCGACTTTCGTCGCCGCGTCGAGCAGGGCTCGCTTGACGACGTTCAGATCTGAATCGTACGATACACCCACTGTCGTTCGAAGACGATAAATCGGGTCTCGCAGAGTATAGTTGATGACTGTGTTCTGAACGAGCGTCGAGTTCGGAATGATGATGTCTTCTTCGTCGCGTGTTCGAGCGACAGTCGCTCGCAGACCCATGCGGGATACTCGCACCAGTCGACCCTCGACCTCGAGCACGTCACCGGGTTTGATGGTGCGTTCCGTAAGAAGAATGACGCCAGCAATGAAATTCTGAGCAACACTCTGCATTGCAAATCCGAGCGCAACAGCGAGGAATGCGCTGGCAGCGAAGAGAGCGCCGAGGTCGAGGCCTATCGTCTGCAGGCCAATGCCCAGGCCGAGCACGACGACGGCGTAGTGCAGCAGGCGGGTGGCGATTGCGATTGTGCCTTCGTCCATGACGCCGCGAAGCGCGAATGCCCGTCGTGCTCCGCGCTGAGCAAGCCGTGACACCAGTGCTGTCCCCACCAGAATCAGCACCACCACAAGCAACGTGGTGGCCGTGACCGGCGTTCTAGCGATGGTGAACAGCGGTGTGTTCATCAAGTTATGGACAAAGCTTGTATCGATGTTCGGCTCGCTGTTGGGGTCGGTTGGCGAAGAAAAAAGTATCCGCGCCGGCGTGGATGCTTGAGACGGCACGTCCGTTGCAGCGACACAATCAGGCAGTCAGCCCACGAAGATACGTTATTGCGTTCTGCTGACGCCACACTTCCAGCACACACTACCCACTACGGAGCTGTCATGACGTCAGACAAGAAAAACGAGAAAGCCGACTATCTGAAGGACGAGAATCCTCGGCAGGGGTTCCGTGCCACCGAGAGCACGACCAGCGATTCGGACGAGGATGCGGGCGAGGAAAATGCTCCGACCGTCCCCAAAAAAGGTTCAGATGCCCCCAAGACGCCGTTGGAAAGTCATCCTCCGAAGCATTGAGCGGGATTGAGTGGTCGACCGTCGAGTTTACTTGACGCGAAAGAGGTAACTGAGCTTCAAAAAGAACACATCGCGCGTACGGGTGAGCTTGTCCGGGCCGGACGGCTCATCTGCGCGACGGGCGTCGCCATAACCGAAATAAACAACCGTTCCGGGGGTGGGCAGGTAGGAGAAAAGATAATCGAGCCGAACCCGTCGCTGGTTGAACCCGGTTGCTGGCGAATAGGTGCCATTGGCTCCCCGGAAGTAGACCGGTAATTCGGTTCGACTGTCGTCGCGCAGCGCGTCCCGCTTATTGTTGGAAATTTCGCCGATGGCGCGCACAAAGATCTGGCGAGTGATCTGATACTCCGCTCGGAGCCTTCGCACGTTGCGGTAAAGTACACGAGATCCATCGGACGCCCGGTCAAAAACTTCCCGATTCCATGTCGCCGACATCCGGAGCTGTTCTGTGGGCCGGAGGTTGAGTGCGCCTTGCCAGATCATCACCTGTGCGCTGCTCCATTCCGGAAAATTCTCATCCTTGCCAACTATCAAAAAAGAGTTGAGCGAGAAATGTTTGAACTCCGGTGTTGCAACTGACGCAACCCAGTCAAGGTTCGGGAGTATTGCGGTCCCCTTATACGGCAAAGTGTCGATTCTCCCTCCCTCTGCGGGCTGGAAGATCGCGTAGTTCGAGTACAGCGCCGGATCAAAGCCAAATCGCTCGATCAGAACTTGTGCGCCCACCTGCCAACCACCGCGTAGTCGTGTATTTGTGCGGAGATGGAGTTGACGGTCTTGAGGCCCGTGACCATTTACAAAGTTGTCGTACTGATATCTCCCATACACAAAAATTTCCGGCGAAAAGGCTTCGACAAGTGCGCCTGATTTTCCGAACATTGTGTATCGATGGGTGGCCTGCAGGTTGGCGGTGCCGGGACGTGAGATAAATCCGCTCCCGGCCACGAAAGAAGGATCAATTCCGTTCGCCGAGTAGCGTGCGTAAAAATGCTTTTGGGTGATGGTCGAGGATAGATCCCACAGCGGTGCGCTTTGTCTGACGACGCCGTTTCCGGTGAAACTGCTGGCAAATTGTCCCTGCAAGCTGAACGTGCCTCGTACAAATCTTCCGTCTACACCAGCGACGCGATTCCAATTATCTCCCTCGATGCGATCAGTATACGCCACTCCGACACGGTTTTGCTTCCCCACATCACGTTGCAGCCTGAGAACATTGTAGACGGGCGCATGTGCAGAGGCCGTCGAAGGGTCCTTGCTATCGATCGCTGACAGCACGCCAATATCGAAGCCCTCGTACTTGCCGGTCAGCTTGGTCGCGAATACGGGCTGAACGATCTGCCGGGTGTAGATAAGGCGATTTGGTGTGGAGAACTGCTCCTGACTCTCGAGGAAAAACGGGCGTCGTTCCGGAAAAAACACTGCGGCGCGCGGGTCGAGTGAAAACTGTGTTGCGTCAGCTTCGATCTGCGAGAAATCCGGATTGGCTGTCGCGGACAGAGTGAGATTGCTGGACAATCCCCAGCGAACGCTACCTCCAACTTCCGGATTCTCACGGTTGTAGGTCCAACCGGAAGTGGCGGGATTGCGCGTTCCGAGCGCGCTACTGGTGATGGTGGGTATCAAGTCTAGCGTCAGGCCTCGGCTCAAACCGTGGAGACCAACCAGCTGGCCCGATTGTGAAAGAAAGCTGGCGCTGGCTCGCACTGCGGGAGCCCAACTCTGCTCATGGCCGCTCGACTGCACGGTTCGGATTATGTGCAGTTGCCACTCCTGGTTTTCGCCGGCGCGGTAGCGGAGGCTCTTGAATGGAATATGGATTTCGACTTCGAAGCCTGAACTGGTGAGGCGGCCCTTGGACTGCCACACGTAATCGGGAGCCAGATCGGCACTCTCTCGCGACTTGGCAGTGGAGCTGGTGAATCCTCCTCCAGACTGCGCACCTGTTTCGGTTAACACGCCGTCACTTTGAATTCCAAACGGATTTACTCCAAAAACCAGCGCCTGTCGACTATCGGAATAGGTGCCGAGAAATATCTGAAAGTTGTCATCCTGAGTGATGCGGTCTCTGTCGGCGAGTGTCGCGCGGACTGTTCCAGGTGCCGCAAACGCCTTGATTCCGATGTGGAGTGCGGTGGCCGAGTACCAGACAAGTACTTCGGTACTGTCTTCCGCCGCGAGTCCGTCCTTTGGAAAAAATTCCGAAAAGCCGGTAAGAATAGCTGCGTTGCTCCACTCCGGCTCGTCGAGAATGCCGTCGACTAAGACTGTTTTCTCGATCCGGGGAATGGCCACCGACGTTTGGCCCCGTCGACCATCGAAGACCGGCCCCTGGAGATCAGAGGACGCCGTAGAGAGGTGCAGAGAAAGCGAACCAAGCAGCGCAATTAGCGGAAACATTTTCCAACAATATCGGACTCATCGCAATTGCGCGAGATAGATTTGAGAGAAACACCGGCCAAGGAGGACTTCCATGAACAGAAAACGTGCTGGATTCACGCTCATCGAAGTACTCGTTGTGATCGTGGTAATTGCGATTCTGGCCACCCTCATTGCGCCCAACATCTTTCGCAATGTCGGCGATGCGAGAGTGGCCACAACGAAAACGCAAATCGAAACGCTCGCCACCGCGCTCGATTCGTACCGTCTGGACAACGGCAACTATCCGACCACCGCACAGGGTCTGACTGCGCTCTGGCAACGCCCCTCCATCGATCCTCCCCCCAACTGGCGTGAAGCTTATGTTCGCAAGCCTGTCCCGCCTGATCCATGGGGCCACGAGTTTGTTTACATCTCGCCCGGACGAGTGAATACGCAAGGCTATGACCTGCTGTCGTATGGCGCCGATGGCAAAGCGGGCGGTGACGGAGATAACGCTGACATACTCGGCTGGAAGTAGCCCGCAAGCGGCGGCAGAGGGGGTAAACCAGCTGTCGGGTGGTCATGCCGACTGGCGAAAGAGACTGGCAGCGCTTCTTCCGAAGACAACGTGGAATACGCGTTTCACTCCTGCTCCAACCGGGTACCTGCACCTCGGGCATCTGGTCAACGCGATTTACGTATGGGGAATCGCGCGGGCATATGGCGGACGGGTGATCCTGCGAATGGAAGATCACGATCGTTCGCGATGTCGGTGCGAATATGAGCAGGCACTGCTCGATGATCTGGACTGGCTGGGTTTTGTGCCCGACGAGGCTACTACAACTTCTTATCGCGATTGCTCTGGAGTTGCCGATGGCGTGTTGCACCCATTTCGGCAGTCGCAAAACGAAATGCGCTACAGGAACGCACTGGCGAAGCTGGAGGAATGCAATCTGGTCTACTCGTGCACCTGCAGTCGACGCGACATAGAGGAGCGACAGGAGGAGAAGAGCAGGTTGCCCGTGAGCACAGCCGAGCACTTGGAAACATTGCCGGAAGCTGATGCGGAACTGCGATACACCGGTTACTGCCGTGCCCGCAGCGTTCCCGCGTCAAGTACCAAAGCGCGCCGAGTAGTTCTCACGGAAAAGCCCCAGGTTTTCGACGATCTTCGACTTGGCGCGCAGCGACACGTGCCCTCACTCGAAAGCGGGGATTTGCTTGCCCGCGACCGCGATGGTAACTGGACGTATCAGTTCGCCGTAACCGTCGACGACATGGTTCAGAATGTCGAGGTAATTATACGTGGCGAAGATCTGCTGGCGAGCACCGGGCGACAGTTGCAACTGTCGGCGCTGCTGGGGCGCCAGGATTCGCCCCAGTTTCTTCATCACACGCTTGTGCGGCGCTCAGATGGTGCGAAGCTCAGTAAGGCGGCATCGGATACTTCACTTCGCGAACGACGTGAGCAGGGAGCGAAGCCCGAAGGGCTGATTGGTGAAGCTGCTTTTGCCGCAGGGCTCACCCCGGACGCGAGTGAGCTGCCGGTTTCAGACCTCGCGAGACTTTTCCTACCTGGCTCCTGACCCGACGCCGAGCAAACCCAGAACCACAAGCATCACCCACTGCGGCCCTCTGAAGCCATCTGTGCCGTCGTCGTAGGATTCCTCGAGTGAGTGCGAATTGCGTCCGATACCGCCACCGTCGAGCGTGATAGCCGGAATACCCTTGCTCATCGCGATGTTGGCATCAGTACTCGACGTCGTCAACTCGGCCTGCACTGGAATCGCTTCGGCCGCGGCCTGCGCTATGCGAACGACGAAGGCGCTATCAGGCGTGTTTCCCGCCGGTCGCAATCCGATCGTGTCGATCTTCATCTCGAGCGCAACTTTCGACTTGGGCCAACGCGCGCGTTCCTCGGCAAGCGCGGACTTCAATGCGCTCTGCAATCGCGTGTCGATTGCTGCGAGCGCAGTTGCCGACTCGCTGCGCAGGTCGATATCCATGCTCCCCGAAGCGGAGATGGAGTTTACTGACGTACCGCCCGAAATCACTCCGACATTGAAGGTGACTTTGGGTGCAACGGTTGCTTCCAGCTCCGCAATTTTTGCAATCGCCCGACCAAGGGCGTGAATGGGATTGGGCATGCCGAAGGCACCAAAACTGTGGCCTCCCGGGCCAAAATAGGTGACACGATATCGGTTACT
>JBBSTN010000133.1:0-8631 GCA_038235845.1 Gemmatimonadales bacterium | reverse complement strand
CTCACGACTTAACCGTCGCGAGGCCCGCTGCTTTTACTCAATAATTCTCTTCGTTCCCAACGAACAGTGAGACGCTCTTCCTTACCCTGCCACACAGCGTTCGCTCACTGCCTAGTGCAGCAGTCGCTTC
The DNA here is from genome assembly GCA_038235845.1 of Gemmatimonadales bacterium. Lineage (GTDB taxonomy): Bacteria > Gemmatimonadota > Gemmatimonadetes > Gemmatimonadales > Gemmatimonadaceae > Gemmatimonas. Next base: position 8,501 of record JBBSTN010000133.1, on the reverse strand, counting down.
GGCTCCGGACGTTCCTCTTCGCGGGTAGCATCAACCGGCTTGGCGCCCGACACCCGATCGCTCGGAGGCGGATCCTGAATTGCCTTTTGCGCATCGGTGATGTTCCGCTTGAACTCATTTATACCTTTTCCAAGCGAGCCTGCTATCTCCGGTATTCGTTTTGCGCCGAAAAGCAACAAAACGATCACCAGAACAATGAGTATCTCGCCGAATCCAAAATTTCCGAAATTCATGAAAGCTCCTAGAACAAGGACCGCGCGATAAGGTAGGCGATCAGTACCCCGAGGAGGCTCAGAAGCGAGACATCCAGGGCAACGGGACCAACTGACAGTTTCAATATAATCAGGTCCATCTGCAGCGGCCCAAACGAAGGTGTTACTCCCGTGGTCAGGAATTCCTTCGCTGCACCAGCTGGTAGAAAATGGCGGGCAACCTGTGTGAGCAAACCACCGGCCACAAATCCACTCGCCAGCACAAGAGAATAGAACACCGGCCGACGTTTTGAAGGTCCCCGGGCCATCACCAGCGACGCTCCACTACATACGCGATCGCATCGATTAGAGCAGCACGCGCCGGCCCATCAGGTACGTCACTAAGTGCCTCTTCGGACTCACGCGCAAACTGATCACCTCTACGCCTGGCATAATCCAGGCCTCCATGGTCTCCCACGATGCCAATTACCTCAGCGATAGCTTCGTCGTCCGGATCTGGATTGGCAAAGAGATCGCTCACTCTTGCCCGAAAAGACGGAGACATTTCCCTTAGCGCCGCAATAAGCGGGAGGGTGACCTTGTGTTCCTTGAGGTCGAGCCCTCCGGGCTTTCCGGTCATCGACTGATCTTCAGTGTAATCCAGCAGATCGTCGGCAACCTGGAACGCCATGCCGAGTTTTTTGCCGTACTGCACAAGAGCTTCGCGGTGACGCGGGGCGCCACAGAGCGCGCCAACGTCGCAGGCGGCCATAAACAGAGACGCAGTCTTGGCTCTGATGAGCGTTTCGTAATCGACCTCGGTGAACGAGAGCGCGTCGAACGCGGAGAGTTGCCTCATCTCGCCCAGAGTCATTTCATTCGATGCCAGGGTTACCGACTTCATTGCTTCGAGATCCGCCAGCGCCACCAGTTCACGAAGCGCTCTCAGATACAGATAATCTCCCATGATCACCGATACCTGATGGCTGAAAAGGGAGTTGATCGTCGGCATCCCACGACGTAACGCGGAGTGATCGACCGCATCATCATGGACGAGGGTAGCCAGATGGATGAGCTCGATGATGGCCGCGTAGGTGGTAGCCCGCGGCTGCGCTCGATCTTCGACCGCGCTTGCGAGAAGCAGCAGCGTCGGTCGAAATAGTTTGCCCTTCATTCCCATAAGGTGCTCCTGCACCTGTCGCACCAGGGGAACGTCGGCGGAAACGATTCTCCAAAGTTCGTTAGTAACCTCGGAAAGCTCCGATGTAACCGGCGCCTGGATATCCCGAAGCGCGGCAGCCAGAGCTTTGGGTGAGCGCGTGGAAAGCGTCACTGAGCTACCGGATCGAGGTCTTCAAGTCGACGTGCGACATCGCGAAATCGGGTATCGGTGGCATACACACGCTGATAATAGCTCCTGGCCTCGTCAATCCGCTGCAGCTTCTCGCTCGAAAATGCCAGAAGATACAAAACGCCGATGCGTTGCTCATCGTTGAGCCCGGGTTCATGCATAGCACGGGTGAGGACCGTGGTCGCCACCTGAAACCTTTCCTGCTCGACGAAGCATTGACCGAGCGCTTCATACGCTGCCAGACGGTGGGATCTGCTCCGTAGTGCCTTCTGGAACTCCACCACTGCATCGTCGATCAAGCCCATTTCCTTGAACGCGATTCCCAGGTCATAGTGACTCTCATAGTCCTCCTCTCCCAACGAACGCGAAACACCGTCCTTGAAGTGCCTGAGAAGATTTTCGAAGTCGGCCTGTTCGTCTCCGCTTGCGACCGGCTCGCGCATGCGCATTCTGGTAGACACCGGCTCGGACGGATCCTGCAGCCAGTCTGCGAGATTGACCGGGCCATCATCAGAACGTCCGTCATCGACGGTTACTGGCGCCGACGGACGCGCATGGACCAGAGGTGGCGCAGCGTCGCCCAGCGCCGCGCGGGCGCGTTCGTCGGTAGGATCGATTTCGAGAACGCGCGCATAGACAGCCCTGGCGCGAGCGTCGTCACCACTCTGCAACAGCGTGTCGGCAAGATCGAGATAGGCAACGCGCAGGCGCACCTGATCGCGAGATCGTACAGCGATTTCGACCCGCTTCTGGTGGTACGGCACACGCTCGGCGCCTACACGAACGAGCTCGTCTGCAATCTCGGAAGCTCCCTCAAAGTCCTCCTCACGGAGCAGTCCCTGAAGTGCCGTCTCCAGCTCCGCAAGGCCGGCTTCACGCTCTCCGGCCTCGAATAACGCTTCCGCAAGCCGTCTCCGAAGCTGCCAATCGAGCGGTGTATCGGCGACAGCGTTTCGAAGGGAATCTCGCCGAGACTGAGCCAATGCACTCGCTTCTGCCGCGACCGAAGCCAGCGGCAAGGCTGGCGTTGCTCGCGTGAACTCCGTTCGAGTCCGGGATGCGGCGACAGACCCGTCGAGAAAGGAGTCGTTCAGAACGAACGGCGGGAGCTCGCCGGCCTGAATAAAATCATCCGGATCGAGTCTGAACGAGGAGTGCGCTGCGGTTACTAATGGGACAGCCGAAGGGGCTGAGTCAGGAGACTCCACCGACTGCTCGGCAGCCGAGTTATCTGCCTTTGCAAGCGCTTGCGGGGTGTCGTAGCCCGGGTCCTGCTTCACCGCCTCCCACTCGACGTCGTCCAGCTCCGTATCTTCTGCGGTAGCCGGATCGAATAGCATCAGGTCTTCGAGGCGATTCTTCGAGGACGGCGTGGAATTGCGTGCTCGCGGATCGCTAACCGGCGAGTCCTCGACAACTTCGGGAGCGGCTAAGGTAAAAGCGTCGTCTCGGCCGGCGAAATTCGATTCGCCCAGATCGAGGAACACCAGATCGTTGGGCTTGTCCTGTAACCCAGCCCTCGATGCGATCTCCGCCTGTGCTTCGAGATTGCCGGGGGTGTTTTTTCGCCGCAGCGAAATTCCCGCGCGCGCCGCGTGTTCGTCTACCAGTCGTCGAATCTCGGTTAGTTCAGGCATCAGATCAGCGACCTCCTCCAGCGCTCGCATTCCCTCGTCGACGCGTCCCTCCTGCTGCATTCGGCTGGCATACTCGAGGAAGTTGCGCGTCGCGTCGCCTCGGAGCCCCTTGCGGGCACAGATGCGGCCCAGTGTGAGGTAGACGTTGCAGCGACCCGGAGCACTGCGCAGAAGCTTGTTGCAGAGTGCGATGGCGTTGTTGAACAGCCCGGACGTAGCGTAATGCTCTACAGCCCGCTCGTAATAGGTAACAGCATCCGAAACGCGCCCTTGGCGGAGCGCCAGGTCCCCGACCTTGTTGAGGATGTTGACGTCGACCTCATCGCCTTCCTTCTCACTCTCTTCGATGGCGCGTGCGTAAGCGGCGATGGCGCGGTCAAACTGCTTGAGTTGCTCGAACTCTGCCGCTTTTTTTCTTATCTTTGCGGCGTTTGTCATTCGATCGTGACGAGGTACCGTGGGCTGAGTTGAGCCCGAATTTGGGCGCGGATAGCATACAGAACGCGGAAGCTAGAAGTCACGCGGCGCCGTGACAAGCGCAACCACACGACCATGCCATCCGACAAAGACGCTCGCCAAACCAGTAAGGCAACGCTCTGTAATCGTCTACAGCATGCACTGCTATGTCGGCACTGAAACCTGGCGATAGCTGACCGGTCTCGTTGGCGAGACCAACTGCGGCAGCCCCGTTCACCGTTGCCGCAATCCACGCTTCCGCAGCTGACATTCGAAGTTCGCTTATTGCGAGCGTCATGACAAGCGGAAATGACTGCAGCGGCGATGTCCCGGGATTCAGATCAGTGGCGATCGCGACAGCGGCGCCCGCCTCAATCAGTTTACGCGCGGGTGCCTGTCGCCCCGTTCCCAAAAAGAGCATGGTGGCCGGAAGCAGCGTGGCAACTGTAGACGATTGCGCGAGCGCGTCGATTCCCTGCGGCGAGATGGCTGCCAGGTGATCGGCGCTCGTGGCACCTAGATCGGCGGCGAGGGCCGCTGCTCCGCCGTCGTTCAACTCGTCAGCGTGGAGTTTGATTTTCATACCACATTCGACCGTAGCATCGAGAATTCGACGGGATTCTGCGCTATCGAAGACACCGAGTTCGCAGAAAACATCCGCAAAAGTGGCAAGCGATTCCCTTCCGACCGCCGGAAACAGTTCATTCACCAGCGTTTCGATCCACTGTTCTCTTCCGCCTTCTATGTCGCGAAACTCGAGCGGAACCTCGTGCGCACCAAGGCAGGTGGGAATCACACGCAGGGGTTGCCTTTCTGAGAGACGACGAATGACTCTAAGCGACCTCAGTTCATCGAAAACAGTGAGGCCGTAGCCGGATTTGATCTCCACGGTTGTCACGCCGCCAGCAGCGAGGGCGTTGAGGCGAGGAACTGTGAGGTTGAATAGTTCGTCGTCCGATCTGCTCCGCAGGTCGCGAACGGAAGCATGGATGCCGCCGCCACGACGCGCAATCTCGAGATAATGCACGCCCGTCGCGCGGAGTTCCTGTTCCTCGTAGCGAGCCTTGCCAAAGAGCGCATGCGTGTGCGAGTCGACAAATCCCGGCGCGAGAAGTCCGCGTTCGCAATCGATGACGCGCGCCATCGGGAAGAGACCCCGAAGTAAAGCGTCAGCGTCGACCGCGACGATTTTGCTGCCATTTACCGCAACGCCAACGCCGTTCCCAACTCCAGCATCACTCATCTCCTCACCCATGCGGGCCCGAGCGGGTCCAGCGCAAGTTACGGTTTGTGAAGCGTTCAGGAGAAGCGTCACTGCCTCGCGTGCTGCTCCCATCAGGCAATCACGTCGCGGATACGCGAGATCAACCGAAGCGGCGCCTGCGCTTCGCCCCGACAGGCGTAATAACAGGCATTGCAGTCTATCGGTTCGTAACCCTTGTAACTCTGCCAGGGGCCGTCAGCCGGAAAATCCGGGCAGCGCCGAACCATTCCGTGCGGATCAATATGAATAGTGGTAGTGCCGCTTTCACACGGTTCATTCATTTCACCACTAACGTAGCGTGGAATCTGCTCGAGATAATAATCCGAGTTGGATATCACACCGGGATTGCTTCGCTTGTAGTCGATCAGTCGCTTGACGACGTCCTCAAGCTCGCTCTGCTGCTGCTTGCCGAAGAGAAAACTCCTGTTTCCATTCTTGGAATCGGTGTACACAGAAAAGTTGACCCCCCCATCAAGCTCCGCGGCGCGCAGTACGATTGGCATCAGTTGATCGAGATTGTCGCTCTTCATGACGGTGTTGAAACGAATACTGCCTATGCCCGCCTGCTTCATCAACGGGATGTTACGCATGATCTTGCTCGTAAGACCGGGGATTCCACGCGCATTGTCATGTCGCTCGTCGAGATAATCAAGCGAGATATTGAATTGATCGATGCCCGCCTCCCAAAGCGAAATTGCACGCTCGGGCGACAACAATCCCCCGTGTGTGATCATCTGCAAATACATCAGCGGCGCAGCATTTCGAACTGAGGAAACAATCTGCTCGAGATCCTTTCGAAGCGTCGGTTCGCCACCGGTGAAGGTAATGAGCATCGGGCGAAAGTGCGCGGCGATGGCAGCGAAATCCACATTCTCTGTATCGCGCGCCTTTGCGGGCGTCTTCCAGTAGTCGCAGAACTCGCAACGAGCATTACATCGCATCGTCACCTCGAAGTTCAACAAAACCGGCCGGTGGCGAGCCCGAAGCCAGGCATATTTGCCCAGAAACAGAGGTATGTGCCAAGGGCGATAGCGCGAAGAAAGCATGTTGTTAAACCGGATCAGCGCTGCATGGGAATATCGATATCTTCAACACGCGCAGTTGCCATGGCACTCTCGTATCCCGCATCAGCGTGGCGCGCGACGCCGATGCCGGGGTCGTTAGTCAGCACTCTCTCGAGACGTTCGCGCATACTCGCCGTGCCATCGGCCACGATAACCTGGCCCGCGTGAAGCGAGTTACCAATTCCCACTCCACCGCCGTGATGAAACGAAACCCACGATGCGCCACTCGCCGTGTTCAGTAACGCGTTGAGTATTGGCCAGTCGGCAATTGCATCGCTTCCGTCGCGCATGCCTTCCGTCTCTCGAAAGGGAGATGCAACGCTGCCAGTATCGAGGTGATCACGCCCGATAACGATCGGCGCCGACAATTCGCCGCTGGCGACCAGGTCATTTATGGCCCCTCCGAACTTTGCCCGATCACCCTGCCCAAGCCAGCAGATTCGCGCTGGCAAACCCTGAAATGCAATGTGTTCGGCCGCGAGAGTTATCCAACGCTGAAGTTGGGTATCATCCGGAAACATCTCTCGAATCAATTCATCGGTGCGATGTATATCGCTGGCCTTTCCCGATAACGCGACCCATCGAAATGGGCCTTTCCCTTCGCAGAACAGTGGTCTGATGTATTCCGGCACAAATCCGGGAATGCGAAAAGCATCGTCCAGGCCCGCGTCGAACGCGACTGTTCGAATATTGTTTCCATAGTCAAACACCACGGCTCCGCGATCCTGCATTCTTCTCATCGCGGTTACATGATCGACCACCGATGCGACGGCCCGCGGGATGTATCCATCAGGATCGTCGCTCCGCAGTAATGCTGCCTCCTCTACCGTGTATCCCGCTGGCAAGTACCCTTCCAACATATCGTGCGCACTGGTTTGATCTGTGACAACGTCGGGCGTAATCCCACGCGCAACAAGCTCCGGCAATACATCCGCAGCGTTTCCCTGCAATGCCACCGAGAGAGGAGTTCCGGCAGCTTTCGCGGTCATCAACCACTCGAGCGCAACGTCGAGCGAAGTTGTCGAGCGATTGCAGTAGCGAGTTTCGATTCTCTTTCGAATCCGTTCCGCGTCGACCTCAATACCGAGCACTGCAGCGCCATGCATGGTCGCAGCAAGCGGCTGGGCACCTCCCATACCGCCGAGACCAGCGGTAACGACAAACCTACCCTTCAGGGTGCCGTCGAAGTGTTTGCGCGCAACGGCGCCAAATGTCTCGAATGTCCCCTGCACAATTCCCTGGGAACCGATGTAAATCCACGATCCGGCAGTCATCTGCCCGTACATCGTCAGGCCAAGTCGCTCCAATCGGCGAAACTCATCCCAGTTGGCCCATCGACCGACGAGATTAGTATTTGCAATAAGAACCCGGGGAGCGGCAGCATGCGTGCGAAAAACGGCAACCGGCTTTCCGCTTTGTATCAATAGTGTCTCGTCATTTCCAAGCGTTCGAAGCGAAGATACTATGGCGTCGAATGCCTCCCACGAACGCGCCGCCTTGCCGGTGCCGCCGTACACCACCAAGTCCTGCGGGCGCTCCGCGACGTCGGGGTCAAGATTGTTCATCAGCATTCTGAGCGCCGCCTCCTGCTCCCAACCTCGACAGCTTAATTCGGTACCGCGGGGCGATCTAACGACACGCGGTAAATGGGAATCCCCGTTCACCCCAGATTTCAATCCGACCTCAGACTCTGTCATAGCAGCAAATCCGGAGCGTGCAATCTCATGGATTCTTCCGTCAACTCATTGAACTCTCCCGAAAGCAAGGCCTGACCTACTTTCGCGAGATCGCCTGAGGGTGACCTGTCACCTGCAAGCGGCGCTACGTGGGTTCGTACAATAGCATGCGCACGTTCAACCGCATTGCTGCTGCGAAGAGGTCTCCGAAACTCCAACGCCTGAGCTGCGGTGATCAACTCGATCGCGAGTACGTGTCGCACGTTGTGCACCGAGCGCCGAAGTTTGACTGCCGCCGCCATCGCCATCGGTACGACGTCTTCCTTATTCCCGTCGGTAGGAATGGAGTCGACACTCGCGGGATGGGCTAGCGTCTTGCACTCGCTTGCCAATGCTGCCGCCGTTACCTGCGTCATCATGTAGCCCGACTCCAAACCCGGCTTAATCGCCAGAAAGGGAGGAAGCCCCTGATTGAAATCAGGATGAACAAGCCGATCGGTTCTTCGCTCACTTATCACGGCGAGATTGGCGCAGGCGATGCACAGGACGTCGCTTGCCATCGCCACCGCCTGTCCGTGAAAATTGCCGCCACTAAGCAACTCGCCCGTGTCGAGCACCAGGGGATTGTCCGTGGCGGCATTCAACTCCCGTGAAATCAGCGAGTGCGCAAACCTGATCGAATCGAGCACGGGCCCGTGAATCTGTGGCGCGCAACGCAGGGAATATGCGTCCTGTACACGAGCGTCGTTGTTTCGGTGTGACTCGCGTATTTCGCTATCGTGGAGCAAAGCACGCATCACTGCGGCGGATACAGATTGTCCTTCCTGTCCCCGTGCATCCTGAATGCGTGGATCGAACGGAT
>JBBSTN010000132.1:0-8654 GCA_038235845.1 Gemmatimonadales bacterium | reverse complement strand
GCACCACGGTCTCGCCACGGCAAGGGAGCTTGAGCTCACCATCGATCAGACGCCGTTCGGCTTTGGTGGGCGGCGCGCAGTAGCCACGACAATAAATGGATCGATTCCAGGGCCGCTGCTCCGTTTCCGCGAAGGTGATAACGCGGTCATCAACGTTACCAACAAGCTCAAACAAGACACGTCGGTGCACTGGCATGGATTGCTGGTGCCAAACGGTATGGACGGTGTTCCCGGTGTGAACTTTCCCGGCATTCACCCTGGGCAGACATTCCGCTACGAATTTCCCGTCAATCAATACGGCACCTACTGGTACCACAGCCATTCCGGAATGCAGGAGCAGCTTGGCCACTACGGCCCGCTTATCATCGATCCGATCGAGCGAGAACCGTTTGTTTACGATCGGGAGTACGTGGTGATGCTGTCCGACTGGTCATTCGAAGACCCGCACCGGATTCTCGACAACATCAAGAAGCAGTCGTCCTATTACAACTACCAGCGTCGTACTGTTGGCGAGTTCTTCCAGGACGTAGACAAAGTGGGCGTTCGTGCTGCCATCGCCGATCGGCTGGCCTGGGCCCGAATGCGTATGACACCGACTGACATCTCCGATGTCACAGGCTCCACGTACTCGTATCTGATGAACGGGCTGCCACCTGAATCCAACTGGACGGGACTTTTTCAGCCGGGCGAAAAAGTGCGGCTGCGATTCATCAATGCGGGAGCGGGAAGTTTCTTCGATGTCCGAATCCCCGGACTCGAAATGACAGTTGTGCTGGTTAGTGGACAGCATGTGCAGCCGGTTACGACAGATGAATTCCGCATCGAGATCGCGCAGACGTTTGACGTGATTGTGCAGCCTACCGATGACAAAGCTTATACCATTTTCGCTGAATCGATGGATCGCTCTGGCTATACTCGGGGCACTCTGGCGCCTCGCGCAGGAATGAGTGCGGCGATACCGAAGCGCAGGCCGAGACCAACGCTTTCGATGATGGACATGGGCATGATGATGGGAATGGGTGGACACGGAGGTATGGACATGTCCGGCGGCTCAATGAGCGGTATGGACATGTCGGGCGCTGCAGCACCGAAGGCGTCACCGACGCCCGAAGAAATGAAAGCAAAGCCCATGGCGGGGCACGACATGTCGCAAATGACGCCACCAGCACCACCACCCTCTTCAGGATCAGCGATGGCGGGGATGGAAGGTCACGACATGTCCACGGACGACGTCGCAGCGATAATGTCCACGTCGTTTTCCGGCACACTCCGCGACGGCACCATCGTTCGGACGTCAAGTCTGCGAGCTCCTGGCACCATTCCGGAACCCACGATGCATGGCCCTGATTCGCACGGGTCGGGCAACACCATGGCACCCATGGAAACCCGAAGTCGACTGCATGAACCCGGCGTCGGGCTAGGCAACGATGGCTGGCGGGTGCTGGTCTACACCGACCTGAAACGGCTCACGCCCAGCACCGACTTCAGGGCTCCCGCGCGCGAGGTCGAATTGCACCTGACTGGCAACATGGAACGCTACATGTGGTCGATCAATGGCATCAAATTCTCCGACGCTCCCGAACCCATTCCCCTCAACCTCGGCGAGCGTATCCGCCTCACCATTGTCAATGACACGATGATGTCGCATCCCATGCATCTTCATGGGGTGTTCATGGAACTCGAAAATGGACATGGGGCAGAGTGTCCTCTGCTGCATACGATAAACGTCAAGCCGGCAGAGCGTGTCTCGCTTCTGGCGACGCCAATGCACGCTGGCCCATGGGCTTTTCACTGCCATATCCTGTTTCACATGGACGTCGGCATGTTCCGTGTGTTCAATGTGTCGGAGCCCGGTACTGGCCTGACGACCGCGCCGAGTCAGATCCGATGAAGAGCCGAAACTACTATTTCGTCGGGGCGATGTTGACGCTGGCGATGTTAGGCGTCCAGCTCGCGACGGCCGCTAGCGCACATGCGCAACCCGGTCCGAAGCACAGAAGCGAAGCCATGGAGCTCGATCGGGTCATTCGCGTGTTTGTGCTCGCAAATCAGCTGGAAATTCAGCCCAACGCACCAGAGCGCCCCGTAAACTTCGAGGTCCTCAGCTGGATTGGGGGCGACTATCGCCGACTGTTCATTCGTGCGCAGGGAGAACAATCGACCCGGGAAAGTAGCGGTGGGCAGCTTCAACTAGATGCCCTCTTCGGACGGCTCATCACGCCATTCTGGTCGGTAGTGGGTGGCGCTCGATTGGACACCCGGCCGAGGGCGGCGCGCACGCCGCTGACCTCGTCGGCATTACCCCCGAACGCGCGCTCCAGGGTCACCCGTGGCATGCTCGGCGTCGGGTTCATGGGGCTGGCACCCGGCTGGTTCGAGGTCGACCCTATTCTGCTAGTCAGCGACAAGGGAGACGTGTCCGCCGAGCTCGAAGCATCATTCGACCTGTTGCTGACGCAAAGACTGATCGTTCAGCCAAGACTGGAAGTCAACGCAGCAGTACAGGCGGTGCCCGAGATTGGCTTGGGTTCCGGTGTCAACAACGTTGAACTGGGAGCCCGTATGCGATATGAGATTTCAAGAAAATTCGCACCCTACATAGGTGTGTCCTGGACGCGGCTCGCGAGTGGTACCGCCGCCATTGCACGAGGGGCAGGAGACCCGCTTGGCGTTGGAACATTCACCGCCGGCGTCAGGATCTGGCGCTGAGCCGCCACGCACCACGCACTCAAATCTTTCAAGGTCTGTAAATGAGATCCATTATTCTGCTTCCATTGCTGCTCGTTCCGGCCACGATACATGCACAAGCTGCGGGCGATACGCACGATCATACATCGATGTCGATGCAACCTGCGAGCGCATCCTCCATTCTGCTTACGGGCCCGATGGGCAGCCGCGCGGTGAATGGCACAGCCACGATCGCAGGCCAGACGGTGACTATCGCCCTGCACGGCGATCGTGCGGGCACCAACCGCTCGTGGCAGATACGACGCGGGTCGTGTGCTCAGAGCGACGGGGTGCTCGGTGCCAGTTCGACCTATGCCCCCGTGCCAATTGATGCATCAGGAAATGGTTCCGCGTCTGTCACGTTAACCAGCCCCCTGCCGGTGAACGAGCCGGTTCACGTGGCTGTCCTCGAAAGTTCGAGCGCCGCGTCGGCGACGGTGGCCTGCGGATATCTCGTGAAAGGGCAGATGAAGCCAGCGATGGATCACTCGAAGATGAACATGGGCGGTGGCGCAATGGCCGGAATGGACCATTCGAAGATGGATATGAGTGGAGGCGCGATGGCCGGGATGGATCACTCGAAGATGGACATGGACGGTGACGATACCTCGACGCTGAGAACGATCCATGAACGCATGATGGCCGACCCTGTCATACGCGAACGCGTCGCATCCGACCCGGTGCTACAGAAGCTCATCAAGGATTTGCCAGCTGCCAGCGCCAAAACCAAGGCAAGAAAATCACCAGCGACGAAGACCGGAACTGGCAAGAAGGCGATCCCGCAAAAAGTCGTCAAGCCAGTGCCCGCTCCGATGTCCGGGATGGATCACAGCAAGATGCCAGGTATGCGGAAACCACCAAAATGAGGGGTGCGGCCCGCTCGGCAATCGCTGTGCTCGGGGTAGTAGCCGCGCTACTGACCATGCCGCAGATCGCGGCGGCCCACGCGATGCTCAAGAGCTCCGCCCCCGCGGCCGACTCAACGTTGGCGATCCTGCCACGGGAAGTTCGGCTTCAGTTCACCGAATCGATCGCCCTCGCGTTCAGCCGTATCGAGCTCTTCGGCCCGGATGGCAAGACTATCCAGCTTGGTGAAGTGTCATTCTCTGCCGAATCGCAGCGAACGATCGTCGCGGCGATCGACGGCCTCCTCGCGGCGGGAACGTACACCGTGGCGTGGCAGGTCGCCGGTGATGACGGGCATCCAGTGCGTGGTCGCTACGTCTTTACAGTTGCTCCGGGGGCGGTGGCCGCGGCAGGTAGCGGATCATCAGTACGGGAGGAAGCGCTCGGTAACGCCAACGCGCCGTCAGGCCAGACCGCAGGGGCGAGATCGCAACAAGCACCGGCCGTGATGCCGGAAGCAGTCACGTTCGACGCCGAATCGCCGTTGTATGTCGCCATTCGCGTGCTCCTGTTCGCCGGGCTTCTGGCTACCGTGGGCGCTGTCGCGTTTAAAACCGTCGTCCTGAAGTTCCTGAGTCGAAGGGAAAGTGCTCGGCCAACAATGGTCCGCTGGATCATTCCGTCAGCCAGTCACGGTGCGGCAAGAGTAGGGCTGGCTGGCGTACTAATTGTGGGTGTGGCCGCAGCGCTCCGACTGACCGCACAGTCGTACGCCATGAGCGGCTCGGGCTCGGCGTTCGACGTGTCGTTCATCGCGAACATGCTCACCAGCACAGTGTGGGGATACGGCTGGCTTCTTCAGGTTATTGCGGTGGCACTGGCTGTCGTCGGATTCAGGGCCGCCATTACGGGAAGTAGAGGATGGTTATTGGCGGGAATTAGCGTAATCGCTCTCGCCTTTACCCCCGCGCTGTCGGGGCACGCGGCTTCCGCGCCTCAGCTTACCGCACTCGCCGTCCTCGCAGATGGTTTCCACATCATTGGCGCGGGTGGATGGATTGGAAGTTTGCTGATTGTGGTGACCGTTGGCATTCCGCTCGCGATGCGTCGCGAACCGGAGGAAAGGGAGCCCGCGGTGGCGGCACTTATCAACGCGTTCTCGCCAACCGCCCTCACATTCGCGGGCCTCGCCGCGGCGACAGGCGTATTTGCCGCTTGGCTGCATCTCGGGGCGGTACCTGCGCTCTGGCAGACGACCTACGGTAAAACGCTACTGCTCAAGCTGGGTATTCTCTCACTTGTGGCGGCTACCGGCGCCTACAACTGGCTCCGTGTCAAACCAACTCTTGGTGTGGGTTCGAGCGCTCAACGCATCCGAAAATCTGCGCGCGCCGAACTCGGTATTGCCGCGTTTGTCATAGTGGTGACCGCTGTTCTTGTCGCTACGCCGACTGCAATGGACGCCAATGCAATGAAATCGATGTCGGTCACGGCGCGCGGAAGCGCGCCATGACCAACCCCTCAGGACGCTGAAGCCTTCTTTCCGAACTCTTCTATCTCTCGCGTCTGATTTTGCTTCATCTGCTCCGCCATTGCTTTCACCGCCGGGCTCGTCAGATGTGGTAATGCACCGTTGATCATCTCAATTGCCTGTCGATGATGTTTGACGACGTCTGCATAAAACAGCTTGTTGTACTCACTACCGGTCTTACCCTTCAACTCGTTCACCATGGTCTGGTGATCCGGTGAAACCTTGGGCGAATAGGGATCCTTGTAAGTTGTTTCGAGCATCGTAACCATCTGGTCGAGCTCTTTGTCCTGGGCCGCGTCCAGCTTCCGCGCATCCGCCTGAACCGCCGCCGAGCCTTTCTTTTCGCCTTCTGCACTGAGATGTGCCATCGCCACGAGGCCCTTGTGATGATCGCTCATCATCCGGAGAAAATCCTGGTCCGGAGAACCGGTCATGCCAGCCATCCCGCTCATTCCCTGCATCGAGTCGGACATTCCGGCCATGTTGTGTCCAGCCATTTCGTCGGACGATGTGGTGCCTGCAGGGCCTTCTGCGGCGGGTGCATTGTTGACGTCTATTTCCGGCTGATCTGACTTCGAACTGCAGGCACCGATGCTGGCCAGGAGAACGACAAGAGCAGCATGGGTGGCCGACCGGGTAGCGCTGGCGAATTTATCGCGGGCTACGGATTTTGCTGTGGGGTGCATGTTGCCTCGTAATGGGATGAGTGGCGTTTGTTTTACTCGTGATAAAACATAACCGTTTTGATGCGTGCTTCCATGGCTATCGTAACTATGCTGTGACTGGAGAGGGGGAGCGCTCACCCTCTCCAGCTCGATAACATAATAGTCGACGCGAGATCGTAAGAGAGTTGCGTTTGACCGGGCATAAAATATGCGCACCCTGAAACCTCGACATATAATCTTTAAAAGTCGTTCAAACTCACGGAGTCGAACATGTCAGCGATCGAGCTTGGGAAATACCTGACGGGTAGCAAAGCGAAGTATCACGAATGCCTGGAGGCGTGCGTCGAGTGTCTTGTAGCTTGCGAGATGTGTTCCGACGCGTGTCTGGACGAAGAGAATGTGTCAAAAATGAGGGACTGCATTCGTCTCGATCGCGATTGTGCCGACGCCTGCGCTGCAGCAGTACGGGTGATGGCGAGAGGCGGCCCGTTGTCTGCGGAGATGTGCAGAGCTTGTGCAGATGCCTGCGACGCATGCGCCGAGGAATGTGGTAAACACAGCGATCATCACGAACACTGCCGTATTTGTGCCGAGGCTTGCAGAAAGTGCGCTGAAGCGTGTCGTCGGATGGCATCGGCTGCATAATCCTCTAAGCGGCCGAGTCATTCGACCTTCGAAGGGCTTATGGCACATCCTTTGAGCACGAACGAGGAAGATCGGATCCACCTTGCGGCTGTCCTTTGCGAGGAGTATTCGCCGAGGTGCTCCCGCAGCAGAAGGCAGACAAGGTGAAGGAGGTTCAGGCTCGTGGTCGCTCACCACGCTTGGCTTTGGAGACAAGACGCCGACAGATCCCACGTTGCGTCTGCTGATCACGGCGGAAGCGGCGGTCGGCTTCGCTTGGCTAACGGCCGGCAATTCCTGGATCCTGTCTATCTATCCCGTGCTTTCGCGTCGGCGGACGCTCGCGCAGAGGCTGTTCCTTCTGCACACCGCGGGTGCCAAGAGCGGGCGTTCGTTCGTCGATCTCGACTCCGACGTCGTTGCCGCGACGCTCAACGACCTCGCCGGCTTGTTGACCCAGGTGCGTATGGATCTCACGCAGTCGTCGATCACGTACTACTTCGCCGACAGCGAGCGATTACTCTCCCTGCCGGCGGCGCTTCCGCTGTGTGTACAATTGGCGAACGACGGTCTCGCCGACAATCGCTCCGAATCCGTGCAATGGGCTGCCATCACGCTTCGGGAGGCATTGCGATGCTACCTGGAGACGGTGAGAGACAGGTTTTTATGCACTCCGGAAGGGCCACCAGAGCGCGTGCTTGCAGAGTACGCAGCAGCTCACCTTCGTGAGCGTGATACCATCATTTAATTGCCTCCTGGATCTTGGGCTCCATGTCGGGAGTGACCACGGCGGGACGGGCGGGAAGTCGGACGTCGCCCCGTCTGCCATTATTCTCGAGGTCAGCGATCAGGAGCTTCATCTCGCGGATTTCGCGCACCTGTGATGCGATAATTTCATCAGCCAGCGCTCGCACCCGGGGGTCGCGGATATCTCCCTTGCGCGCGTTGTTGATGGCAATCGAGTGGTGAGGGATCATCGACTTCATAAAGCTCGTGTCGTCGATCATGGTCTGAGCGCGGTTGACGAGGAGGAGAACGACGCCCAGCAGGGCCGCACCGGCGATAACGCCGATTTTGATGCTGTTGCCCTCGTACATCGACCACATGAAGCTGAGCATCACGACGGTCATAACCGAGCCCATTACCAGTGTGGAGATGAAGCGATTCATACTGAACATCAGGTGATCCGCTTCGTAGACAAGCTGGTACATCAGGAAGAACATGATGAACGTGGAGGTGGCGATCATCGCGGCGAACCTCTTGTACGAGCTGTGCATCATCTGTTTGCCCTGCGGTGGCTGACGGTCGACGGTGTCGCGGCCGTTGTGCGATGCGGCTGTGTCGGAGTGCGGTTTAGTTGAGGCCATGTCGTGCTCTCCTGGTAGAGTAGTGAGTTTTAGAGGTGTGAAGTTGGACCGGCGAACTGCCAGCGGTCGGTCGCGTTGGCTAAGATGTCGATACGATGTCGCGCTGGTCGCGCAGCGATCATGTAGCTACGGCGCCATAACATAGGCACTTCGGTGCATGACATATGCCACGCTTTACGGCCCATCAAATCGCACCGTAATCGGTAGCACTCCGACGGATGGGACCTGTCTTCCGACCGCACGAACGCGTGTCGCGCCCTGCGCAACCGCAGTCAGCTTGCCAGTAACGGCATTTATCCTCGCACCACGAGGGTTACAACCAGTTCAAGCGTGCACACCTCCAACGGACTCTCTCGGCAGCCCGCAATCAGCGTAAGACCGGCCGTAGCAAGCATGCGCATGGTGGTCGGCCGTCTCAAGTAGTCATTCACGCGTTTAATGATACGACGAAAGCTGTTCGATGAATCATGTTGAGTTGGAAAGGGCTTGAGCCATGTGCGGCGAAAAACTCCCACTGTGGCTAGCGACAGGCAACCCTGATCGTGGTTGCCGCACTTCCTCGCGCCGCTTCCCGATTAGCTCGGATTTGGATAATAACTTCACCGGACGCTACAGACGACGAGGCGCCAACCGCGGACCCACGTTGCAGGCTGACATTCGCCGCAACCGCGCGGAGTCGCACATGGGTCGAATCGATCGGCAGCCAGAGCAACTCATTCCTCGCAGATGACGAGTCGAGAGATCGCGCCACAAACCACCCGCCGATTTCCGAGTTGAGCGAGTTGCTCTCGGAAACGCTGTCGGAGAGACGAAACCGTGTCGGGAACTTCGCGCCCGGCACGTCGTCATTTACCGACTCGTCAGTCGTGGAGTAGCACCCCACGAGTCCGAGCG
>JBBSTN010000131.1:0-8656 GCA_038235845.1 Gemmatimonadales bacterium | reverse complement strand
GTTGGGTATCACCAAGCCCGCTGAAGTTGCGCCTGCGGAGGAAGTCGAGGAGTAGCAGAGTAGTGCGTCAATGTGAAATGCAAGCCGGGGGGTGGCTTGCGGTGAGAAGTGGTGCCCGGATCGCCACGGCTCATCGTGAGTAGCCCCTCGGCTTCTTTCCCTGAAGAAGATTTCAGGGAAGACGACGTGGTGGATACCTCCACTCAATCGAACCCTGTTACTGTAGTTCGCATTCGCGAATCGTTCAGGAAGCCCGGCAGAGTTTTGGTCAAACTCTCCACTGGTGTTGAGCTCTTGTTGCCGCTAGCCGCTGCCGTGGAGTTCAACGCTCACCGTTCTGGAGCGGTCCTGAATGAAACCGCGCTCGCGGCACTCACCGCTGAATCAGAGGTGACAGCTATCGTCGATCGCGCCCTCGGGTTCATGGCGCGCGCTCGGCGCACCCGCCTGGAGCTCAAACTTCGTTTATCGAGACTCGACTTCGATAGCGCGCGTGTCCGCGAGGCGCTCGACAGACTCGAGGAAAGAGGAGTGCTTTCCGATCTCGCCGTTGCGGAAGCTGAAGCGGACTCGCGGATTAGGGCAGGCGAGTCGCCGTTGCGAATTCGGCGACGATTGATAACGAAGGGAGTAAGCCATGAGAGTGCCAGGGCGGCCGTCCACAAGGCGATCATTGACGAGGGCTATGACGAGGAGGCCGCGTGCCTTAAAATGGCCAGAAAAAGGTCACGTTCGCTTGCCAAAGCCGAGCCGGCTGTCGCCCGGCGACGTCTCACCGCTTACCTCGCTCGACGTGGTTACTCCCTCACGGTTGTGCGAGGTATCGTCCGGCGGATAATCCAGGAGTGATTCCCGGACGCCATATGCGCTCCATGTACCGTGCGACACGAGGTAACTCGCCTATATTGTCGCAATGCTTGCGTCTGAGATTCGATCCCGTTTTCTGGCCTATTTCGAAAAAAACGGCCACGCTGTTCGGCCCAGCTCATCCCTGGTTCCGGCCGATGACCCAACCTTGTTGTTCACCAACGCGGGAATGGTGCAATTCAAGAAGGTTTTTCTGGGAATGGACGAGCCACCCGAAGGGGACAGGCGCGCCACAACATCGCAGAAGTGTGTACGCGCGGGTGGTAAGCACAATGACCTGGAACAGGTTGGACACACCGCGCGACATCACACGTTCTTCGAGATGCTCGGCAACTTCTCATTTGGTGACTACTTCAAGGAAGATGCAATTCGCTTCGCATGGGAATTCATCACCGAGGAGCTGCGTATTCCGCGTGAACACCTGCGGGTGACCGTCTTTCACGAAGACGACGAAGCACGGGAACTGTGGAAGCAGATCACCGGAATCCCCGACAACCGGATCTACGGGCTCGGAGCGAGAGATAACTTCTGGCAGATGGCGGATACCGGCCCGTGCGGTCCATGCACGGAGATATACGTCGACCTCGCGAAGATGGCGCCGGACTGGGCGTTTGAGCGCGACGCAAAGGGCGAATGGACGCGCACTGACATCGACGACTTTTCGCTCGATGCCTTTGTCGAGGGCGCGGAAGCGGGGCGGTTCCTGGAGATCTGGAATCTCGTGTTCATGCAGTTTGACCGTCAGAGCGACGGTACCATGATCCCGCTGCCGAAGCCGTCGGTCGACACCGGTGCTGGCCTCGAGCGTATTGCCGCAGTGCTGCAAGGTCGCACGAACAATTTTCACACCGATCTTTTTGCGCCTCTGATAAGCAAAGTCGAGCAGATTGTCGGTATCAGCTACCCATATCGGCCGGGAATCGGAATCGGAACTGCGCACGATGCGAGCGGCAAGGAAATTGATCCCGCTTCGTTTCGTGTTGTCGCGGACCACGCTCGCGCAGTTGCCTTCCTGCTGGCGGACGGAGTGTTCCCCTCAAACGATGGACGGGGATACGTATTGCGCCGAATCCTGAGGCGTGGAGTGCGGCATGCGTGGCTGCTGGGCCGGCGCGAACCAACACTCGTGCACGTAGTCGAGGAAGTGATCACGACAATGGGAAGCGCATTTCCCGATCTGCAAGCTCGGCGCAAACATATTATCGATACCACTCGCGCTGAAGAAGAGCGTTTTCTCGACACTATCGATGCAGGGATGTCGCGCTTTGACGAACTGGCGCCGGTTGGATCTACGCAGGGTTCGACGGCGCTTCGCGGCGAAATTTCCGGTGCAGATGCATTCAAACTCTACGACACGTTTGGATTCCCAATCGATCTCACTGAGCTGATGGCGATCGAGCGCGGATATCGTGTTGATATCGCCGGATTCGAGCACGCGCTCAGCGCTCAACGAAAGCAGTCGCAGGACGAAAGAAAATCGCGTCAGATAGCGGTCGGAGCGGATGATTTCGGAGACCCCTCGCAATGGTCCCACGCCGAGACACATCTCACGTCGATGGGAAGTTTCGTGGGCTACGATCACCTCGAGACCGACACCGAAGTAACCGCTGTTCGTACCCTGCCGGATGGCCGGGTCGCGGTGATGCTTCGGGAGTCTCCGTTTTACGCCGAGTCCGGAGGACAGGTATCCGATCACGGCGAGATTGTTGGCGACGGTTGGAGTGTCGCTGTATCCGACGTTCGAAAGATCGATGGACGCATAGCGGCCATCGGAACGGTCACCGGCGATATCTCCTTCGCCAAGGCAACTGCTTCGGTGCCGCGTGAACGGCGACATGACACCGAGCGCAACCACACCGCCACGCACCTTTTGCACGCAGCGCTCCGCGAAACGCTCGGTGAACATGTTCACCAGGCGGGGTCACTTGTATCACCTGATCGACTTCGTTTCGACTTCACTCATCACGGACCAATTTCCCCAGAACAGCTTAGGACTATCGAAGGGCGCGTGAACGACGGCATATGGCAAGCGATTCCCGTCACGACCTGCGAGAAGTCCTATGCCGATGCGGTGGAAGGAGGCGCGATGGCACTGTTTGGCGAGAAGTATGGAGACGTCGTGCGGGTTGTAGAGATCACCAATCGATCGATCGAACTCTGCGGCGGAACACATCTTCGCAACACCTCCGAGATCGGTCTCTTCCGAATAATGTCGGAGAGTGGTGTCGCGGCCGGAGTTCGTCGCATCGAGGCGCTCACCGGCCCCCGTGCCTTCCAACTTCTCGCCGAACGCGAACGCGCGTTGTTAAGTATTGCGGGCCGATTGAAAGTGCCTGCATTGGGCGGAAGCGGATCATCTCAGTTCGTCGAACAGATCGCTCAACGTGTGGATGCGTTGCTCGAGGAGCGTCGCGAGCTTGAGAGAAAGCTTGACGAGGTACAACGCGGTAGTTCTGCAGGCGGGCTGGCAAACGCGCTGCTCAAGCAGGTTCAGGAAACCAACGGCGTCCGCTACCTCGCCGCACGCGTCGAAGTCGAGGATGTAAAGGTGCTCCAGCTTCTCGGAGATCAGGTTCGCGAACTGCTAGGCGACGGTGTTGGCGTGCTCGGCGCAGCATTCGCCGACGGAAAAGGCACCCTGCTGGCGGTATCGACCGACTCGGTCAGGGATCGAGGCCTGCGAGCAGATGTGCTGGTTCGGGAGGTGGCGGCGACCGTTGGAGGCCGCGGCGGAGGCAAGGCGCACATGGCTCAGGCAGGTGTTGACGCGGCGATGCTCGATCGCGCGCTGGCGTCCGTGTCAGACGCAGTGGCGCGGCTGAGCGTCGGAGGTTGAAAACCGGAATGTCGGGCGAGACGAGCGCCCATTGCACGGTCGCGTCGACGACGAGTGTGGGAGATTGGCTGAGAAATCTCGAACCGCCTCCGCCAGAAGCTCTGCGGGCCCGGATTTTCGAACTTGTAGAACCGTTTTCTTCTCAGTCAGTTTCCATGGTTCCGGATCTATTTCTCGACGCCGGCGAGCGTCTCTTGCATAAACTTTTGCGGTCCGGCACAACAACTCGAGACGCCGCGCTGGAACTTCTGGCCGTCGACGCACTGGTCACATACGCATTCCAGGCAGCAGCGTCGGAGTCCTGGACGCTTGACGAGCGTGCCGCCGCCGCGATGCGACGAATTGCGTCGTCTGCTACGTCGGCGTCCACCACGTCGGCGTCGACAACCGCTTCGCCGGCAGCCAGTCAGCCAGTCAGTGATTGACATCCACTCGCATCTCCTGCCAGGAGTAGATGATGGTTCTCCGACAGTCGATGCCAGCGTCCCCGTTCTCGAGCGCTTTGCAAGTGATGGGGTCACGCTGCTCATCTGCACACCCCACCTGAACGCTTCGGCGGCACACCGGGCACCATATAAGCAGCACCTCGATATTCTGAACGAGCTCGTACGCTACAGCCCACCACAAGTGGAATTACGGCTGGGTTGGGAGATCATGCTCGACGCTCCCGGTGTCGACCTCACCGCTCCCTACCTGACACTGGGAGACAGCAACGCACTGCTTGTGGAGTTCACGCGCGGTGGTCTCCCGCCCGCAGCGTCCCAGGAGTTGAGACGGATAATCAGGTCGGGCCGAACACCTGTTCTCGCCCATCCGGAAAGATACTTTGGATGCACTGTGGCAATGGTTCGCGAGTGGCGATCGATCGGTACAGTAATTCAGACCGACGCTATCATGCTTAAAGGCCGTGGAGCGGCTGCGGACCTTGCGCGATCGATGCTCTCGGAGGGGTTGATCGACATTCTCGCGAGCGATAATCACGGCGACTCCCGATCGCTTGCAGGCGCACGCGAATGGCTACTTGAACGCGGCGCAGCCGAGCAGGCGGAGTTGTTGCTGAGCGAGAATGCTGGGAGAGTGCTCCGGGGCGACGATCCCATCGCTGTTCCGTCATTCGGGGGCGGAGTTCTAAAACGTATCAAGAAGTTTTTTGGCAAATCCTGAACACCTGATTCCCATGTATATATGACAAATTCCGCCACGGCTCCTCTTCTGCAGGCTCTAAGCGAGCTTGCGGAAACGGCTCATCGAACCATCGCGCTGCTCGAAAACGACATCGCGAAAGCCTTGGAGATGGTGCAGGCTGCGGTTAACCGCAGAAGCACATTGATGTTCTGCGGAAATGGCGGCTCTGCTGCAGATGCACAGCACCTGGCTACGGAGTATGTAGTTCGCTATTCGCGAAACCGACGTGCTTACCCGGCAATCGCGCTAACTACGGACACGTCGTGCATTACCGCCGCGGGTAATGATCTCGGTTTCGAGAATATTTTCTCTCGTCAGGTCGAGGCGCTCGGTCGTCCCGGCGACCTTTTGATCATTCATAGCACCAGCGGCAGCTCGCCGAATGTGCTGCGAGCGGCCGAGTCGGCGCGAAAACAGGACATGGGAGTGCTGGCGCTCAGCGCTCGGACCGGCGGCGAGCTGAAGGCGCTGGCCGATCATTGCATTGTTGTACCCACCGACCGCACCGACCGTGCTCAGGAAATCCATTTGTGCATTCAACACGCCATCTGCGACGCAATCGAGGCAACCCTCACGAATGATTGATCTTTCTGGCAGGAGAGCGCTTGTCACGGGAGGTTCGCGCGGTATCGGCGCGGCGGTCGCTCTACTTCTTGCTCGAGCTGGGGCAAACGTCGGAATTGCGTATCGCTCCCGGCGCGAGGAAGCAGAAGCGGTAGTCGCGAATCTTCGTGGTCTGGGCGCAGAGTGTTTCGCCTATGCCGGGGATCTCGCGACGAAGGAAGCAAACGAAGCTTTCGTTCAGCAAGGTATCCAGAATTTTGGCGGCCTCGATATCTTCGTGGGTAATTCCGGAATCTGGCCACCAACTCCAGTGGACACAGTACTGCTTACGGACGACCGCTGGCGTAATACGCTTGCGACAAATGTCGACGGAATGTTTTTTGGAGCGCGCGCGGCTGCCGCAGCAATGAGTAACGGAGGTCGAATGATTTTTGTGTCGAGCACAGCGGGGCAGCGCGGTGAAGCCGGACATGCAGATTACGCGGCGTCCAAGGGAGCAATGATCTCGTTTGTGAAATCACTCGCTCAGGAAGTGGCCCATCGCGATATCACGGCTAACTGTGTCGCTCCGGGCTGGGTCGATACGGAGGCGGTTCGAAAACCATTCGCCGCCGACGGCAAAAGTCGAATAGAAGCGGCTATCCCGCTCGGCAGAGTAGCGTCGGCAGAGGACATCGCCGGACCAATTGTTTTCCTGGCGAGCGCACTTGCGGGGCATGTAACCGGAGAAGTGCTAAATGTGAATGGCGGTAGCGTACTCTGCGGTTAAAAATTCCTTACGCATCCACTGCCGCTACAGCGCCTCCTGCGCCGCCAGACGGGGTGGTGGAGATAGCGAAGAGATTACAACTAGCGGGCTTTGAGACGTGGTGCGTGGGCGGGGCCGTTCGAGACGGTTTACTGGGCATAGGTAATCTCGATTGGGATCTGGCCACCGCAGCGACGCCACCGCAGGTGCAGCGTTTATTTCGACGTACAGTGCCAAAGGGAATTGAGTTCGGCACACTCGGCGTTTTCGACCGCGCTGGAGTAATGCATGAGGTTACGACCTTCCGACGGGATGTTGCCACCGATGGCCGGCATGCGGTAGTGGAGTTCGGCGCATCGCTTGATGACGATCTGGCGAGACGGGATTTTACAATCAATGCAATAGCTTTCGACCCCATCTCCAACGAGCTGCGCGACCCCTTTGATGGACGGCGTGACCTGGTCGCTGGTGTGATTCGCGCAGTTGGTGTTGCCGACGATCGTTTTCGGGAGGATCGCCTTCGGGCATTACGGGCCATCCGTTTTGCATCGCGATTTCATTTCGAGTTCGACCCGGAAACGTGGAAGGCGATCGTGGGGAGCGCGCCATTTATGGGTCGCCTGTCACCAGAGCGGGTGCGTGAAGAAATGGAGAAGACGATGGACCAGGTCGCAGACCCATCGAGTGCGTTCTCAAAGTGGCGAGAGTCGGGCGCGTTCGAATCGCTCATTCCGGCGCTAGCCCAAATCTCCGACACCACACTTGGCGTTTGCGATTGTCTGGCCCAACCGACTTCTAGTGCCCGACCGGCCCGCAGACTCCTCAGGCTGGCTGCGCTGTTCACTAACGTTTCACCAGGTGAAACGGAGAAAACGTTGCGTGCTTTGCGATTCTCCAATCGGGACGTCGCCTGGATTTCTTCGCTCGTGGACAAATGGCAGACACGCGGCCCGTCGCTCACACAGCTATTGGCATCTCACAAAACACCTCCACGGGGCGAGCTCCGTCGCCTCGCTGCAGCGATCGGTCGCACCAGGGTGGGTAGCTTCATGCGTCTGGCCGCAGCCCACTGGAGCGCGCCGGAGAACGCCGGTGACGCAGCGACCCGCCCTCTCGAGAGTGCGTTGTTTGCGCCTCCATCGGCGCAGATGATTCGGTCGTTGCACCGTGAATTCCTGAACATCGCATTCAATGACGCGATACAGCTGGATGATCTGCACGTCGATGGAGACGACATGCGCATGCATGGAATTCCATCGGGAAGATTAATGGGTAGAATTCTTGCGGTGTTGCTCGAAGAAGTGATCGACGCGCCGAGTCTGAATCAGCGCGATAAGCTCCTCGCTCGGGCAGCTGAGTTGCAAAGCCAGTTCGAGAAACTTTGAGCATGCCAAATAACCGCGTTAGCCACTTCGGATGTTGATTCCATGGTCGACAGATTCAACGAGTCCGATATAGCCAATCGGTTCCGGCGAGACAGCGACTGGTTTGTCGCCTCGAAAATCGACGATATCTTTGTCGCTCGAATAGGCGCAATAAGCGAGCGAATTGTCGATCTTCTGCCGGCGCTCGCGTTTCATCTTGATCCCGCAGTCGATGTCGTTGTGGAGAGTTTTCGCGACCACAGAATGTGGAGGGGTAGCTTGCTGGCATTGCCGGACGTACGCGACGCGCTGGGGAGGCTGCGTTTGCCGCTTGCGATGTATGGAGGGGTCGAGGTTTCACTTGTCACACCAGGCGACCAACTGACTCTAACGCCGGAACTTGAACTGGTGGTATACGCTCGCTCCGACCGCTGGCTTTTCCTGCTGGAGGGAATGGGAATTATGGAACGGTCGCATGCTCCATCGGCGGTTTGGCATGTCGACAGAAAGTCCCTGCGTCCCATCGATGATCTGAGCAACGCTCTGCGGGCAGCGGCCGAGCGGCTCGATCTCAGCGAATCGAGCGAACCATCGGACAATAACCAGCGCCCAGATGCAAGTGAGTGACAGCGCGAAAAAGTGCACATGACAAAGTCCGCTGAGCCAAGCCTCTTTTCTTCGAGGGTTGCAGAACCGCTCGCGTCACGATTCCGTCCCGCTACGTTGGACGATTACGTCGGGCAGCGACACTTGCTGGCGCCGGGAATGCCGCTTCGCGAGCAGCTCTCCCGCGGCCTTATCGACTCGATGGTATTATGGGGACCACCCGGCGTGGGCAAAACCACACTGGCTCGGCTTTTTGCACAATCTGCAGACGCTGCATTCGTAGCCTTTTCGGCAGTTAGTGACGGTGTAGCGCGCGTTCGCGAAGTAGTTGCCGAGGCTGAGCTACGGCGTAACATCGGCCGCGGGACCATTCTCTTCGTCGACGAGATACATCGTTTCAATCGTGCCCAGCAGGATGCCTTCCTTCCGCATGTGGAAGCGGGAACGCTGGTACTGGTTGGAGCGACAACCGAGAATCCGTCGTTT
>JBBSTN010000130.1:0-8701 GCA_038235845.1 Gemmatimonadales bacterium | reverse complement strand
GTGTTGTAACGTCTTGTGACGTACTGTTATGTATTGTGAAGTATTCTGATGAGCATGCCGCGGGCGCATCGTTGAGGGGGAAACGCATACCCCGATTCAAGCTGGTTGTGTTCGACGTCGACTCTACGTTGAGCAACCTCGAAGGCATCGACTGGCTTGCTGCGCGTCGTGGTCCGAAAGCGGAAGAGCATATCAGCGAACTTACCGCTTGTGCGATGTCGGGATCGGTTGCGCTCGAGACCGTTTATCTGAGTCGGCTCCGTTACATCAAGCCCACGCGGTCAGACCTGAACGATCTTGCCGCTGAGTACGTGCGTACAATTCAACCCAACGCTCGCCAGTTGTGTGTCGACCTGCGTGACGGTGGTTGCAATGTCGTACTCGTGAGCGGCGGGCTTCGCGATGCGATTCGCCCGCTGGCTGATTATCTAGGCGTTGCCGACGATAAGCTTTACGCTGTTGAACTGACATTCGACAACGATGATACTTTCACTGCGCTCGCCAGCGACCAGCCACTTTCCACACAGGGCGGGAAGCCGCTGATTCTGCACGCACTCAAGGCGCTCTTTCCCGGCCCAGTCGCGATGATCGGTGACGGATCTACCGACGCTGCGACACACGGCGTTGCCGATTACTTTATCGCCTACACCGGTGTGGCACGACGCGAAACAGTTGTCGCGGTTGCCGATGCTGAAGCTCGTGATTTCCAATCGCTGTACTCATTGCTGTTCCACCCATCGTCCCCGGACGATGCCATAGCTGCGCCATGAAAAAGTTCGGCACCTTCTTTCTGCCGGGTCCAACCGAAGTCCGCCCTGAAATCCTCCAGGCGATGCTGGCGCCCATGCTCCCTCATCGTGGAGCGGAGTTCGAAAGTCTGTTCAGCGAAACCGTCTCGCTTTTGAAACCGATCTTTCGCACGTCCAGACCAGTGTATGTGAGCTCATCGTCAGCCACTGGATTGATGGAAATGTCGGTGCGTTGCGCTCGGCCCGGAAAAATTCTCTCTCTGGTGAACGGCGCATTCTCCGAGCGATATGCGGATATCGCCCGGGCCTGCGCGCGGGATGTAACCGTTTTGGAGGCGCCGTGGGGGAGCATAGTGTCACTCGATGCTGTCGAAGCAGCGCTAACTCGGGCGCACTTCGCCGCACTTACCGTCGTGCACTCCGAAACGAGCACCGGCGCGCTCACGCCGCTAGAACCACTTGCGCGGCTGGCTCACAGATTTGACACGATGATACTCGTCGACAGCGTGACCGGCCTGGGTGGCGCCCGGGTTGAAAGTGACGACTGGGAGCTCGACGTACTGCTCACCGGTTCACAGAAGGCTCTGGCTTTGCCACCCGGCCTCGCATTCGCGGTAGTTAGTGAACGCTTTCTCCAGGGCGCCGCCCACGCACCGGCGCGCGGTCGATACTTCGACGTGCTCGAATTCGAACAGTACGCTCGCAAGAACCAGACGCCAAACACTCCGGCGCTCTCACTTATCTACGCGACACTTGCGCAAACAAGGACCATCTCGGGAGAGGGCATGGAGGCGAGGTGGGAGCGACACGCGTTGATGGCTTCGGCGACTTATGCATGGGTTGAACGCATGACAAATAGTGGCATATCACTTTCGGTTCTCGCAGACGCGTCAACGAGATCGCCAACGGTAACTGCGATAGTCCTGCCGTCCTCGGTGACGGCGGAGAGCATTGTAGGCGAAGTCGCGAAACGAGGGTTCGTCATCGGCGCCGGCTACGGAAAGCTCAGGTCGAACTGCATCCGAATTGGACACATGGGTGATCACACTGTCGATGGTGTGGCCAGATGTCTGGATGTTGTGGAGGGCGCGCTGGCGCACGCTCTCGGTCGCCCGACCCTCGCTAGCTGAGCTGAACATGGAATCAAACGAATCCCGACTTGAGTTCTCCGACAAGCTTGTCGTCATCACTGGCGTCGGTCGCGCCGGACAAATAGGCGAGGCGCTGGCGCTCGGCTTCGCCGAGCGAGGGGCGGTGGTCGCGCTGCTGGATCGCACCGGTGAGGCGGTGCAGGCACGCGCAGACGCGCTCGTGAGCGCGGGTTTTCATGCAACTGCGCATGCCGCAGATCTCTCCAACGTTGAACTGGCGCACGCAGCAGCGCGCGAAGTGCTGGCAGCTCACGGCCCGCGATTTGGCGGAAAGGTGCACGGGGTAGTATGCGCCGCAGGTGGGTTTGGGAGTACTGGCCCGGTTGACGACGCCAGCCCGGAGGGCTGGCGTAAGCAGTTCACAATCAATCTCGATACTGCCTTCGCCACTACCAGCGCATTCCTGCCGGCACTGCGCGCTGCACGCGGCGCGTTGGTTTACTTCGCCTCTCCGGCAGCCCTGCCAGGAGGAAACCCAGGTGGTCTCGCCGCCTACGCCGCCGCCAAAAGCGGCGTGGTCTCGCTCATGCGATCCGTCGCTCGTGACGAGGGCAAAAACGGCGTTCGGGCCAACGCTGTCGCTCCAACACAAGTGGAAACCACCAGCAATCTTGAGAGTATGGGCGACGATAAGCGCTACGTAACTCGTGATTCCGTGGCCGATGTCGTCGCCTTCCTTTGCGCCCAGGCAGCCCGGAATATCAGCGGCCAGGTGATCACACTGGCCTGAGTCGCTCTTCGCCGTACCCGCCAACCTCTGGCGTCCTGCCACGCATGAGCCCACCTTGTCATACCGATGACACTCGCTGCACGCCGTCGACCCGCCGTGCGTGGCGTGATCCTCGATCGATCTCTCGAGGAAATGCCGCTGTTCCGTCTGAGCGACTCGGCGGATGACTCGCCTATTTCATTTACCGCCGAAAATGGCGGGCGTTGGCGCGTAATTTCCGCGCCCGGAGACCGGCTGCCCGGAACGTTCGATCAGGACGTCTATGTCGAGCTGCTCCATCGCCATGCCGAAGCCGGCACACCGGCAGACGGATCGGTCACGTTCACTTTGCATGCATTTTTAAGAAGCATGGGCCGCCGTGCCGACGGTCGAACTTACGAGCAGCTTCGGGCCGCACTGGCCCGTCTCCAGCGCACTACGCTCGAATCGCTCGGCGCCTATTGGTCGGCTTCTACCGGCTACGCCGATATCAGCTTCACCGTGCTAAGCTCGGTTTCGGTTCAGCGCAGGAGAGTGTCCGACCGCGAACAGTTGCAGCTATTTGGCAATTTTGCCTCAGGTGAACCGGGTGACGCGAGAGTGGTTATTTCACCCACGGTCAGGGCAAACCTGCTCGCCCGCCACACCGTCGCTCTCTCGACAGCCCGCTACCACGCGCTTTCATCCGCCGTTGCGCGACGACTTTACCGCATCCTCGAAGTGGCGCGAGCCAACGACCGGCTCTCGTGGCGCGTTTCACTGGAAAGGTTAGCGGAACAGCTCCCGCTTGCCCAACGTTATCCATCACATCTTCAACGCGTGTTACAACCGGCCCACGAAATGCTGTTAAGTGCGGGGCTGGCTCGCGACATCTCCATGCAGCAGATCGACCGGGTCTGGCAGGTCGACTACGTCCTTGCGTCCAGACCGCGGGAAGAATCGTAGGGAGCCGTACCGCGGAAAGAATCGTAGGGAACCGGCGATCCACCAGCGGTTACGATATTTGTTACCTTGTTCAGTCACCCAACTGTGAGCACAACAGAATGAAGCGTTCCCGAAAAGCCGCCATCGCTACCCTTCTCCTCGTTCCTGTTATGGCGGGAGGGTTTGCCCTGCAGGCCAAGTCGACACGAGGTGGGGCGCAGCTACTCGACCAGGTGCTCACCTTTGTCGCGCTCAGGTATGTAGACACGCTGGACGCCCAGGCGCTCTACGAAAAGGCGGCACGCGGCCTCGTCAAAGAACTGAACGACCCGTATACCGAACTTTTCACGCCGAAACAGCTCGAAGAGTTCTCCCGAACCACCAACGGTCGCTATGCCGGCCTCGGCATGGAAATCACGAAAGTCGGCGACTGGGTAACGGTTAGCAAGGTGTTTGCCAAGACGCCTGCAGAAGGCGGCGGCGTGCAGGAAGGCGACAAGATTGTCGCCGTCGACACCACACAGGCGCGAGGTTTCTCCACTCAGCAGGCACAGAACAAGCTGCTCGGTCCCATCGGCTCTACCGTCAACGTGACATTCTCACGGCCCGGCGTCGTACAACCCCTCAAGCTCAATTTCAAGCGCGCCGAAATTCATGTTCCGGCGGTCCCGTTTTTCATGATGCTGGATGACCGGGTCGGCTACGTGCCGCTTCAGCGCTTCAGCGAGCAGACCACAGAGGACATCTCGAGCTCGGTCTCGATGCTCAAGAAGCAGGGAGCCAAAGGCATCATCATCGACCTTCGCGGAAACCCGGGCGGCATCCTCGACGAAGCCTTCTCAATGTCCAACCTCTTCCTGCCCAAGGGTAAGGAGTTGCTCTCGGTGCGCGGTCGCAACGAGTTCCAGAAGTTTGTTGCCAGCAACGATCCGCTCACTCTCGACATGCCACTCGTCGTAATGGTTGACGGAGGCTCGGCGTCCGCATCGGAAATCGTCGCGGGTGCTCTTCAGGACAACGACCGTGCGTTAATACTCGGCACCACTTCGTTTGGTAAGGGGCTGGTGCAAAGCGTCTACAACCTCGACGGCGGATACGCTCTAAAGATCACCACTGGCAAGTGGTTTACTCCTTCGGGACGTTCCATCCACAAGGAACGCAAGCTCACGCCGGACGGCGCCTTTGTGGAGGTCATTCCAGATTCGCTCGATATCGACTCCGTGCTCAAGGCGCGACCGGTTTTCAAGTCCGCAATGGGCCGCACTCTCTATGGCGGTGGTGCCATCACGCCGGACATGATCGTTCCTCCGGACACCATCTCCACGCCTGAGCAAGCCCTCGCTCGTGCACTTCAGCCCTTCGGCCCCAAGTTCGTTGGCATCATTAGCGAAATTGCGCAGGAGCAGAAAGGCAAGCTGGCCTCCAACTTCACGGTCACACCTTCACTACGGGACGAGGTGTATCGTCGTCTAATTGCCGACACGGCTAAGGTCGATCGCGGTGTGTTCGATGCCGGCTCAACGTATATCGATCGCTACCTGGAGTCGCGAATCGCCCGCGTTGTATTCGGCGACACTACACAGCTTCGTCATCAGCTCAAGGACGACAACCAGTTGCGAAGTGCAATGGAGCTGCTTCACAAGGGCTCCACTCAGAACGAAATCTTTGCCGCTGCCGCTGCCGAAGCTGCAAAGACGGCCGCTCAACCCGTCAAGCGCGCCGGAAAATAAGATCGGTCGGTTTCTTCCTCCGTTCCATCGAGAGGCTGGGGCATGCCGTCCCGGCCTCTCTCCGTTTACGGTTATCAATGCATCAGAATGTCGAGTTCACCGCTCAGCTTCGTTTTACGCTGGCTGCCGCAACGGCGCTTTCAATTATTGCCTGCGGATCGCCTGAACCCTCACAGAGGGCCTCCGGAAAGGAATCGACCTCATCATCCGGAACGCATTCAACATCAGGTTCAGCCGGCACACTGGCCGCCGAACCGGGAGAGAGTCATCTTGGCGGGCTCAAACAGCTCACCTTTGGCGGCGAAAACGCCGAGGCGTACTTCAGCCAGGACGGAAGCTGGATAACCTTCCAGTCGACACGCGACGGACGTACCTGCGATCAGCAGTACGTCATGCGGAGCGATGGATCAGAGCTGAAAAAAGTTTCGGTTGGCGGCAAGACTACCTGCGGCTGGTTTCTTCCCGGTAGCCAGCGTTTGTTCTTTGCTTCGACCCATGCAGCCGATACGGCGTGTCCCCCCAAGCCTGACCCCTCCAAGGGCTACGTCTGGGGCATCGACCAGTTCGACATTTATACTGTTGGGCGCGATGGCAGTGATTTGCGCCGCGTCACCAACTACAACACCTATACCGCCGAAGGAGTGCTTTCGCCCGACGGCAAGCGCATTGTCTTTACGTCGCTCAAGGGTGGAGACCTCGACATATATACAATGAATATCGATGGTTCTGACGTGAGGCAGCTGACTAATACGCCAGGATACGACGGAGGCCCGTGGTGGTCGCCCGACGGAAAGAAGATCGTTTATCGCGCATGGCACCCGACTGATTCCACCGAACTGCAGACCTATCGCGAGCTGCTGAACAAGCACATGATCCGCCCAAACCGGATGGAGCTCTACACGATGAACGCGGACGGCTCAGAGCAGCGTAAGATTACCACGCTCGGCGGTGCCAACTTTGGCCCCTCGTGGACTCCCGACGGCAACCGTATCATTTTCTCGTCCAACTACAAGAACCCTCGCAGCCGGAATTTCGATCTATACTTGATCGATGCAGACGGTACCAATTTGGAGCCCGTCACCACCAATCCCGAGTTCGACGGTTTTCCGATGTTCAGCCCGGACGGCAGAAAGCTCATCTGGGCGTCGAACCGCGCGGGAGCAGCAGAAGGTGAAACCAATCTTTTTATAGCAGATTGGAAGAACTGAGTGTGTTCGAAGGATGCACTCCGTCAGAGATGCCCGTACCCAGTGGCATGAAGGTACATAACCCGAGGAGGGAAACATGATTGGAGTTTATATAGCAATTGCTCTGGTAATTGCGCTCGTTGTCAGTTCGATCAAGATCATCGGGCAGGCCGAAGTCATGGTTATCGAGCGACTGGGAAGGTTTGATCGCATTGCGCGTTCAGGGCTGAATCTTCTCATCCCGTTCATCGAGCGGCCGCGAGCAATCGATGTTCGCTATATGGATAGCGATGTTGGCGGTGCGCGAAGAGTGGTAACCGGTGCCACAACACGCATCGACCTGCGCGAACAGGTCCTGAACTTTCCCAGTCAACCTGTCATCACCAAGGACAATGTCACAATCGACATCGATGCGGTGCTCTATTATCGCATCGCCGATCCGCAGAAAGCGACCTACTCAGTTCAAAATCTGCCTTATGCGCTCGAGACTTTAACGCGCACCACGCTTAGAAACATTGTCGGCGAGATGGAGCTCGACGCGACACTCACCAGCCGCGACGTCATCAACAAGCGTATGCGTGAAGTGATAGAGGAGGCGTCGATCGGATGGGGTGTGGATGTCACGCGCGTTGAGCTTCAGTCGATCGAGCCACCACGCGATATCCAGCAATCGATGGAGCTTCAGATGCGCGCGGAACGTGAGCGTCGTGCGTCGGTGACTAACGCTGAGGCGTTCAAGCGTGCAGCCATTCTCGAGTCGGAGGGGCAGCGGGAGTCGCAGGTGAGAAAAGCAGAAGGTGAACGTGATGCGAGCGTTCTGCGCGCACAGGGATTGGCGGAGGCGCGTCTGGCCATAGCCGAGGCGGAGTCGATTGCAATTCAGCGAATTTCGTCTGCCTTGCCGGAAGGTCAGGCGGCCATGTATCTGCTCGGGCTCAAGTATCTCGAGGCTCTGCCACTCCTCACGCAGGGAAAGGGGTCGACAATCTTCCTCCCTGCCGAGGCTTCGGGTGTAATGGGGGCGCTTGGAGGTCTGAGGGAGCTGCTGAATGCGACTACGCGATCGTCGGAGCCCGACGAGCCGGGAAAGCGATCGCCCGGTACTCGCACATCAGCCTCTTCAGGGCTGGGCTACCCCGAATTGCCTCGCCTTTCGGAGGGAGCGGATGACGGCGGCGAGTCCAAATAAATCTTTGATGGCCTCACTTATTGCTTGTTTTTCCAGAGCTGCCTGAATGTCGATTAGCCGCGAGCGGGCCGAGCGGATAGCCAGGGCTCATGCCTGTGTTGCCTGTCTTGAATACAACTATCGCAAATTTTCGGTCAGGCCGGCTGCCCCCGCATTCCGCGCCGAGTTCGGCGAAGAGTGGCATGCGACGCTGGTATGCGGGGTTTGCGGACTACATCAGGAGTTGGGAATCGACGAAGACGGCGACATCGTGTATGTGACTTGAAAATTTTGGCAGGCGGTTGTGATCATTTGGGTAAAGGCGCAGCATCACGAAAGATGAAATAGGCCGCACCAAGCATACAAACGCCCGCGTATAAATAGTTGATGGTTACAGGTTTCTGCATGTAGAAATATGCGAAGACTGCGAACACAATCATCGTGATCAGTTCCTGAATAATCTTGAGCTGCGCCAGCGTGAAGCTCTCGTAACCGATACGGTTTGCTGGCACCTGAAGAACGTATTCGAAAAAAGCAATAAGCCAGCTCACGAGGATCGCAACGAGAAGCGGCTTGCTCTGCAGGGTTTTAAGGTGGCCGTACCAGGCGAACGTCATGAAAATGTTCGACCCAAATAGTAGTAGTATCGTCCTCATTAAGATTGCACCAGCGGGCAAAGATGTGTGAGTTATGCCGTTATTTCCGTTGGATTGTAGTGCGAAGAGCCGCCGGTAAGAAGTTGTGCGCAGAGGCTAATTGGAGTTCTAGTCCGTATCGGCGATGGCCTCGACGTCTATCTGGAGCTTGACATCGTCGCTGACCAGGAGTCCACCTGTCTCCAGCGTCGAGTTCCACACCAGCCCCCACTCTTTGCGCGAGATCTTCGTCTCGAGCGCCGCTGACATTCGCTGATTTCCCCAGGGGTCTTTCGCTGACCCGTTCACCTCTCCCTTGAGGGAGATGGGTTTCCGCACGCCTCGGATTGTCAGCTCGCCTTTTGCGATCGCCTCGTCGCCATCCTTACGAAACTCAGTCAGAGTGAAATGAGCTGCCGGGAACTTATCGGTGCCGCAGAAGTCGTCG
>JBBSTN010000129.1:0-8709 GCA_038235845.1 Gemmatimonadales bacterium | reverse complement strand
TGCCCCGAAAAGCGCAGCGTCGAAGATTACCCATGCCCAGTGCACCAGGCTGCTCGGAAACCACGGATGAGATGGCACAAAAGCCAGAGCCGCCGTCCAGGGAATGAGAAGCAGTTCGAGTGCACGGAGTAGTGGTCGAGGACCTCGAAGTGCGGTCGACAGCACGAACAGCGGCAGGGGCTGCCCGGCGAACGCACGCAAACCGTCCAGCAGCGCGCGCGTTCCACTCTCATCCTTTGGATAAGCCAGAAAGACGGGCGTCCACTCGTCCGGCCGCAATTTTCGCTTGAAGGCCGACAAACCCCGGAAGTTGAAGAATGGACGTGAAAGATTCCGCGCCGCGCGGAGCCAACCCGCCACATCACCCGACAGCGGGGCGAGCCCGAGCGAAGCCCAATTCACGTTATCGTCAGCCAACTTCCGCATGGCAAAGTCGATCAGCAGTTCTGCAGTGCCGTTGGGTGATCGGGGGGTGCGCAGAAGATGCTCGAACAACCATCCACCCCGGGCGGGCACTGGAGCAAGAGAGAGCAGCGCGATGGGCACATCTTCTCTCTCTGCGATGAAGATAAGTCGCTCGTCAGGATTTCGGAGCGGCTCGACGTCCACCAGGAAACCCATGCGCGCCATAGGCCGAGAGGCCAGCCATCGTCCCACCACCACGTCGAGTGAATTGCGAAGTCGGGCATTGTCGCGAATTTCGCTCCCCGACACCTGATAAATGCGCACGCCTTTAGCTCGGGCACGACGCAGCTGTTCGCGCATCGAGCGATGACCCTTCATGTTGTCGGCCCACTTTCGCGGGTCCCAGACGGGCTGTTCGCCAATGGCGGTGTGACGAAAGCTGCTCGAGCGCGACAGGCTTCCCTCAGTAGCAAAAAAGGCGACGCGCCGCCCACGCTGGCGAGCGGCGTCTGTGAACCGCTCCGCCACCGCAACGACATCGGCGTTGGCTGCTACCGGTTCTCCCGCCGCTACCCATGCCCCACCGGTATCTGCGTACGCCACCATTCCGATATCCTCGGCGCCTTCATCACCCGAGTGCCCTTCATCAAACCAGTGCGACAGCCCGGTGGCCAGCGCCTGAAACGAGGTGCTGGTGCTCCCGTACCTTCTAATCACGGCGAGTGCACGCTCGTCGTTACGTACAGCCTTGGACATCGAAATTCAGTCGGGTAGTCGGGGCGACGCGCTTTTCAGTTGGACTCTTCAGGCTGTGTAGTAAATGCAGCGAGAGTAACGCGGGAATAGTGCGAGCGTACCTCGAAACAGTAACCACGTCACCTCCACCAAAGGTGGCGTCGTCTGCTCGGCAGGCGCTAGCTTCGTCCGATGCCTACTGTTTCTGCATTGGAAGATACGTCGTTTCCGACACTCACTGTGATGGCCCATCCTCTGGTCCGTCACAAGATCACTCTTTTACGCGATCGCACCACGCCGACCAAGCAATTCAAGGAGT
Source organism: Gemmatimonadales bacterium (assembly GCA_038235845.1). Taxonomy (GTDB): domain Bacteria; phylum Gemmatimonadota; class Gemmatimonadetes; order Gemmatimonadales; family Gemmatimonadaceae; genus Gemmatimonas. Next base: position 7,250 of record JBBSTN010000129.1, on the reverse strand, counting down.
TGGTAGACGAGATCGCCATGCTGATGGCCTACGAGGCGACGCGCGATCTAGCACTCGAATCCGTTCGCGTCGAGACCCCGCTGGAGACGACAAATGGCTGGGCTGTCCGCGGAAAGAAACTCACGCTCGTTCCAATTCTTCGCGCAGGTCTGGGCATGGTGGACGGTATTCTGCGACTGATGCCGTCGGCGAGAGTGGGTCACATCGGGCTTTATCGCGATCACGACACTCTCGAGCCCGTGGACTATTACTTCAAGGTGCCAGGGGACGTAAGCGAGCGCGATTTTCTCCTGCTCGATCCGATGCTCGCAACCGGTGGCAGCGCATGTGCTGCCGTTGCGTCGTTGAAGCGGGCGGGCGCTTCACGGATACGATTCCTGTGTGTGGTCGCCGCGCCCGAAGGCGTCGCGAGGCTCGCGACCGAGCATCCGGATGTGAATGTGCTGGCGGCCTGTCTCGATCGTGAACTCAACCCTCAAGGCTACATCTTACCGGGACTAGGCGACGCGGGCGATCGGCTGTTCGGCACGCGCTAGAACGTTAGCGACGGGCTAGGGAAACCACTCGCGAGGCGAGTGTCGCTGCTGGGCAGCAGCCTCTACCACCCAGGCCTGTGAACCGGGTTCGATGATCTCGTTCAGCACACGATCGAACCACTGTTGAGCCAGTGCAGCGTCGCCGATACGTCTCCAGAGCTCCCCGACAAGGTAGGTGAGAACTGCGCGATCCTCTCGCTGAACACTATCGTACATCTCCAGCGCTTCCGCGAAATTCCACGCTGCCTTTCGACGGAAGAATCTTTCCGCTTCCGAATCGCGCTCGTCGACGCAGCACCACGCAGCGCGAAGGTACAGGTCAGCTAGATAGCGAGGGTCGCTGTTCATCCATCCAGCCACCTTTGCCGCGTGTTCGTACTTGAGTGAAGCTGACGGGAGTTCATGTCGGAGCGCCGGCGCGAGTTCGCGCCACACGCAGGCCTGAATGTCAGCGTCAACCGAAAGGTCATCGCTGAAATCGCGCTCGACTCCGGAGTATCCGCAGTTCGCGCACATGTGGACGAAGTACGGCAACGGTTGCATGCCGGCCGCACGTTCGTGGAAGTCTGTGCGCTTTCCACCAAAGGCATTGGTAGCGACAACTGTTTGCGAGCGAAACAGATTTTCGCAAACAGGGCAGGTGAGTTCAATAAGGTGCAGTGTGGTCATGATCGCGTGGGTTCCAGGGGCACGATTGAAATTGTCGACCGCACGCAGCGGAAAGTTCAGGTGTAATCCCGCTCGCATTTGCAACATTGCAGTTGGTGCCGCCTGTGAAACGCCGGACAACACCAACGCGATCTGTATGTGGATATCTGCAGCAATCCTGTCATGCGCGGGTTGTAGTGCTCCCCGTTGACAGCTATGTTGTCGCGTCCTGTCCGGCGATGTCATGAACGCGCCGGCTTCCCCGCCCGGGTTGTCGATGTTGATCAATCTGTTGCCAGAGTTTCTCGCCATTCTCGAAAGCCCCGATCGCGTTGCGGCGTACCACGAGTACTTCGAACGAAATCGCGTACTGCTTTCTGCATACTGGGACAATTATGTTCTTGAACCTTCGGGCCCTCACTTCGAGGACGTGATTCGCTCCACGGTAAATGCGAATCGCCAGGATCTTCATGCTCTGTTGTCGCGCGTGGATGTCGTTGAACTGGCAAAGGAGACAGAGCGCAAGGTGAACGAGTCGCTCAACCCGGACGTGCCTTGTGACGTGGTGCTTATGGTTGGTGTCGGAGCGGCAAACGCCGGTGAGCTGGTAGTGGGAGGTCGGGGAATTGCATTCTTATGTCTCGAGCACTTTACGGGCGTCTGGAATACGGAGACTCAAGGTCTTGGCCTCGATCCGGAACTGATTCCACTATGGCTCGCGCATGAGCTCACGCACGTGGTGCGATATACCTCGCGCTCTAGCCGAAGCGAGATGCGAACGCTGGTTGAAAATGCGGGTGGATACTACTCCTACTGGCTGACGGGACGACATGCTTCGCTCCGCGAGCTGCTCATGAACGAGGGCCTGGCTGTTCAGGTGTCTCGCGCGATTAGCCCCGGACATGCCGCCTGGGAATACATGGGATTCGAGCGTAAGCATTTCATCCGTATCCGCGACATGTCGCTCCTGATCAAGCGCGGGGCAGGACGGCATCTCGACAGCGCAGCACTTGGCCTACGCTTGCGCTATCTGTCGGGCGGGATGAGCGACGAAGCCAGAACCATCGAACGTATCGTCATGCCCGAGCGGGCAGGCTATTTCCTGGGCGCACAGATGGTAGAGCCGGCCATTCAGGCTCATGGGCTCGAGTGGGCGGTAAGGGCCAGCGCGGAAGAGCTCGACGCGGTAGCGACCCCGACGTTGGAGCGGCCGAGGCTGACGATTGTCAGCTAACGGCTCATTTTTTTCTCTTTAATCGCGACGACCAGCGCTGAAAAAGGGCGCCGTTAGGCGCCCTTTCCAGTACTCGAGTCGACCGGCTGCGAATCAGTCGCGCGCCGTATACATCGTACCAAATGTCGTTGCCGCGAGGGTGAGCCCGAGGGCCAGGAGTGCAAGCCAGAGACCGCTGGAGGTGGCGCTAGCTGCGCTCTCCAAAGCTGCGGGTGCCTTCTGGCGAACATCCGCCATCAACTGATTGGCACGGGAGCGCACGTCTGCGGCGCCCGCGCTCACCCGGTCTGCAAGCTGCTCCGCTTCGGCACGACTCAGGTCCGTACGCGCGGTGAGCACATTCAAGACGTCATTACGATCGACGTTGCCGACCTTCGAGCTCAGCATGTCGCGAATTTCGCGCGCCGCCGCTGCGTTATCAGCTCCGCCCGTCGTAACCTGACCTGCACTTCTGGCATCTCTCTTGAGCGAGTCAGGATTTAGCGCCGGGTCACCTGTCTGACGAAGGGTGCGCTCGATTTCGTTGCCAATTGCACTGAAGTCGAGGTTCAGATTGGCGTCATTTCCTGTCGTGGCATTGACGGCGGCACTGGCAACTGCGCCAGCGGCGTTCGCCGCTCCACCTACCAGGTTACCCGTCAGGTTAAGCGCGCCGCCGAAGAGGGCGCCGAGCCCCCGGCTCAATAGCCAGACCGTGAGCAGAGTCGACAAAGCCCACAAAACAACGCCATGCAGAAAGCCGCTGCGTTGAGTCAGTACGCCGGAAAGACGCCCGGCAGTCATGCCGCCAACGAAGAGAGCGATGAGCGCGCTGACAATGGTCCACAATCCTGCGCCCAAGCCGAAGCTCCCGGCGCTACTGCGTGGATCGAATGCGGCCAATCCTACGGCCAGCCCAAGCAGGGCCAGTACAACCTGTACTGCAGTGGCGACGATGAGACCCGCCATAATGGCGCCCCATCGTATTTGCTGTGTCGAATAAAGCGGGGGTTGAATGTCCCGCGGGGAAGTGTCGGGGTGAGACACCAGAATTTCAGCCATCTAAACTCCAAGTATTGTACGATTATCACGATCGCCATGCGCAAGCGCGATAACCTTGGCAATTGCAAGAAGGTGGCCGTGTGTGGCTTCAATGCCACAACAGAAGGGCTCGGCGGCCGAACAGCGGGGCCAGCTACTTTCCGATACAGAAGTCGCTGAATAGCCGGTCCAGCACATCGTCCAGTGCGATGGCGCCTGCTACCTCCGCCAACGCTTCGCGAGCAGCCAGGAGGTGCACTGCGGCGATACTCGCCGGCAACCCCTGCTCGAAGTAGCCGAATATGAAACTGCTCAGCTCTTCCCTTGCCAGCGCGAGTGCCAGCCGATGACGCTCCCGGGTGACCACGATGCTCATGGATGAACCCTCCGCGTCGCCGGCCTCTCCGACTGTCTCCGCCAGCTGCGCATCCACGAAATCCAGGAGCTCTGCAAGCCCCGTCCCTTCCTCTGCACTCACCCTGTAGAGCCCGGAGTTCGCATCGGCGTCGCCCTTGGAGCGCTCCGGGTGAACAAAGCTGGAGTTCGTGTCAAGATCGACCTTGGTGCGCACCGGAACGACAATTCCCGTGGTGTATCGTGCCACCATTGAAACAGTATAGGCCACTTGGCCATCATTCTCGCCGCATGCGAGCACAATCTGCGCAGCCCTCAAATATCGCTCGCTCACCTCTATTCCCAACAACTCGATAGGGTCGCGAGTTTCACGCACACCTGCCGTGTCCACAAGCCGGAGCGGCAACGGCAGCCGGTCGAGTACCGCTTCAATCGCGTCGCGTGTGGTGCCCGGCACTTCGGTAACCAGCGCGCGATTTGCCCCCAACAGCGCGTTAAACAGCGACGACTTGCCCGCATTTGGAGGGCCGGCTATCACCACCAGTGCGCCATCGCGCAGCTGATGCGCGCGAGGCGCGGTTGCGAGCAACGCGTCGATTGAGGCCGCAAGGCGCTTCGACGTATCCGCGATCACGTCGGGCGGGATCGGCCCGTCGTCCTCGCCGGGAAAGTCGATATCATAGGCAATCAACGCCTCCATCCCGATCATCTCACTGCGCAGAGCTTCGAGACGGCGCGACAAACCTCCGTCCAACTGAACCAGCGCCTGACGCTGGCTGGCCGACGTGCGTGCATCGATAAGGTCGGCGACTGCCGCCGCCTGCACGAGGTCCATCTTGCCGTTCAACACCGCTCGACGCGTAAACTCCCCCGGCAACGCGGCGCGACATCCGGCCGCGATGCACGCAGCCAGAACTGCACGCGGCACTGCATGGCCGCCGTGCGTTGACAGCTCCAGCACGTCCTCGCCGGTATAGGAATCCGGGCCGGGAAAGAACGTCACCAACGCGTCGTCGATTACAACGCCGTCCCCCGCCCGCAACTTCGCCCGCAACGCTCGGCGGGGGGAAATTGGGTGGTCCGTCAGCGCGCCAAGCGCCCCGCCTACCGCCCGCGCGCGCGGTCCGGAAACCCTCACAACCGCAAGCGCGCCCCTGCCGGCGGCAGTCGCCAGCGCTGCTATAGTATCCTCGCCGCCAGCGAGCAAGTCAGATCCAGCCGATAACGCCCATCCCGGCGACCGCGCGGAGCCAGCCGCTGCGGCCTCGGCGCAATCAATTGCGCGATCAACGACCGATGCGGCACCCGGCGGCGGCGGCTCTCGCACCGACTATCGCTATCCCTTGACCAGCGCCGGCTGAACCTTGCCCCGCTCCTTGGCGATCAACCACTGCTGAGGCAACGACGCAAGATTCTGCACCAGATAATACAGATTCAGGCCAGCGGCCATGTTGAGAAAGATGAACAGCATCATTGCCGGCATCATGTACATCATCATCTTCTGCTGATCACCCACCTTGGTGCCACGCATTCCGATCCACGAAAGCAACAGTGCAGTTATGGCCACCAGAATGGGGAGCAGATACAAGGGATCCTTGATCGAGATGTCCGGCAGCCACAGGAACGACACCCCGCGAAACTCGATCGTGTTCTGGAAAACGAAGAACAGGGCGAAGAAGATCGGCAGCGGAATGAGCATCGGCAGACAGCCTGACACAGAACTGAATGGGCTCGTCCCATGCGCCTTGTACAGCTTCATCATCTCAGCCTGCAGCTTTTGCGGCTCTCCTTTGTACTTCTTCTGTATGGCCTGAAGCTCCGGCTGCAACCGCTGCATTTGCATCGAGCTGCGCATGGCTCGCTGGTTGAGCGGCCACAGGACGATCCTCACTACCACACCAAAGAGCACGAGAATCCAGCCGTAGGAGAGGCCAAAAGTGCTCTTCATCCAGAGCAGGGCCTTGATGACCATGGTGGCAAAAGGCTGCACCAACCCCTGAAGCCATCCGCCGTATGGATTTGAAGTTTCGAACTCCCGACCCACTGCGACAAGTCGCCGGAACTCCTGCGGGCCGGCGTACACCTCGAGCTCGACCTGACCGTTGGTTATTGGGGTGATGACGGTTGCTTCGGCACGGGTTGCCACCTTGGACACCCTGGTCCCTCCGATGACGTCGAGCTCCGCGAACCCCGGGCCACCTGCAGGAGTGAGCAACCCGAAGAGGAAATACTTGTTCTTGGCAACCACCCAGCTGAGCGGGCCGTTCTCTATGCGCCGTTCACCCGGGTCGAGCGATTTGAAGGTGATTCCCTTGGCGCTCTGCTTCTGCGGCTTGTAGACGTATGAGAGGTGCGAGTGATCATCGGTCGAGTCCGCTTCGGACGATGCGAAGCCCGATGGCAGGTCGACGAGCAGGAACCCCGTGGCGGGTGCGCCATCCACGCGCACCGCGATATTCACCCGATAGCTATCCGGCAGGAACGCGTAGGTGATGGACACCGGCCAATCTCGAACCTGCGCGGTGTAAGTGACAATGGTGAGCCCGTTTGCTTCACTCCTCGACTCCTGGAATACTGTTCCGCTTAAACGGATCGTGTCTCCCGGAAATGCGAGTCGGTAGCCCAGCAGGCGGTCGCCCGGATTTGCGAGCTCGACAGCGCCGCCTTTAGTGCGACCCTTGTCGCTTAGCTCACGATACTGCGGGAGTGCTGCTCCGATGAGTGCTGCGCCGCGGTTGGTGGTCCGAAAGACGGCCCGTGCCGTGGTAATGGAGGCGGTGTCAATTTGAGGCGCGGGGGCTGCGTTGACGCTGTCCGGCCCAACGGCCTGTCCTGCAAGATCGTCGGCTTCATTTCCCCCGGCGCCCCCGGGCGACACGCCGATGCCAGATCGAGCACGTCGGGAGGCGGCAGCGCTGGCCATGGCGGAGCTGTCCGGCGAAGTGCGGCCGATTGCGTCGACTTTTGCACCTTCATTCGTCGATATGATCGACGCGGAATCGGCCCCTGGCACCAGACCGCCGCGGTTTCTGCTCTGGTCGGGAAAGAGAAAGGTCCAGCTGATGATGACCGCAGCCATGAGAACGGCGGCGAGCGCAATGCGACGAGGTTCCATTTGATGAAAGAGGTACTTCCGGGTTTTTCGGTCACGCGGTTGTCGCGCGAATGATTTCAGAATGAGGCACTTGAGGTACTCTTACCGCTCCTGCTCCACTTTCCGCCTTGTAAGGCAGGTAATGGCGCTACGGCACCGGATCGAAGCCACCGGGTCGAAACGGATGGCAGCGTCCAATCCGCTTGAGCGAGAGCCATCCACCCCGAGCCGCACCATGGCGCTCGAGTGCTTCGATTGCATAGGCAGAGCAGGAAGGATAATAACGGCACGCGCCGCCCAGTATCGGCGATAGCGTCAGTTGATAGGCGCGAACGACTCCAATGAGCCGCGATCTCGGGAGCTT
>JBBSTN010000128.1:0-8741 GCA_038235845.1 Gemmatimonadales bacterium | reverse complement strand
CCCGTGATTTTGTTTGGTCGCCACTACTGGGCAGGCCTGCTCAGGTGGTTGAAATCGCGAGTCGAGGGCGAAGGGAAAATCACGCCGGGTGATCTCGACCTGGTGCTAATGACAGACGACCCAGCGGAAGCCGCCCAAGCCGTCATTGATGCACACGCGGCAGCACAGACTCGATAGTGCCCGAAAATACGTTCCCCGTAGCAACTCCTCGAGCAAACTCTCGGAGCAGCGAGAACGATGCCACGAAGTTGAAATAGTTGGCGTCGCCGCCGGTTTCAGACATATTAAATAGATAAGAAACGCCGAAACAAGCTTATGCAGGCAGACTGACCTGACTTGTTTCTGACAACTTGCAATGACGAGCGCGCCTGGCCGAGGACCGGCCGGGCGCTCGCCATTTCCCCCGAGGCTGAGACAATGTTCGAGCAATTAATTGCGCAGATGGCTCGTGAGGTGGAGAAGCTCAGTCATGAGCTCAACGTCACGATTCCCCATGAGATTCGAAAAGCGGTGGAGCTTGGTGATCTCAAGGAAAACAGCGAGTACAAGGCGGCGCTCGAGCGGCAGCAATTCGTGCAGGCCCGGCTCGGCCAACTCACTCAGCGCGTAACCAAACTTGCGAACATCGACGTTACTCAGATCCCGGCCGACAAAGCTGGCCTCGGCTCGCGTGTGGTTGTAGTTGATGAGCAAACAAAGGAACACGAGACGTACGAACTTGTGTTCGGCGACGCAGGCGAATTGAAAGATGGGCACGTGACGATGGCATCACCGATTGGGAAGGCCCTGCAGGGTAAGGCCGTGGGAGAGAATGCGCTCTTGAAATTGCCATCGAGATTGCGTCGGCTGACGATTATCAAGCTGGAAACGATTCACGATCGAAGCGCGAACGACGTGCCCTGAAACCGAGGCCGTTCAGGGGTCGATGAAATAGAGTCGATCTGCCTCGGCGTCATACAATTCGATTTGTCGGTCCTGCTCGGCCTTGTCCCACTGGAGTAATGCACCCGCCAGCGGCGCGATTCGGCGCGCAGCAGCACGCCCGTTGTCGCGCGTTTCGAAAGCCACGTGCGTTCGGCGCATCAGTATATCGGCGAGCGTGCACGCAAGCTCTCGTTCAACCGCGTGTGCTACCTCCGCCGTAAGGTACGGCAGGTCGGTAACCAATCGTCGGGCAAGCGACTCGTCACGCTGCGCATAGCTCCAGACGTTTCTCCACCGACTTCCGTACGCGAGGGCAAGCCGTTCCCCGACCGCCACGTCGTGTACGGTGGTGGTAGCGTCGTGAATTACAGCTTCACGCGACACGACGTCGCCACCTGCCAAAGCTGTAGTTTCACTCGCTGCAATTGGCGTGACTATGTCGATTGGCCCACCCGCTTTGGAAAGCTCCGCACGCGCATGATCGACCACGTCGGCCGCCATCGCGCGATAGGTGGTGAGCTTTCCACCTGTAACACTTACCAGGCCGTCAGTGCTGTGATTAACCGCATGCTCCCGTGAAGCCGAATTTGCGCCTGAAGCACCTACCTTTGTCGCAGCGAGTGGTCGGATGCCCGACCAGGCAGCGACGACATCTTCACGATTAAGCTCTGCATAAGGAAAAAAAGTGTTGACTGTGCGGATGAGGTAATCAACTTCCTGAGCCGTCGCCCTTATTTCATCGGGGCCGCTGCGCGCCTGTCTCTCCGTAGTGCCGACAATCGCGTGAGCGCCAGCGGGCAATACGAAAAGAACCCGACCGTCGAAAGGTGACAGCAGTGTAATCGCCTGGTTATTTCCCAAGCGGTGACGTGGTACTGCGATGTGAGCACCAGCGGAACCTCGAACCTGTGATGTCTGTGTCGAGCCGGTAAGCGAAGCTGTTGCATCACTCCATGGACCAGTGGCATTGATCACGACGCGCGCATTCACCGGGAATTCGACATCGTTGATACGGTCATGCGCAGTAACACCGGTCAGCCGCCTGCTGCGATCGCGACTTCGCAATCCACCGGTTACGGCAACGTGATTCACAACCACTGCGCCCGACTCACGCGCCGAGAGTGCACTCGCGAGCGTCAGTCTTGTGTCGTCGGTGGCGGCATCCCAGTATCGTGCTCCGCCCAGCAGATGTTTCCCATTCAACGCTGGCTCCAGCGCAAGTATGCCGCTTGCGTCGAGCGGTTTGTGTCGCCCAACATTGCGGAACAACGATAGCGCGTCGTAGAGAGTGAGCCCAGCGCGAAGTTTCCACCGCGGCACGCGAGCGCCTGAGTACACCGGCCATGTAAATGCGAGAGGTCTTACCAGATGCGGGGCAATCTCAAGTAATACACGACGCTCGTGACTGGATTCAAACACGAGAGACAAATGTCCGTGCTCGAGATATCGTACTCCCCCGTGAACAAGTCGCGACGATCGACTCGAGGTACCACTGGCGAAATCATCCCGCTCGATCAACGCTGTGCGAAAACCGGCAAGTGCGGCTTCCCGTGCAATGCCGGCGCCCGTTATCCCCCCGCCGATCACCAGAATGTCAAATAACTCCGCGGCGAGTGCGGACAATGTTGCCTGTCTTGCTGCAACGGCCAAAGGGCCACGCGCGGCGAGGCGCTCTGCGGTTGTGGCGATAGGCATGTCGGACGGCGATGAATTCGACTGGACCTCGGGAGACGGTAAGGGAGACATCGGTTCGGCCATGAAATCACAATGAAGCCACGGACAACTGAAGCGCTAGCCCGTTAGCTTGGAATATGCCCACATTCGGAAATGGCAGGCGGGTTGCGATCATTGCTGGCGTTCGGACGCCGTTTGCCCGCTCGGGAACCGTCCTCAGGGACTACACGGCTATCGAGCTCGGAAAAATAGCGGTCGCTGAACTGGTGCAACGTAGTGAAATTGATGGAGCAGACGTGGATTCGCTGGTGTTCGGAACGGTTGTGCAATCAGTTATCGCGCCGAATATCGCACGAGAAATTTCTCTGCTTCCGCATTTTCCGCGCACGCTTCAGGCCTTTTCTGTAGGACGCGCGTGTGCATCGGCCAATCAGGCCATAACTGACGCTGCCGACCAGATTGCACTCGGACATTCCCATATGGCGATTGCAGGTGGGGCGGAATCACTGTCGCAGGTGCCGATCCTCCACTCACGCGGTATGAGCGATGTGCTCGTCGCCGCGGCCAAAGCAAGATCGACGACGAAACGACTCGCGACACTGGCAAAGTTGCGTCCTCGCGATCTGGTCCCCATAACTCCCGCGATCGCCGAACCGAGCACCGGCGAGACGATGGGCCAGTCTGCGGAAAAGATGGCCAAGCTGAACGATATTTCCCGGGAAGCGCAGGACCGCTTTGCACTGCGCTCGCACAAGTTGGCATGGGCGGGTACGGACGACAGTCGCCTCACTTCGGAAATCGCGCTTGTGCCCGAGAAGCCGAACGCCGAACAGATGCTCTCGCGAGACAACGGCGTGCGCGAAAATTCGAGCTACGAACAGCTTGCAGCACTCAAACCTGTTTTCGATCGAGACTACGGCACCGTCACCGCAGGAAATTCGTCACCGCTCACCGACGGAGCAGCAGCGGTGTTACTCATGTCGGAAGAGCGTGCACGGGAGCTTGGAATGATACCGCTCGCGTTCATCAGGTCATACGCGTATTCCGCTGTAGATCCGGCCGAACAGCTTTTGCAGGCACCCGTTATCGCCGCGCCGATCGCACTAGAGCGCGCAGGGCTGTCGTTGAGGGATATCGATCTCATCGAAATGCATGAAGCTTTTGCTGCGCAGGTGCTGAGCAACATCCAGGGACTTGCTTCGAAAAGCTGGGCTCGTCGCGCTGGCTTCGACAAACCCACCGGTGAGGTCGACATGTCGAGACTCAACGTAATGGGCGGATCGCTGGCGATAGGTCATCCATTTGGTGCAACCGGCGCACGTATTCTCACAACACTCTGCAACGAACTTGCGCGTCGTCACAAACAGTTTGGAATGCTCACAGTATGTGCGGCAGGAGGAATGGGACACGCGATGATCGTGGAACGCGAATGACACAGGTAACGAACGCTTCGTCGATATTATTCCGCGACGATGAGGCAGGCTTGTTGCTCGAGTTGCAGGATGGAGTCGCCATGTTGACATTCGATCAGCCCAACTCGCCCCTCAACACGCTCGGCACCCGGGCGGCAGAAGCGTTTGCGGAGATGTTCGATGTAGTGGAGCGGAGTAGTGAGGTAAACGCACTTGTAATTGTCAGCGACAAACAAGACACGTGGATTGCCGGTGCTGACATCGAAGAGCTGTCCCGCATTTCGACGCCGTTGGAGGGAGAGGAGCTTTCCCGCATGGGACAGCAGCTGCTCAGCCGACTTGCGTCAATGCAAAAGCCATCGGTGGCCGCCATTCATGGAGCGGCGCTCGGTGGCGGGCTGGAGACCGCTCTCGCCTGCACACATCGTATCGCGACAGACAGCCCCAAAACAATCTTTGCGCTGCCCGAAGTGCAACTGGGTCTGATACCCGGTGCAGGGGGTACTCAGCGCCTGCCCCGACTCATCGGTGTGCAGGCAGCACTCGATATGATTCTTACTGGTCGAAATGTCCGGGCAAGGAAAGCACTGAAGCTCGGTATTGTCGACGAACTCGTTCATCCGTCAATTCTCGTTGCCGTCGCAAGACAACGCGCGCGCCAACTCGCCGATGGGCAGCCGCTCGACATCAAACGTCGATCCAGAGATGCGAAGCAATTGGCTTCCGAAATATTGCTGGATGACAACGCGCTAGGCCGGCGAATCGTGTTCAAAAAGGCGCGGGAAAGTGTGCTGGGCAAAACCAGGGGACATTACCCCGCGCCACTAGCCGCGATCGAGGTTGTGCAGCGTGGATACGAAGACGGATTCGACGCCGGACTTGCAGACGAGGCTCGGCGATTCGGTGACCTGGCGGTCAGCCCAATCACACGGGAACTCGTTTATCTGTTTTTTGCGACGACTGCACTCAAAAAGGATACCGGGCTGGCAGAGGGCGACGACACTGCTCCCCTTTCGGTACGAAAGGTTGGAGTACTTGGTGCAGGATTCATGGGTGCCGGAATCGCCTCTGTCGCAGTGCAGGCCGGCACGCTCGTTCGAATGAAGGACTCATCGACCCAGCGAATCGCTTCGGGATGGCAAGCGGTGCATCACGTACTTAGTGCGCGGGAGAAGAGGGGTAGCATCACGCCCGCGCAGCTGAACGACATGATGTCGCTGCTGGGTACGACGGTTGACTACCGTGGCTTTGCCGACGCAGATCTGGTGATCGAGGCGGTGTTCGAGGATCTGGCGGTCAAGCAACAGGTAATGCTTGAGGTCACGGCTGTGGCACCCGAGGCGATATTCGCATCGAATACCAGCACCATTCCGATCGAGGAGATTGCAGCTGCGTCGGCCCGTCCGGACTATGTGGTGGGCATGCACTTTTTCTCGCCTGTTCACCGGATGCCGCTGCTGGAAGTCATCGTCGCTCCGGCGACGAGTTCACGCACGGTGGCCACAGCCGTTCAGTACGGCAAGAAGCTTGGCAAGACCGTCATTGTTGTCAAGGATGGCGCGGGCTTTTACGTGAACCGGATACTGTCGCCTTACCTAAACGAGAGTGGGTATTTGCTTGCGGAGGGTGCCCCTGTCGACTTGATCGACAAGGCACTCGCAAATTTTGGTTTTCCGGTTGGACCGTTAACGCTTCTCGACGAGGTTGGGTTGGACATTGCTGCCAAGTCCGGTCCGATAATGGCGGCGGCGTATGGCGAAAGAATGGAACGTGCGAGCGCGCTTCAGCGGGTGATCGACAGTGGTCGACTCGGGCGGAAATCGAAGAGCGGATTCTATAAATACGACGGATCGGGCAAGCGAACAGGTGTCGACGAGAACATCTACAAGCTTCTGCCGATGGGAAATCGAGGCGCCGCTATCCATGAGACGGAAATACAGAGGCGGACGGTATTTGCAATGCTCAACGAAGCTGTTCGCTGTCTCGAGGAAGGAGTAATCCGTTCGCCACGGGACGGCGACGTGGGCGCGGTTTTCGGCATTGGTTTCCCTGCCTTTCTCGGCGGTCCATTTCGCTACCTGGACACCCTTGGCGCGACGGCCGCAGTGAGACAACTGGACGACCTCAATGCCAGTCATCCCGGGAGATTCGAGCCATCTCCTCTCCTGCGGAGGATGGCGGAAAACGGTGATCAGTTCCACGTTTCCAGTACGCGCTCGTCGCACACCTGAACTCTTCATCTAATTTCAATGAGTGAAAAAGCAGCATTGGGCGATCCACTGCACCCCCGAATCGTGGAAGTGTTGTCTGTTCTCGATGGCAGTCGAGCGGAGCTGCATGCGCTACTAGCGTCCGTGGATTCGGAGAGACTGAAGGAGCCCGCAACAGATGAGTTATGGTCTGTTGCTCAGGTACTCGAACATCTCACGATGGTTGAAGATGGTGCTGGCCGCCTCATCACGAAGATGACGAGGGAAGTTGAGTCGAGTGGGCTCCGCGAGACCCTGACTTCGTCCATACTTTCGATAAATGACGCTTACGAAATCGAAACTGCGGCGATCCGGATCGTCGCGCCCGATCAACTTTTGCCAAAAGCCGGCTTGTCTCCCGAAGAATCCGTCCTGAAACTCGAAGAGATTCGCGTAAGACTGAAACGGGCGCTTCAACTCGCCTCCGGATGGGACCTTGGCGCAGCCTCGAAGCCGCACCCTCTCTTTGGGCCGCTGACGGGGTATCAGTGGGCGCTACTCGTGGGGCAACATGAGCGTCGTCATATACGTCAGCTCAAGCGAATTCTGAACAAGGAAAGCGCTCCCACTGAGCTTTCTCCAACCGCTTTACCGTGACTAATACCGCATTGACTAAAAACTTCCGGTGTCTGGTTCGCGCGGCCATTCTCTCAGCGACATTCGCGACAGCTGCATGTACAACTGTAACGGCGCAGAGCAATTCGTCGATACCTGGCCCCGTCACGCGCGCCGAGCGAACGAACTACCGCGAAACCTCATCGTACGCCGACGTCATTGCGTTCATTGATAGTCTCAAGGCAATGAAGGCGCCGATCGTTGTGAGCGAGCTCGCGAAGTCCACAAACGGGCTTTCTATTCCGTTCATTGTCGCATCGCGACCAACAGTGTCGTCGCCGGCCGAAGCGCGTCGATTGAACAGGCCAATTGTGTATGTCCAGGCAAACATTCACGCAGGTGAAGTGGAAGGCAAAGAAGCGATGCTCGCGCTACTTCGGGAATGGTCGTTCGGCAAGCGCCCCAACGTTCTCGATTCGCTGGTGGTGATAGTCGTACCAATTTACAACGCCGACGGAAACGAAAAACTCGGACAGCAGGCAAGAAATCGATCGGAGCAGAATGGCCCCCAGTTGATTGGTGAGCGTTCAAATGCGATGGGGCTCGATCTAAATCGTGACTACGTGAAAGCAGAGGCTCCCGAAACGCGTGGATCACTTGCAGCGTTCAACGCTTGGGACCCCGACGTTTTCATGGACCTGCACACAACCGACGGCAGCTTTCATGGCTACGCGCTCACCTATGCTCAATCATTGCATCCCGCTGCGCCGCTCGGCGCCTACACCGTCGACACTCTATTGCCGGAAATCAGAAGGAGAATGCGCAGTCGGCATAAAGTCGAGATCTTTCCATACGGAAACTTCTCGGCCGACAATCGCGAGTCACTCACTGCAACGGACAAGTCAGGATGGTGGACTTATGATCACCGTCAGCGGTTCGGCACAAACTATTATGGGCTTCGCGGCCGGATCAGCATTCTGAGCGAGGCGATGTCGCACGACCCATTCGAACTCCGGGTAGCGAGCACGCGCGCTTTTGTACAGGAAGCGCTTTCGTTGGTCGCCGAGCAACGCCTTCAGATCCGAGAGCGAATCCAGCGCGGTGTTGCCGCGAGCACTTTCACCGTCACCAACAGAGCACCGATTCCAGTACGGGCACGCTTCAATTCCAATCCACCCATGGGGGACGTGCTGGTGGAGGTGCTTGAACCGAAGGATACGTCCGTTGCAGGTGAGCCCGGAATGCCGCGAAGCGTCCGGAGGACCGGCCGGATGGTGGCGAAGCGCATGCCGATCGTTGATCGCTTCGAATCGGCGCTCGACCGCGAGCCGACGCTCGAGGGATACTTGCTCGACGCCAGCTGGACGAACGCAGTGCGACAGCTCCGGGCGCACGGGCTTACAGTGACGCCGACGGACAAGCCCATGAGCGCAACTCTGCAGGTTTTCGGGATCGACAGCGTTGCTTTTGCAGCGCGGCCCTTTCAGGGACACAAGGAGGCCACGGTGACGGGAAAATGGCGCCCCGACACTCGAGTGGTTCCGGCAGGGACATTTGTGGTACGGATGGCAACTCAGCGAGACTTGCTGGCCATGGAGTTGCTGGAGCCCGAGAGCGACGATGGTCTGCTCACCTGGAACGCGTTTGACGGAGCTCTGGCACCCGGCAAAGAGGCGCCTGTTGCGCGCCTGACAGCGCCGCTTCGTCTATATTCACCGGGTAAGTCATCGTCGTCGAGTCGATAACCACTTCCATTCCCGAATGCTCCGTTCTTCGCTGCTTTATCTGTCCCGTCAGCAGGGAATTTTCAATTTCATTCGAAAGGTTGGCTTCGCACGTAAAATGGCTTCACGGTTTGTGGCCGGAGAAACTGTCGAATCAGCGCTCGAAGCCGTCTCAGAACTGAACAGGAAGGGCATTACCGCAT
>JBBSTN010000127.1:0-8749 GCA_038235845.1 Gemmatimonadales bacterium | reverse complement strand
GTCGGTTCGGATTTCAAGCTGGCCACGTACGACGAATCGATTAAATACTTCAATGAACTTGCTGCGGCCAGCAATCGCATAAAGCTCGTGAATGTCGGCAGCACTTCGACCGGCCATGCCTGGACCATCGCACTCATTTCGTCGCCCGAGAATCTGGCTCGGCTAGACCGGCTCAAGGAAATCGCTCAGCGAATTGCACACCCCGCCGGCCTTACTGACAACGAGGCGCGCGAGCTCGCGAGAGAAGGAAAGGCGTTTGTGGACATAAGCGGAGGTCTTCACGCATCCGAGATTGCGGGTTCTCAACACACCATCCAGCTCGCGTATGATTTGATTTCGAAGCCCGACGACCCCACCGTAAAGGAAATTCTTGAGAACACGGTGCTGATTCTCTGGCCGTCGATCAATCCCGACGGGCAGAATATCGTGGTGAACTGGTATCGCGAAAACGTTGGCACACCTTACGAAGTGAGCCCACTGCATGAGCTCTATCAGAAGTACATCGGGCACGACAACAATCGCGATGGATACATGCTGAACGTTGTCGAGTCACGCGTAGTGGCGCGAGTGTGGCGTGAATGGGAGCCACAGATCATTTACGTACAGCACCAGACAGCACCGTTCCCGACGCGAATATGGTTGCCGCCTTTTGCCGAGCCGATTGCTCCCCGTGTGTCTGGATTGATGTCGCGTGAGGTGAACACCATCGGCATGACGATTGCCCAGCAGCTCGAAACCGAGGGCAAGGTTGGTGCGACGCACATGGGAACCGGCTTCGATGCCTGGTATCCTGGCTACATCGACTACATGCCGATGCTGCAGAACATCGCGTCGTTCTGGACGGAGACTGCCCTGTACCAGTATGCTACGCCTCACTTCTATACGGTTCGCGATTTCCCGGCCGCGTACCAGGATCTCAGGCCTGGTTCACTTTATTCGAGCCCTTGGAAAGGAGGATGGTGGCGACTTGGGGATGCTGTCGACTACATGCGCACGGCTTCGATGGCGGTACTCGATTATGCAAGCAAGTATCACGAACAGTTGCTCTGGAATCGCTATCAGGCAGGGCGTAACGCGATAGCGCGATACTCCAACGAACCACCGTATGCGTACTTCATTCCGCAGCAACAGCGTGATCCCGGCGCAGCTGTCGCACTCCTTAGGCGTCTTGCGTTCAACGGTATACGTATCGAGCAACTGACGCGAGATGCATCGCAGGACGGCATTCGCTATGCACGTGGTACGTGGGTGATACCAATGAACCAGGAGTTCGCCGAGTTGGTTCGTCAGCTTTTTGACGTGCAGGAGTATCCTGATATCCGCGAATCTGCCGATGGGGCGCCGGAACCGCCGTACGACGCGGCCGGTTGGACGCTTCCTTTTCAGATGGACGTGAAAGTCTCTCAGGCGAGCAGCCCCCTGAGCAACGAGTTTGCTGCGGCCATGGAGCCCGTCAACGCAACGCCCACCGATTGGACCAAAGCCGCAGACGCACCCTTCTCGATAAGCAGTGTTGCTGCGGGCATAGTCCCTCCGCCAGGTCGGGTGAGTGGAGTCGGGCCCACTCTATCGGTTGATCCGGCACAGAATGGTGCGTTCATTCTCGTTGGACGTGCCCTGAGCGCCGGGGGCACCGTCAAGTACGATAACGGTAAATACGTTGTGAGCGACGTAGCGTCGACGAAGCTCGATCAATGGTCGTCTGAACTTGCATTGCGCGCCGAACGACGTGCTGGGTCCTCAGGAACGAGCGTAGCGCCGCGAGTCGCGTTGTACAAACCCTACACCGCCAGTATGGACGAGGGCTGGACTGAGTGGCTGTTCGATCAATACGAATTTCCTTACACGGTCATATCAAACGCCGACGTGCAGGCAGGCGCACTCAACGCACGGTTCGACGTCATCATGATCACGTCGGAGTCGTCGCGAACCATTAATGATGGCTTTGCAAGCGGAAGCGTTCCGGCGCGCTACGAGGGTGGAATCGGCGCGGCGGGTGTTCGGGCGCTCGATGCTTTCGTGCGCGGCGGCGGCACGTTCGTTTGCGTAAACCAATGCGCAACTTTTGCGATTGCCAGTCTTGGGCTACCGGTCAGGAACGTTGCGGCGGGTTTACCCTCAAAAGAGTATTTCGCTAGCGGATCGATTCTCGAAGTCGTAGCGGATACTTCGCACCCCGTCATGGCGGGTATGCCGCAGCGAGCGAAGGTCTTTTCGGACAGGAGTCCGGCGTTCGTTACGCTCGACGGCTTCGAGGGTCGTGCGCTGGCGAAATATGAAACCTCTGGATCCCCGCTGGTGTCCGGCTACCTGCTGGGCGAAAAGTATCTTCACGGCACCGCGGCCGCGCTCGATGTGGTACATGGAAAGGGACACGTCGTGCTGCTCGGATTCCGCCCTCAGTGGCGCGGACAGACGTTCGGTACCTTTCGCGTGATGTTCAACGCAGCGCTATATGGCAGGGAGACCGCCGCGAAAACGGGTAATACTTCGACTTTCTGGAGTTCGGCCACCGTAGCGCCCAAACCCGGCAGCGACCGGCACCAGTAATCCTCGCTCCCGTAAAACGCTAAAGCTCGCCCCGATCCACCGCCTGCTGCCGCTCCATCGCCAATCGCCAGTCGATTCGGGGTGCAACCCCCTCGTCATCCATTCCCAATGTCGCGAGCGCCCGCTCGACTACCGGGGCGCCCATCTCCTCCGGCAAACTTCTACCAAAGGCTAGCTCGGCTCTTCGACAGAGACGCTCCTCTCGAGCCATGTCGCGTTCCATTGACTGCGGGCCCGAGCCAAACTCCGCCCCTGACCCTCCCGCGCCGGATGCCGAAATGCTCGCCGAGGCGTGCTCCCGGAACGCATTCACCCGGGCATGCACTCCTTCATGTAGTATGCTCGACGCTACCGGCGCCGCAGTTATGTCGCGGCGCGCCAGAAAAGTGAGCTCTGTAATGATCGTCCTCTCAGAGGGGATGAACGCCCCCCGGCACGGATAGCGCTCCACTCTTATTGCCCGCACATCGCGCTTCAGGTGGCGGAACCTGATGGGCTCAAAACGCTCGATCAGAGCCAGCGCTTCGTCGAGTCGCTCCATTACATCCGCGTCGGCAATGTCTTCCCGGGAGTTATCAAGCTCCACCGGCACTCCCCGCACCCGGCGTGCACCGGTGGATTTTGGGGAGACCCGACCGCCAAGGCCGCCCACGATCTTTGAAAATATGGACATGATCCAACATACCCCTGGCGCGCCCTGTCGTCCCGCGTGGCGTGAACGCTCGTCCCGGCGTTTCCCGTCTTCCGCAGAGTGGCCGGATCGGAGAGTCGGCACAATTCGCCACCAGCACCCGGAATAATGTGCCGCATGGTGCACCCGATGCGCGAGGTGCCAGAGCCTCCACCCAGCGTAAGTCGTTTCAACGTAACGGCTTAGACAGATTCACCGGCCCTTTTGATGTTGGTACAAGCCCTGCTTTAACGGGACGCGTGAGCGCTCCGCGGCGCCCACAACGCGCCCCTCGCGCAACCAGCTGCCCTGGTAGCCGGCCAAGTTCTGACGGATTCGACTCACGATGTCCTACCAGATAGTCATCGATCTTACCCGAGACGCAATCGTGACGGCACTTCTGGTGGCGGCGCCGATGCTCCTGGTCGCACTTGCCGTGGGACTGATAGTCAGTATCGTCCAGTCAGTCACACAAATTCAGGAGCAGACGCTCACTTTCGTGCCAAAGCTGGTTCTGGTGGGAGGCACATTCATCATCGGGCTTCCCTGGCTGCTCCAAATCCTGATCCGTTACACCACCACCCTCATTCGCGGCATCCCCGCGATAGTGTCGTGAACGGATTTCCCGCTGCAGGATTGCCGGACTTTTTTGCACCGGGCGTCGCCGCTGCGTGGGCACTCGTAACACTCCGCGTTGGTGGGCTCATGCTGGTCGCACCGATCTGGTCGGCGCAGAACATCCCCATGCGCGTACGCACCGCCCTCATGGTCATTTTCGCACTGCTCCTCGCACCAACTGCAACGATCGGCGTCAACGTGGCCGATCTCCGAATTACACCCGCCACATTCCTCACGGAATCATCCATTGGCTTCGTGATTGGCATGTCCGCCGCGCTTGTCATAGCAGCTGCTGAATTTGCCGGCGAGCTGATCACGTTGAGCATCGGATTGTCGGGCGCCGCCATCTTCGATCCGGTCAATAACACGCAGAATCCGGTTCTCGGCGGCCTCCTAAAGTTCATGTCGCTGACGGTGCTTCTGATCGGTGGCGGACATATCATAATGCTGCAGGCCATTGGCACGAGCTTCCACGTGATGCCACTAGGCGCACCACTTAATCTGGCCGCTGGATTCGAGGCCCTCGTTACAACTGCGAAATCGATCTTCGTTTCCGGTTTGCAGTTCAGCGCTCCGGTTGTTGCAGCGGTACTGGTCACCAACGTCGCGCTTGCGGTTCTTGGACGCGCCGCGCCGCAGCTCAACATCATGAGCCTTGCATTCCCGCTGCAGATCGGAATCGGTCTCATGACCTTTGCCGGCTCGGTCGCCCTCGTGGTTCAGGCTATGTCCGATTGGACTCCGGCGTTCAGCGATTCGCTGGACACTTTCGCCCGCACAACCCGCACAACCCGCACAACCCGCACAACCCGCATAACCCGCATAAGCGCAGCCGGTGCGACAACTGGTACTGCCGGTACAACCGGCAACACGTTGCCAAACTCCACGCGCTACCGGGTCAACGGCGCTGGCGCCTCGCCGCAAACAGTAACGGTACGCTGACGTGGCCGAAAACGAAGCTGGCGAAAAATCCGAAGCGCCCACAGGTAAACGACTCGAGGAAGCGCGACAGGAAGGCCAGATCGCCAAGAGTCCCGAACTCATGACGGCTGCGTTTCTACTCGGCTCCACAATGATTCTGTCTTTCGCCGGCCCCCAGCTCTGGCGTTTTCTGCTGGACACGATGGGACAACTTCTCGCCACGGCATCCAACGCGGAACACGCCGGTGTGTCATCAATTGTGTGGTTGCAGAAAATTGGCTTTCGCACACTGGTCGCGATGATGGGACTGATCGGCGCGATGGCTGCTATCGCCATCGGTGTGCAGGCCGCGCAGACAGGTGGAATCGTCACCGCAAAACCAATGACGCCCAAGTTCTCGCGTCTCAATCCACTCACGAACGCCGGCCGAATTCTCGGCAAGCAGTCATTTGTCGAACTGTTCAAGTCGTTAAGCAAACTCACCATCGTGAGCTGGGCAGTTTACGCCACACTTAGCGACGCATGGCCCGACATCCAGGCACTCGCGCTCGAGAATCCGTACGCGATCATGAACATCGTTGGAAAGTACGGAATAGGATTGCTACGAAATGCGGGCCTCATGTTCATCGTACTTGCGGGCCTCGACTACAGCTGGCAGCGCTGGCGCACGATGGATCAGCTCAAGATGACCAAGCAACAGGTCAAGGAAGAGCACAAGTCGCAGGAGGGTGATCCAAACATCAAGGGACGCCGCCGTTCACTCGGAAGAGAACGAATTCGCCGTCAGATGTTTGCCGCAGTGCCGAAAGCCGACGTAGTTATCGTGAACCCTGTACACATCGCGGTTGCCATCAAGTATGACCCCTCAGTTGCGCCCGCGCCTTATGTGGTTGCCATCGGACAGAGAAAAATCGCGCTCCGTATCAAGGAACTCGCCTTTCAGCATGGCGTGCCCGTGATAGAGAACAAACCTCTAGCGCGCGCGCTCATCGCCACCGCCAAGGTGGGCACTGTGATTCCCGTCGAGATGTATCTCGCGGTCGCCGAGGTACTCGCGTTCGTATTGAAACAGCGTGAGCGATACGGCGCTCGCTGGCGTGGAACGGCGGCAGCATGACGAGTGCAGCGCTTCCGATGCCATACGAAAACACGACCGGTCAAAAGGTTGCGGAAATAGGTATTGCAATCGCGGTTGTTCTCATCATCGCGTTGATCGTTGTCCCGCTACCCGCTGTACTTCTCGACCTCTGCCTCGCAGCGAGCATCGGCATTTCCATCGTTGTTCTACTCGTCGCGCTCTATACCACCAACCCGCTCGACTTTAGCAGTTTCCCCGCACTGCTTTTGCTGCTGACGCTGTTCCGCATTGGCCTGAACGTTTCATCCACGCGCCTCATTCTCACACATGGGCACGCCGGAAAGGTGATCGAGGCATTCGGACAGTTCGTGATTGGTGGCAACTACGCGGTGGGAGTCGTGATCTTTCTGCTGCTCATCGGTATCAACTTCATCGTAATCACGAAAGGTGCCGGACGAATTGCCGAAGTGGGAGCCCGCTTCACGCTCGATGCGATGCCCGGCAAGCAGATGGCCATCGATGCCGACCTCTCGGCGGGTCTCATTGACGAGAAGGAAGCACGCACGCGTCGTGACGAAATATCGCGCACGGCAGACTTCTACGGCGCGATGGACGGTGCCTCGAAGTACGTGAAAGGCGACGCCGTACTCGGCATACTGGTAGTAATTGTTAACGTGCTTGGCGGAATCTTCATCGGTGTTATCCAGCGCGGAATGCCGCTTTCAAAGGCTGCAAGCACTTACACCATTCTTACTGTTGGCGACGGTCTCGTTTCACAGGTTCCTGCGTTGATTATCAGCACAGCGGCGGGTCTGATGGTCACCAACGCCGCAGGAAGCGACCGCATGGGTGTAGTGCTCAGCAGACAACTCGGCATGCATCCACGGGCAATGTGGATTGCATCAGGTGTGCTTGCTTCGTTCTCGCTTGTGCCCGGTCTTCCGATGATGCCGTTCATCGCACTCGCTGGCTGCATTGCCATACTGGCGCGGAAATCGTCGCGCACCGAAGATCGTCGGCTCGAACTCGCTCACCTATCGTCTATCCCAGAGGTTGAAGCACCCGCGCCGGCAGATCCGATGCGTGACCTTCTGCAGATTGATCCGATCGAGCTGGAAGTAGGCTACGCCCTCATACCGCTCGTGGACGAAAGCCAGGGCGGCGACCTTCTCGAGCGCATTTCCCTGTTGCGCAAACAGGCAGCATTGGAACTCGGCATTCTGGTTCCACCCATTCGCATTCGAGACGACATCAGACTGCCCGCCAACGAGTATCTCATCAAGCTACGCGGATCTGAAGTTGCACGCGCTGAGGTAATGCCGCGATTCATGATGGCGCTCAACACCGGTGGTGTAGTCGCGCAGATCGACGGTATGGATACTGTCGACCCTTCATTCGGAATGCCGGCCCGCTGGATCGCAGGTTCGCGTCGCACGGAAGCCGAAGCGCTTGGGTATGTGGTGGTCGAACCTTCAACGGTTGTCGCAACACATCTGCTCGAAACCCTAAAGGCAAGCGCGGCGGATCTACTCGGACGTCAGGAAGTTCAGGAGATGATCGAGCAGCTCAAGAAGACACATCCTGCACTCGTCGAGGAAATCATTCCCGGCAAGGTCTCGTTAAGCGTATTGCATCGTGTGTTGCAGAGATTGCTGCGCGAGCGCATTCCGATTCGCGATCTTGTAACCATTCTCGAAGCGGTTGGCGACGGCGCCGACACAACGAAGGATCCCGAAGCGCTCACCGAAATAGTCCGCCGTTCCCTCGTCAACGTCATTGCACGATTGTTTGCCGACCAGAGTGGAGTTGTGCGCGGAATCACCATCGGCAGCCGACTCGAATCTGCGCTTCTCGGGCTCTTTTCGCCCCGAAGCACTGTTGCGAATGTTCCATTGCTAACTCCCGATTCACTCGCCGCCATGCTCCGTGATCTCAACGGAATCGCCAACGCGCACGCTATCGACGGCCGTCCACTTCCGCTCATAACTCCGCCGTCGCTTCGTGTCGGCGTGCGCAGACTTATCGAGCCCGTGCTTCCAAGTCTGCCGGTTGTATCTCTTGCTGAACTTCCTCCCGCCATCACTTTGAGCAGCGTTGCCACCTGGGAGATGCAAAGTGGCCTTTGAACGATTTCGCGGAGCCGATCTCTCGCAGGTGTCATTGCGCGCCCGTCGCACGTTTGGCGACGACGTCATGATCCTGCACACGCGAACCATTCGGGACGGCGGCGCGCCCATGGTCGAAGTGCTAGCCACTTCCGCCGCGACACTCGACCGTGTTACCGCCACGCTGGAACCGGTACCGTTCGAACCTGTAATGCGGGATGAAAATGGATCGCCGTATCTGATCGCGCTGGTCGGACCGACAGGTGCTGGCAAGACGACGACGGCCGCTAAACTTGCCGTAAAGCCACAGCTGTTTGGCGCTGCGAAGACTGGCCTGCTCACTATCGACAGCTATCGAATCGGTGGAATGGAACAGCTCTCGATGTACGCCGAGTTGGCCGGAATACCATTCGAAATCGTGTATGACAAAAGCGAGGTCGAGTCGGCGCTGAACCGTCTCGACGACTGCGACGTCATCATCATCGACACGCCCGGCAGAAGCCCATCGTCAACCGAACTGACATTGCAATGGCGCTCGCTTCTTGACGTAATTGCTCCCAACGAAACACACCTCGTTATACCGGCGTCCCTGCGGCCCGACCTCGCATTCTTTGCGGCGCAGAATTACCGCAGTACTCGTGAACATTCTGGTGCAACACATCTGCTTCTGTCAAAGCTCGACGAAGTACCGCATGAAACGGGCGTGACAGATATGGCGTTATCCGTTGGTCTTCCTGCCAGATGGATCACCGATGGGCAGGACGTTCCCACCGATCTCAAGCCGGGACTTGCGCGACTTCTTCGAGC
>JBBSTN010000126.1:0-8768 GCA_038235845.1 Gemmatimonadales bacterium | reverse complement strand
GTACCCCCCCCCTACAACTTCATCGCTTAAACCTGCGCCGCACTTGCCAGCTTGTTGTTGCGGCGACGGGTAACCGCGCCAAGTGCCAGCAGGCCCGCAGTCATGAGCGCGTATGTGCCTGGTTCCGGAGCGGTCGTGCGGGGAGTGCTGGTGAGGAACTCCTGATTGCTGGCGCAGCCGCTGCCGCCGAGACAATCCGAGAGCACGTACCAGTCGCGGGTAAGAGTGAAGCTGCCGGGTGCCGTCAACTGCATCGAGTAGCTGTCCGAAGCGCTCGCATTTACGCCAGGAGCGTTCCCACTGAACATCTGCCAGAGCGAGCCCTGAATATTTCCCGCAGTAAAGCTGGACGAGCTACCGAGCTGCTCGATAATCCACGCTGCCTGCTGATACTTTGGGAGGCTATTGGCGCGCGTTTCGGACAGATCTACGCCGGTTCCGAATAGACGGGAGGCGGTGTAGCTATCCGCAACACCAACCGGTGAAGCAAAGTGATCCCAGTCAACGCACCAGATAATCGCGCTGTTGCTGTTAAGGGCTGAGGAAAAGTCTTCGAGCTTCGCGACGTAGGGGCCTACCTGAAAGCCGCCGATCTGTCCGTTACTGGACTGGTCGCCAAGAAAGGTGAGATTGCCGTGCTGAATTGCGGCCTGGGAATGTGCGACAGCAGGAAGCGTCGACACGGCAAGAGCGAAAAGAATAGACTTGGTGAGCGTTCTCATGATTTTCTACCATTATCGGGGTAAGTCCATAAAGAGTCTCGAAGCAGAAACGTCGAGCTCGACTGTTACGATGTGATTGCAATCACCATTCCTTGTCGGCCGTGCTTCTGTGGAGGGAGCGGCTCGGCGCGACGAGATCAAATCTGTCACAAATACGCACCCTTCTGACCTATGTTGCCGAGCAGACAGTCACAAATCGACCGTCCTCGTAACACTGTCCCAAATACTGTCACCGCTGGTGGAGTGATCTGAACGTTGTTTGACCCAGCAACAGTGTTGCAGATGAGCCACTGTTCGAGCAGCGGTTGTTGCGATGACCCTGGCCAACCCGCACACGCCAGAAAGGCCCCGGCGAGATCGCCGGAGCCTTTCCGAACTTTTAAACCACCGAGTGGTGAGTGCCGAGCTAAAACTCCAACAGAAGCTGGAGGCTAGTAACCCAACTCGTCTTCCGAGCTATGCACCTTGCTGGGTTCATCCGGCTTGGGCGGCTGCTCTTGTGGAATACCTGTAACAGCCAGGACGATGCGGCGATGAATTGGATCGACTTCGAGCACTCTCATTTCGAGATTCATCGTCTCCCACGTGAAGTCTGCGGGATTGGTTACAGTGCCCTCCGGGTCGAGCTGACTGACGGGTACGAAGCCCTCGATATCGTTGCCGAGATCGACTACCACGCCCTTGTCCATGAGCCTGACTACACTACCTGGAAGTTCAGTTCCAACGGGATAAGTCTCGCCAATTTTGAGCCACGGATCTTCCTCTGCCTGCTTGAGGCCTAGCGAGATACGCTTGTTTTCACTGTCGATGTTGAGAATTACCACGTCGACGGCATCACCCTTCTTGACGACCTCGGACGGATGCTGAACCCGCTTGGTCCAGGACATATCCGAGATATGAATGAGGCCATCAATGCCGGGCTCGATTTCCACGAATGCGCCGAAGCTCGTGAGATTTCGGACCTTACCATTGATACGCGTGCCGACCGGGTATTTGAGCGGAAGCACAACCCACGGATCCTGCTCGGTCTGCTTCATACCGAGAGAGATCTTTTCTTCCGACTCGTCCACCTTGAGCACGACTGCCTCAATGGCTTCGCCGATCGACACGATCTTGGACGGATGACGAACGTTGCGCGTCCAGCTCATCTCGGAAATATGGACGAGCCCCTCGATGCCAGGCTCGAGCTCGATGAATGCGCCGTAGTTGGTAATTGAGACCACCTTGCCGTTGACGCGGGTGCCAACGGGGTACTTGGCCGCGACGTCCTTCCACGGGTAATTCTGAAGCTGCTTGAGGCCGAGTGAGATGCGCTCGCGCTCCCAGTCGATATCGAGCACCTTGATTTCGAGCTCCATGCCAATCTGCACCATCTCGTTTGGATGCGAGATGCGGCCCCATGACATGTCAGTGATGTGCAACAGACCGTCGACTCCACCCAGGTCGATGAATGCACCGAAATCGGTGATATTTTTGACGACGCCTTTGCGGACCTGATCCTTGGCGAGCTCTTTCATCAGCTTCTCGCGCTTGCCTGCTCTTTCCGACTCGAGAATCACGCGACGCGAAACAACGATGTTGCGGCGACGCTTGTTGAGCTTGATGATCTTGAACTCGTAGGTGTGACCGAGCAGCTCGTCGATGTTGGGAACCCGGCGAAGCGCGATCTGAGAACCCGGGAGGAATGCATCCACTCCCATGAGATCGACAACCACGCCGCCCTTGATCTTCTTGACCAGTGTTCCTTCGACCGGCTCATCGCTCTCATAGGCAACGCGGATGCGTTCCCACACGCGCATGAAGTCGGCCTTCTTCTTGGAAAGGACGACCGAGCCTTCCTGATCTTCGAGATGTTCGAGCAGAACTTCGACTTCATCACCGACAGCGAGATCAGGCATATCCTTGAACTCTTCGAGCGGGATGGTGCCTTCGGACTTGAAGCCGATGTCAAGGACTACGAGATTTTCGCGGATTTCGAGTACACGGGACTTTACGATCTCGCCTTCTTCTATCGAGGCGAGGGTGCCGTTGTACATCTCCATCATGGTCTCGTACTCTTCCGACGAGAATTCGTCTTCGTCGTAGAGCTCGGGGCGCTTGTTGGCCAGTGGCCTGAGCTCCGCCTTCTGGAGATCGCGCTTTTCGCGAGGCGTCAGCTTGGCGCGATCATTGAACGAATCCTCAAGCATCGACGCAAAGTCGGTGTTGTCGTCGTCATCAACGTCCTGATCGAGGTCCTGCTCGGGTTTGTCGAGGCCGGTATTGGTACTCATAAAGGGTGTGGCTCTCCGGTTTCGCGGGTACTGCGCTCGCCGCGTCGAGGCTGGGGTAAAAGGATCCGCGCATCAATCAGCAGAGGCGCGCGGAACCACGTTATCGAATCGAAATAGTCTGATTCGGGGATCGAGAGCTATACGTAGATGGCGTGGCGGTTCAAGGGAACCTGAAAACATATATAGTTTCGCCGCCCGAATCAATGCTCGTCGAAAAGTTGTGGAAAGCTTCTATTATCGAGCGCTGTGCAAGTCCATCCGCTCGCGGGTTGCGCGAGCGAGCGCGACAATACGCTCCACCTGTTCCGCCTGGGTCAAGCTCGTAGTATCGATCGTGACGACGTCCCGGGCAGGCGCGCTCTGCGTGGCGTCAAGGGCATCGCGGTGCACGAGTGCCTCGGTTTCCTCCGCGATCTCCAAGTCAGACGGGCGTCGGTCAAAGCGCTGAATCAGACGGCGACGGGCCCGCTCCCAGGGGTCGGCGATGAGAAAAATCTTGAGCGGCGCATCAGGGAAGACAGCTGTTCCGATGTCCCGCCCATCCACTACCACATCGGTGGCGGCAGCGGCCTGGCGCACCATCGAGTTCACCCATTCGCGCACATCTGGCATCTGCGCCACACGGGAGACATTCGACGTGACGGTTCCCGCGCGTAGTTCATCGTCTACGATTTCACCATCCACAAGCGGCAATACAGAACGCTCGGTGAGCCGCCAGGTTACCCGGGCGGCATGTGCCACCACGGTCTGCGATGTCCAATTTTCCGGAGTCTCGTCAAGCCTCAGCGACAAGTAGGTTATGGCGCGATAAAATGCCCCCGAATCGACATGCCGCACGTCAAGTCTTCGGGCAACCCACTGAGCGGTTGAACTTTTCCCAGACGCAGCGGGGCCGTCGATGGCGATTATCAGCGATGGCGATCGAATCGGCGCCTCCGATGCTGACTCCGCAGACTCTATCGTGCGCATCGAATTCAATTGGCCGCGTTGCTCAGGGCGGTCAACTGAGGCCGGGGTAATGTCCCGAGCGTCATCCATCGCACCGGTAAGCTCGGCAAGATCGTGCCAGAATGAGGGATATGACACTGCAACACATGCAGGGTCGTCGATGATGATGTTGTTGCCCGGAATCGCGGCAAGAATTCCAAATGCCATCGCGAGACGATGATCGCCATGCGTAACGACTCGTCCCTTTAGAGGGCGCGATGAGCCAACGATTCGCATGCCGTCTTCGGTTTCTGTTGCATTTGAGCCGAGCGCCTGAAGGTTCTGGACGACCGCGCGAATGCGGTCGCTCTCCTTCACACGAAGTTCGGATGCATCGGCGATTATTGTTTCGCCTTGGGCACGCGAGGCAACGCACGCCAGCAGTGGAAGTTCGTCAATACATCGTGGTATCTCGCTTCCCGCAATACGCGTCGCCCGCAGCTGCGAGGCGTGCGCGCGAATATCCCCCACCGGTTCGCCGCCGATATCCGTTACAGTTTCGATTTCTATTAGTGCTCCCATCCGACGCAGAACTTCAATCAAGCCTGTTCTCGTGGGATTAAGGCAGACTCCCTTCGCCAGAACGCTTCCCTCGTGCGCCAGTGCCGCAAGCGCAAGAAAGAATGCAGCGGAAGACGGATCGGCCGGCACATCGGTGTCGAGCGGGGCCACGGTTTGAGCGGGAAACAGTTCGACACGATAACGGCCGCCCGAAGATGAGCTGTCGATCTTAACGCCGCGCGCCGCCAGCATGCGCTCGGTATGGTCACGCGACGCAGCAGGTTCGTTGATGACGGCCGTAGTTCCGGACACAATCGCAGCGAGGATGATCGCGCTTTTTACCTGCGCACTCGAATTACGGTTATCCCATTCAATCGGATGCAGTCGATGGCCGGAAACCCGGATTGGAAGGCCGTCATGAGCAGGCGTAATGAATTCCACCTGGGCGCCCATCGCAATCAATGGCTTGGCGACGCGACTCATTGGGCGTTTGCTCAAACTTGCGTCACCGATAAACATTGCCTGCTGAGGCTCGAGACCCGCCATCAGTCCCGCCATGAGCCGCGCAGTGGTTCCGCTGTTGCCACAGTCGAATGGGTTTTGCGGCGAACGTAATGCATCGGGTCCAGCGCCGTTGATGACGAAGTCGCTGGACAAGGTGGGGATGCTAACGCCCAACGCGCGCAGGGAGCGCGCTGTAGACTCGACATCTGCAGACTGAAGCACGCCGCGCACGCGCGACGGTCCGATTGCGAGCGCAGCCAGAATAAGCGCGCGATGACTGATAGACTTGTCGCCGGGACCCCTTATTTCACCCCTTATTACCAGCGTCATGGAAAGAGTACGTCCTTAAAAACGAATGAAATCGACGTGCCCGCGATCATCGAAGCCAGGCCTCGAGCGCTGTTGCCGAGTCTGTACGATCGTCGCGATACTTGACGATTACGGGCGTTTGCAACGACAGCCCTTCCGACTCTCCAAACGCCGAATTCACGCGTCGCGCCCCGGGAACAACCACGGCCCCCGAAGGAATCTCCAATGGTCGATCGTCAGACGATCGCAGGACGTTTTCATTTACCAGATCGTACACAGGCGTTCCACGTGTAAGTATCACACCAGCGCCGAGTACTGCGCCTTCGCGCACGACGGTGCCTTCATAAACGCCACAATTACCGCCGACAATCACATCGTCCTCGATGATAACAGGCGACGCATTTACCGGCTCCAGCACTCCGCCAATCTGTGCTGCCGCACTTATATGCACGCGCTCACCAATCTGGGCGCAAGAGCCAACCAATGCATGCGAATCGATCATGGTTCCGCGTCCTACATACGCGCCGACATTCACATACATTGGCGGCATACACACAACGCCAGGTGCGAGATAGGCACCCCGTCTCACTACCGATCCACCGGGAACAATTCGGACCGAGTTCTCGAGTCGAAACTCACGGGTGGGGAAAGTATGTTTGTCGAAGAAGTGAAAGACGCCGCCGCCAGACATTTCGACGATCCGCCCGATGCGGAAGCCGAGCAATATCGCTCGCTTGACCCAGGGAACCGCCTCCCATGTGCCGCTTTCGTGCTTTACTGCAGCACGCAATTCTCCGCGTTCGATAAGCGCGAGGCAGTGTTCGAATAGCTGTTGCGAATCCGTGGGTAACGTCACCCCGCTGTCGAGTATCTGCGGATCGGAGAGGCGCTCCTCAAGTTCAGCGATTGTAAAAGCCATGGTCAGTTTGCGAGAGCGTTGGTAGATGCGAGTGCCGTCCACACTTTCGTGTTGAAAGTCGCGTCGAGTGGAAGCAACGGAAGTCGCAGCTTATTCTCCATTCTTCCCATGTAATGCAGCATAGCCTTGACGGGAATGGGATTTGACTCGACAAACGCCGCAGCTACGATACCCGCCAGTTGCAGATCGATATTTAGTGCCTCGACGAAGTCACCACGTGCACAGCTCGCACACAGAGCAGAAACCATCGACGGAACGACATTCGAAACCACAGAGATCACGCCCTCACCGCCACGCATCATTACATCGATGGTAAGCCCGTCATCCCCGCAAAGTACGCCAAAACCGGACGGTCGTTCACGCAGGATTGACGAGATCTGAGTCATGTCACCCGAGGCCTCTTTGACGGCAACAAATCGCTCATCTCCCGCCAGCTCAAGGCAAGTGGCTGGCTCAAGATTGACGGCTGTTCTTCCCGGCACATTGTATAGAACTATCGGCAGATCGCAGGCGTCGGCGATGGCACGAAAGTGCGCCATCAGCGCGCGCTGCGGCGGTTTGTTGTACATCGGCGCAACATGCAGCAGATAATCCGCACCAGCGGCCTTGGACTCCTGTGAGAGGATGATGGCTTTTGCGGTGTCGTTGGAGCCTGCGCCGGCGACGACTGGAACACGCCCTGCCGTCTGCTCTACAGTCAGTTCCACAACACGACGGTGTTCGACAACGGAAAATGTCACCGCTTCCCCGGTGGAGCCGCACGGCACCAGGAAGTCTACGCCTTGCTCGATCTGCCAATCGATAAGCGCGCGCATCGCTGCTTCGTCTATGTCGCCGGTAGACGTGAATGGCGTTACAAGCGCGGTTCCACAACCTGCGAGGGTTCGCTTGCCGGATACATTATTGGACATTGTTGGTCGCCTCCTTCAGCATACTGTGCTCATTTCGGGTTTGCAGAGAGAATATCGCGCATGGTATATACCGCAGGCTCTGAGGCTGACGCCAGCCACTTCGCCGCCGTCAACGCTCCATCAGCGAACACGCGCCGATCGCGCGCTTCGTGCGTAAGACGAATCTGTTCAAAGGGCGCGTCCACTATCACCTCATGAGTTCCAGGTACCGAACCCACCCTCACACTGGTGATAGGGGGATCCGTACCTACCTTCCTTCCAATGGCTTCCGAAATAACAATCGCCGTCCCAGATGGCGCGTCTTTCTTGGCGCTATGATGAGTTTCCACCACGCGAATGTCGAAAGCCGAAACTGATGCAAGCTGACTACCGAACTGTTCAAGCGCGGCAAGGAAGAGTTGAACTCCAAGCGAAAAGTTCGGAGACCATAACGCAGCACAGTTATATTCGCGAACGGCACTCGCGAGCCGGTCCTTTTCATCGCTCCAACCGGTGGTGCCGATTACAACGGGACATCCCGCCCGAAGACAGTTGACTGCGTTGTCGACCGCTGCGTGGGGCACCGTGAAATCAATCGCCACCTGCGCCTTGCCCAGCGCGTCAGGCGTGAGCCTTTGAGACATTGCGTGCGCGTCGAGTTGAGCTACAATTTCACACCCTCGCGAAATCGCAAGATCGGCAATGGCATGTCCCATTTTTCCCATTCCAATCAAGGCGACGCGCACTGGAGGAAGCGATCGTTCGTCTGGCATATTCACGGCTCGGAATCCGGGAAGAACGCGTCGTGAAGACGCTGCATTGCGGGTACGACTTCGCCGTCGTCGATAACGAGCGTAAAGTTGATTCCGCTCGCACTGAGAGACGCCATATAAACCGGTATAGCTCCCAGCGCAGCAATTGCCTTTCCCATCGCGGCGCTACCGTCGGCTATGCCCGCGCCAACAATGGCAACGATTCCACGATGCCGCTCCACCGAGATGTCTCCGAACTGCGTGAGGTCGCTCATAACCGCCTCGAGACCCGTGGCGTCGTCAAGGGTCACCGAGATGGAGACCTCCGACGTTGCCACGACGTCAACAGAAATTCTATGTCGCTCGAACACTTCAAATACACGCCTGAGAAAGCCAGGCGCTAGAAGCATCCGCGCTGAACGCAACTTGACCACAGTTATGTCGCGTTTACCCGCTATCGCTCGGACGGGCATTCGCGGCGCGTCGAAAGCTATGAGCGTGCCCGCGCCTTGCGGGTTTCTGGAGTTGAGAATCTGCACGGGAATTCCGCGTTTCACAGCGGGGGCAATAGTGCTGGGATGCAAAACTTTTGCACCGAAAGAGGCCAGTTCGGCAGCTTCGTCAAAACGAATGCGCTCGATCAGTCGGGCACCGTTAACGGCTCGCGGATCGGCGGTGAGCATCCCGTCAACATCTGTCCATATCTCGATGGTGTGGGCATCCAATGCGGCACCAACGAGCGCCGCTGAATAGTCACTTCCACCTCTGCCCAGTGTCGTCGTGACGCCCTTTAACGTCGCTCCGAAAAACCCACCCATCACGGGCACGCGTCGATTGTCAACGATCGGCACCAGGATTCTCCCCGCAGCCTGGGCAATAGCCCCAGGATCTGGTTCAGCACGCGTAAAATG
>JBBSTN010000125.1:0-8788 GCA_038235845.1 Gemmatimonadales bacterium | reverse complement strand
GGGTACCGAGGCCGGCATTCCTGATCGCCGAGGCGTTCTCGCCGTTCCGTCCTGCAGGGCCAGGAAGGGTGTTCACTCTGGAGGACGCCGAACTACAGGCGGAGATCGACAGGGCAATGCCGAGGATGTAACACAATCGCATCATAAAATAGGGCTGAGGATGCGGGCAGTGACGCGACCGATGAAGCGCGCGCGGACGAGTTCGATTTGGTAACCCTTACAACCTAGGCCCGTTCCGGTGAGCACGAAACCATCTCGGACGGATTACCTGCAAGCACCGAGGCTATTATGTGAGCGACGACACAGAACTGCCGCGGAAACAACCGGCGGCGTGAACTTCGCGACGAACGATGTGATAGCTCGTGTGTAATCCGCTCAATTCTCGCGAACGATTCCTGATTCCAGAGCCAATCGAGTAAGTCCGGCAACAGTGTGTATCTGCAGTTTCTTCATCAGACTTTCGCGGTGAGCCTCCACAGTGCGAGGGCTGATGCCGAGTTCAGCGGCGATGGACTTGTTGGTGTGTCCGCCAGCAATTCCGATAAGCACATCCTTCTCGCGCGGTGTCAGCGAATCTATGCTTCCTGGTAGTGCCGCTTCGGCAGTGGTGTCATGCTGCGAAAGTCTGCGCACCACGGAAGGGCTGAAAAATGTCCCTCCCACAAACACGGCACGGATGGCCGCGCATAGCTCCTCCCCCGCGCTGTCTTTCAGGATGTATCCGTGTGTTCCAATACGGATCCCTTCGCGAACGTATTCGACATTGTCATGCATGCTGAGAAGTAACACACGAGTGGATGGAAGCAATTCAAGAAGTCTTGCAGCCGCCTTTAGCCCCGTTTCTCCCGGCATCGTGATGTCGAGCACTACGACGTCGGGAGCTTGTTCGAGCGCCAGATTCACGGCGTCTGTACCATTGGAGGCTTCGCCAACAACTTCGATATCCGTTTCACTGTCGAGCACATGTCGAATACCTTCACGCACGAGTGCATGATCATCGGCGACCAGAACACGAATTTTCATATTGACACCATGTCAAGATCGTTCACGGGTAAAGTGATTCTCACTTCCGCGCCTGCGT
This sequence comes from Gemmatimonadales bacterium, assembly GCA_038235845.1. GTDB lineage: Bacteria > Gemmatimonadota > Gemmatimonadetes > Gemmatimonadales > Gemmatimonadaceae > Gemmatimonas. The sequence goes on along the minus strand of JBBSTN010000125.1, from coordinate 7,707 downwards.
CATGATTTCCCACCACCACCTGGCCGCGCAGGTCGTGAAGCCTCTCTCTCATCCCAGCCAAACCCATTCTTCCGAGAGGTTCAACTATACTGCCATCGCTAGCTGTGTCGAACCCGCGACCATCATCTCTTACCAGTATCTGTAGCTCGCGTTGCGATGCAGTCACTGTTACCGCGACCGCTTCCGCTTCCGCGTGGCGCGCAACGTTTGACAGCGCCTCCTGGAGTGCTCTGAACAGGGCAAGCTCGCCCTCATCTGCGAGATGTGGGATTGAGTCGGGAGCGTGCAGACTGGCGCGTAGACCGGTGCGATCGGAGAAGTCGCGCACAAGCGAACGCAATGCCGGGAGCAGTCCGAGATCGTCGAGCAACGAGGGACGCAGATCGCTTGTAACCTGACGAATGCTGCGAATCCCGGTATCGACGAGAGACAGTGTTCGATCGAGCCGACTGTGTGATTGCTGCGGCAACAACGTTCGAAGCGCTTCCAGTTGCATCTTGACTGCGGAGAACACCTGCGCCGTCTCATCGTGCAATTCCCGCGACAGCCGGCGCCGTTCTTCTTCGTGTTGTCGAACCATCTGGGTAGACAGCTTCTCTAACGCCTGCGTACGGTTTGCCAACTGCTCGTCGAGCGCAGATTGTTCAATAGCGGCGCCAACCTGTTGGCCAAGAGCAAGCAGGAAATCGTCGTCGAGCGCTGTAAACGGGTTCCTCACTTCGCCGGCCATCACGAGAGCACCAATCAATCGCGTACCTGCACTCACGGGGAGCGCCGCAAGAAATGGCTGCCCACCGCCGGCGCTCACAACTTGCGGCTGTCTGCTCTGCCGCATTCGTGAAAGCAAATCGGCTACTGCTCCCTCAGCCTGAGACCCGGCCCAGCTGGTGCAACTCCCCGAGCCGCGTACAAACTCTGCAACGTTGACCGGTGGTCCCGAGTAACGCTCCGAGATTGCATCGTTATCCGTGCTCGACGAATGATGTTGCGATGTTGAATTATTCCCCTCGTGCGAACGGCTGTCGTCTTTGAAGTAGTACATCGCACTTCCGCTTACACCGGAGAGTGTGAGCGGGCGGGATAATAGCAGATCGAGCGGATCACCTCCGATCCGACGACGTTGAAGGTCACCGGAAAGTGCGGACAGTGCACGCACACCACGTCCGAGATCGTCGAGAACGAGAAGCACCAATCCGGCGCCGACGAGCAATTCAAAACATATGTCGAGATAATATCCCCAGGGGGTCCATGCCCCCTGTGCCCGAAGGAAGGGATAGTCGAGGTGGTGCAATCCCCACGCAGCAAATGCGATCGCCAGCGTGCGTGCTCCAGGCGATCCTACCGCGCGATGATGTCGCCAGAAGACCAGACCAGTCCAGAGTGTGGCAGCACTGAGAAACGAAACCGCGGGTAGTGCGGCCCACAGGAATGAGTCGAGTCGGTATATCGCAATGAACGACCATACAGGCGGAAACAGCGCCAGCAGCACATACCACGCACGGGCGACTGGCTGTCGGAGAAACACGAGCGAGCCCCACAACAGCGCGAGCGCGGTCCAACCAGTTGTGACCTGGTGCCAGTATAACCAATCACGATTCTCGGTGATGATGAAACTCAGTATGCAGATCAGTCGCGCCACATATAGGCCCCATGCGACTGCAAACCAGCCAAACCACGGTCGTTTATAGCGTCCAAAAAGATTTGCGCAGAGTGCAGCAAGACCACAGGTAATGACAATCTGCAGCAGTGTGGCGGCAAACTCCGACATCAATGGAGCCTGCAATGACTGCAGCAACAGAATTGAACCTGCCGTCTCCAGCAACGTTTCAATCACCTCACGGGCGCGCTCTGCGCTGAGTCAATGTTTGCGTTGCTGCTAACCGGTAGCAATGCAATCGAGGCATCCTCGTCCTGATCGTTATCAACAGCGCTATCAGCAGCCTTATTAACTGCATCGTCGAGCGCCTGATAAATCGTGCGGGAAGGAAATGCAAAGCTCGACCCATTTCTCTCTACGATCTCCATGAAACCCAGCATCTGATCGTGACGAATTCCCAGAAACTCGGGAAAGTCGGCGGTAAGAAACCAGGCCATAACGTTCATTCGAATCGCTGAATCGGTAAACGAGACGACATTTACCCGCAGCGAATCGGAGGAGATCTTTGGATGTTCGCCCAACTGCGCCATGATTTCTTTTCGTATCTGGTTCAGCTGCCGCGGCGTAGTCGAGTAGGTCAGGTCGATATCTGTTCGAAGCAGAATGCGATCACGTTCACCAAACGTCTCGATTCTTTCATCCGCCAGTCGACCATTGGGAATTCGCACAACGGTGCGATCGTGCGTGCGAAAGCTGGTGGAACGGAGTCCAATTCTCTCCACCGACCCCTCGGTAGCGCCGGCTCTTACCCAGTCGCCCACCCGGAAAACCTGGTCTGCAGCGAGTGAAACACTGCCAAACAGGTGCTCAACCGTTTTCTGTGCCGCAAGTGCCACGGCAATACCACCGATGCCGAGTCCGGCGAGTAAAGTGCCAACGGGATAGCCGAATTGAGCGAGAATAACAAGCACTGCTGCAATCGCAAGCGTAACACGCAACAGATTGCCAACCAGCGGCGCCAGTGTTCTTGCCTGTTGAGTATGTCCTGCGGCCCATGCAACATTCTCCATGCGATCCTGAACCAGACGAATCGCTCTGAGCATTGCCCAGAACAGTGCGATCAAAACCATTACACGCGTCGTCGCCGTAAAAAATGACGAGACTCGCGCATTCAACGCCAGCGTCGCGAGCAGTGGCTCGGCCACCAACGCAGCTATCCATAGCCTGAACGGCGCGCGAAGGTGTTCGGCAAGCAGGTTGTCCCAGTCGGTTTTGGTGCGCGCAGTAATCCTCGTAACGATTTGGCGGACCACTGCGCTTATTACCCAGGTGATCAACAGCAAGACTGGTATCGCGACCAGTATTGCAAGCCATTGCCACAGGTAAACGTTTAGTGGGCCGACCTGCATGAAGACGGGTGGCAATCTGTCCCTGAGCCAGGCATTACCCAATCGCTCGAACCAGTAGTCGACGGCGCCGACAGTAGTTGCGGAGAACGCCCAGCGCGGATTCCTTCCAGGCTGCTCCACCATCTCCACCGGAATCTCCCGGTTGCCGACGCCACCAATCGCGCCGAGTCGAACTACACCGCGATTGCCCTCGGTGGTGTCGCCGACCGCCAGCGAAGGGACTGTCGCAATTTCGAGATTCAGTCTTTGTTCAATAACCGCGTGTAGCCGTCGGGCTATTACCTGCCCTCGATCGCGCTGCGCTCTTGACAGCACCAAAAACTCAGAAGCGGTCTCCCAGTCGCCCCGACCCGACGCGCTGAGGAACTCGCGCAGATTTTCCCGGGGTGAGTCCGGAGACACCATCTGCGTCGACGCGCCCGTCGCAGTCGAAGTCTGCGCATTTCCCAACCGAAGCTGAGCCGTCAGCGGTAAGGCAGCGACGCTCAGCAGCATTATAATCCCGAGAAGTACGGGTGCTGCCTTGCAACAGAGTCGATGAAGGACGTTAGTACGAGGTGTTCTGACGATCGTGCCAGGGTCGTTGTTGGGGGATGAATTGCTCAACAATTTCATTTCAGCTCGCACCCGACTGGTCATTGCGGCTACCTCTGCATTCGAAATTTTATATTCGGCTCTTGAACGCAAAACGGCGTCTCGGTGCGAGACGCCGTTTCTGCTCTGCCCTCGCCTGGTGGACAATACGGCCACAAGTGCCCCGGGTGGGACTCGAACCCACGACTTATCGGTTAAAAGCCGACTACTCTACCAACTGAGTTACCGGAGCGAAGCACCGTGAATCACGGGTACGCTTCAATTGAACACGGAATGTAGCTACTGACGCGGCTGGCGTTGGAGAGTAAGGTAGTCCTGAATCAACGCATCCCAGATAACCGACCAACTCTTTGAACGCGCAAATGCCAGCGCACTCCCTCTCGCTGTCGAAATCCGATTACGATCGTCGACCAGCTCGGCAAGTACTCGTGCAAAATCATCGGAATCGTTCGGACGGGCAAGCCATCCCCTTCCATTTGCCAGAATCTCGCGCGTGGGGCCGACGTCTGCACCCAGTGCGGGCACGCCGGACGCCATCGATTCCAGCAGCACGTTGCCAAATGTATCGGTGGTCGACGGGAAAAGGAAAATGTCGGCGGAGGCATACGCCTCGCTAAGGGCCTGCCCGCTCAGCTTCCCCGGCAGCCAGCTGCCTGGTGGAGCGGCGCGACGGATCTCATCGGCGAACGGACCGTCCCCCGCCGCCATGAACCTGGTCGTGCCGGGACGGAGCTTTTCAAGCTTCTGGATCGCTTCAAGAGCCATCTTGAGACCTTTCTCAGCAGCCAGGCGGCCCACATACCCGACGACAACAGTTTGGTCGGTCGCTCCCATCTGCGATCGCAGGCCGCGAGAACGATACGCCGGAGCGAACCGATCGCAGTCTACTCCGCGCGACCAGACTCGGCATTCCCGGAACCCCCTATCAGTTATTTCTCGCTGGATTGCCTGCGTGGGACAATAGGTTCGCAAGCCACCATTGTGAAACCAGCGAAGAAAAGACCACCCTGGGCGCGACAGAAATCCGAGCTTGTAGTAGCGAGCATACGCGCTGAAGCTCGTGTGGTAGCTCGAGACGAAGGGAATTTCGAGCGCCCTTGCCACCCGTCGACCGGCGAGCCCGACACCGAACTCCGTGGCGGAGTGCACAATGGTGGGTGCGAATTTCAGTACCTCGTCTCTAACTTTTGACCTCGACGGCCATGCAAGCTTGAGCTCGTCATACGCCCAGAACGACCTGCTGGGATAGCGGACCACACCGACAGTATCGGTCGCGCCGGGATCGTCGACAGTGAAGACCTGAGCTACCCCGCCGCGCTCTGCGACGGCGTCGATCAGTCGCTCGAGCGTACGGGAGACCCCGTTTACCTGCGGAGCATAGGTGTCGGTAAAAAGGGCAAGGCGCAGCACTCTCGCATCTACCGATAAGTTACCCATCGGCAGCCAGGAGCTGATCGTATCGAATTACCGTTCTCGAACTCGTCCAACGCTTCAGCTCGGATCGCAATGATTCCGAAGCTATTGGGCTCGCAAGATCCTGTGGATGCAACGCGATGCGCACGAGCGGCGCATCGCGCTGCGTGCGCCATCGCACCCTTGCCGCAACGGCCGATCCGTAAGCCCGTATCCGGCTCCGTCCGCTCCAGCGCAACGCTGGAGCGCGCAAATGCACCACGCTCGAATGCACGCCGTAAACACGAACTCCATCCTCGTCTTCGCTGAACTTCAGACCCGCACGGACGACCGCATCGTACGTATCCTCGCGAGCCAGCCACGCCGGAGGAATGAACCCATGGGACTGCAACCCCAAGTCCCGAAAAAGCGCGAGACCTCGTTCGATTCTTTCGAAGGCCTTCCCCGCGTCAAGCGTAAGAAACTCACCTTCGCGTGCCGTACGACCCATGGCACGAAGGCTGTCATATAACCCGCGCTCAAGCCCAACCTCGTCATGTCGTTCTCCGTGCAGAATTATCTCTGCACCTTGTGCTGCACACTCACGTACCCACTGTACAAAGGCGAGATGTTTTTTCAGCTGCCACTCGCCGTGCCAGTCGGGTACCACAAGCAGCGCTGGAATCGTGGAATTTGTTCGACAAAGTTTCCACAATTCCTTTATGCGTTCTTCGTGCGCTGGTGTGACATCATGAATCGACAGCAGTACTCCCTCGGACGCCATCAGCGTCGGCAAGCGACTAGTGTCTTCACTGTCGGGATTCAGCACGAATCACTTCGCGATAAACGCCCATCAATTTGTCGAATACGGTGTTCCATCCATGTTCCCGCGCTGCATAGCTTCGACCCCGCTCTCCCGCTCGCTCCAGATCGCTGGCGAACATGGCAATCGCTTCTTCTGCAAGCGAAGCGGAATTTCCCGAAATAAATGTTCGGCCTGCACCGCTATTGCGTACCTGCTCGGCAACTCCACCTTCATCCGCAGCGAGCACGGGAGTTCCGCTTGCCAGCGCTTCGAGCGATGAAAGTCCGAAGGTTTCGATACGACCGGGCGCGACGTACACGTCAAAGGCCGCGAGTAGGTCGGCCAACGCTTCGCGTTTTCCTTGAAACGGAACGAAGAAGGCGCGCGCGCCATAAGGATGTGACCTGAGCATGTGCTCGAGAGGGCCCGCACCGACGAGAGCCAGACGCGCCCCGCTTCGGCGCTCTACTTCGCTCCACGCGTCAAGCAGGACATCCAGCTCTTTTTCGCTCGCAAAGCGGCCTACGAAGCCGGCCAGCGGGCCATCGGGCAGTCCATGCACAATCCTCGTTTCGTTTGCGCGGTCACGACGAGCGGGAGTAAAGCATTTAAGATCGACCCCCAAAGGCACTTTTGCAATCCGCGTAATCCCTTCCCTCTCGAGATCATTCGCGGCGTATGACGAGGAGACAATCGTAAGCGGAAAAAGGCCGTCGAGCTTCCTCATGTAGCGCCACGAAGCCCGGTAAACTGCGCGCCTTACACGCCCATTGCGGCCAGAGCGCGGCGCGAACATCCTTGGCAGATTCGAATGGTAAAAGCACACAAGCGGAACCTGCATATCTCGAGTTGCTCGACGCACAATCCATGGTACGATGAATGGGCTTCCGATCTCGATGATGTCTGGCGCCTCGTGCCGAACGATGCGGGATACGCTCTTTATCGCCAGCATGAATCGGTACGGCTTCTGCCGTGGAATCGGCGGCCCCTGGAGCCGATACATTCGAACGCCCGCAGCGTCGGTGATTGAGTCGCGCTCACCTGGTACCACAATCACGTGGCGAAGCGACTGACGCTGCTCTACATACGCTGCTTTCTCGAGAAGATAGGTTCGGATGCCACCACTCGTGGTACCAAACCACTCTGTAATGTCGAGAACGCCCATCGTGGCCGCAGGCCGGAGGCGTGACGGCAAAACATCCCGCCCCAGCGCGAAAGGGAGTGGATCGACACTGGATGACGTGAGACGCTGTGCAATATCCTCAGGTGCGACGACGGTCTCGATCATGTACCTGTGAATGTAATTGCGCGCGTGCCACGCAGACGGGATTGCTGTCGATGAGCACCGCGCGCGCGGGAGCCTGTCCCTGGTGATTGGCCGCTAAAACGGCCGTTTTCTCCAGATGAAGAAAACGGCCGTCTTTTTTTCTCACTTTCAGTGTTAACCAGCGGCTGCAAAAGCAGGGTCAGCCGATGTTTGGAACTACGCCAACTCCTTCAGCTAGCCGTTTACAATCAGCTGACCGAAGCTCGTCGCCTAATTAGCCGTCAAGGCTGCAACAGTGGCGTCAGCTGCAGGCGTCTCGACCACAAAGGTTACGCGCCGATTAAGCTCCGCGCCGCTCTCGCTACCCGCAGCGCCTGGGCGCACGAGGCGGGCCTTTCCGTATCCAACCGTCCGAAGCGTTGCGCCATCGATGCCCTTGGAAACCAGGAAGTCCCGCACTGCATCGGCACGCTCTCGCGACAGATGAAGGTTGTAAGACTGGCTACCGGCAGGATCCGTGAAGCCTTCGATGGTTATCGTGGCACCACGATAATGCTGCATGGCCACCTGTGCAAATTTTTCGAGCGCAGCCTGATCCTGCTGACGAACAGCAGCGTCATCAAAGCCGAAATGCACCGGCATC
>JBBSTN010000124.1:0-8792 GCA_038235845.1 Gemmatimonadales bacterium | reverse complement strand
GTCGGTTTCGGCATACGGACATCACCCATACCTGATTGACGAATCGGTTACATCAAATGCTTTGGACAGCGCGATAAACTACACAAGGACCAAATACCTCGCAGAGCTGGAAGTGGATAAGGCGATTGCCAATGGTCTGGATGCGGTTCTGGTAAATCCGTGCGACATCATGGGGCCCTATGATTCGCATAATTGGGCACAGGTCATTCAGGCGGTTTACAATGATGATTTGCCGGGAATTCCGCCCGGAAACGGCATTTTCTGCCATGTATCAGATGTGGCGAGAGGCCATCTTTCTGCTTACGAAAAAGGCAGAACTGGCGAACGCTATCTGCTGGGTGGAGTCGAGGCTACGTTCAAAGAAGTATTCAATACGATTCAGCGTTTGATGAATAAGAAGGAAACGCAGTTTGTGATGCCTGCCTGGTTGATGCGAGCCGTTGTTCCGTTCTACGTGCTTCAATCAAACTTGAATGGAAAGGAACCAACTCTGACCAGGGAGAAATACATCGAACTGACCATTCCCAAGCACGTGAATTGCAAAAAGGCAATGGAACAGTTGGACTATACGGTCACTTCGTTGGAACATTCCATCCGTGATTCGTACGAATGGTTGAAGAAGGAGAACTTGCTTGCGCGATAATTCCGGATAGCAAATTCAATCGGGGTTTGCTTCAACATCCCGGAGCGGGGTAAGGGTGGGTCCATAGTCTCCAGACGAACACAGATGTACCAGCAAGCGAAGACCGAATACACCCTCAGCGACGACCTCCACATCGCCTACCAGGTTGTCGGCGATGGTCCCACAGACCTTCGAATGCATTACGCCGCCTATCAGCGCCACGCTGCTCGATCTGAATGTCGTCTCCTCTCGCAGAGGTCAAGATGCGCCATCGTTTCGTTCCCGTTTTGGTCGCACTACTTGTCGGTTGCGGCAGCATAGTGGGCGATCCCGATGCGAATGCGCCCCTCTTTACAGTGCACGTTCTTAGCCCTACTGGTGGAACGTTCACGGTTACTCAGCGCAACGCATACGGGGCAGGCGGCGGCCCAGCAGGGACCTTGCAGGGTAATGGCAGTTTCCAGGAAGTTATCCGGACGGCTTTCCATGGTTCTCTCGACACCACATTACAGGAGATCAGGGGATCGTTTACCGGCCCCTACCTTGTAGTGGGGTTCGGCAGTCGTCTCCAGGGTGCAGGCGGGTCAGGCAATGGGCCAGGCGCCCAGTCTGGCTCTCTGCAAAGTCTCTCGGGGCCGGATCCTCAGGCGTCGCCCTGCCAGCTCAAGTTCGGGGCGAGTGAGCCGGGAGGTTCGACTTATCGAGTGCAGTTCCGCTTGACGGCCGTTGGCTCGAGCGTGTGTCGGCAGCCCTAAAGTCGCGCATCTGCATGCAGTCGGCCCATGGCGCGAGGCATGAAATGTTATGCTGCTGTTTGTGAACTTCTGCTTCGACCTCCTATTCGGGGTTGAGATAGACCCACGTTGCTGATGTCCAGTTGTGAGTCGTTCCAGTCCATCGTTACCACCATCGTTGCCCCCCTTCATCGGACCACCGTTGTCCGAGTGCAGCACGATTCCGGTCGGGTCAAACAGGTGACGTTGACAGGTGGCCTGGAAGAGCTCTGACGCAAGATCGTCATCCTGCACCAAATGCACAGCCCATCCCATGACCTTACGGCTCCAGATGCCCATGATCAGATGGAGATGCAAAAACACACCGCGCACCGGAGTTCTGAGATAGTGATATCCCAGCTCGATTATCGAGGGCGAGTTCGCAGTTGGCGCGGGCGGAACAGCAGGCCGATATCACGCGTTGCACTATGACAATTCAGACTCGCCGATTCAGCACGGGCGAGGTCGGCTCTCTCGAATCTCTGAGCGATCCGAATGCTGCTCGCCGGCCGGAAATTTCGCTTATCGAGGTACAGGTTGAAGAGTTGTTGGTTACCGGAGACTGGCGTGGCATGAACTCCGACGGTTTGACGCGCGCACAGCGCGAGGCGCAGTCCATGTGGCGCTGGATTGGACGCGAGCGGCCGCCGTTCGCGGAGACGCCCGACATCGGGCAGGAGTCGGTGTGGGACTATCCGCGTCCGCCGGCGGTCGACGCGGAATCCCGTGAAGTGGTGGTTCGGGTAGGTGGCGTCGAGATCGTGCGCACGTCACGCGCACTCCGGTTGCTGGAGACGGCCAGCCCCCCCAGCTACTACCTCCCGTTCGCGGACGCGAAACCCGGCGCCTTCGAGCCCGCGCCCGGTTCCTCACACTGCGAATGGAAAGGCGCAGCGCGCTACTGGACCGTCGTGGGCGGCGACACACGCCTCGAGAGGGCCGCATGGTCGTACGACCGGCCTTCGATACCTTTCGCCCTGCTGCGCGATCATGTGGCGCTCTACGCCGTGCACGCGGAATGCTTTGTGGACGGAGAGCGGGTGCGTCCCCAGGACGGTGGCTTTTACGGCGGCTGGGTGACCGACCGCATTGTCGGTCCGTGGAAGGGCCCGGCGGGCACGAACGGGTGGTAGGCGTGGAACCACCACTCGCCACCAGCAAACACCTTACCCCATATCGTTACACCACGGCGGAACGATGCCGACGCGACGCATTATGCTCTGGTAGTGCTCTTCGTTCCTGTGTGATGCAAGCACCGGATCCCACACGCCAAGCAGCGTCGCCCACGCGGAGCGGACCCCGAGACCGCGCTCAAGCCAGCGGTACATTTCCGCGAGATCGTGAATTGAGCAAATTGACTTTCGGTATAAAAAAGGTATACTAACTATACCGGACAAAATACGACGGCATTATGGACTTCGAATTCGATGACGCAAAAAGTCGCTCAAACATGGGAAAGCACGGCATTGATTTCATCGACGCACAGCAGCTGTGGTTGGATGACCGGCTGCTTCAAGTCCAGGCGCGAACGGAAGATGAGCCACGATTTGTGATGATCGGTCGTATCGTCGGCGTGTATTGGTCTGCGGTCATCACATACCGGGATAGTCGAGTGCGACTGATCTCGGTTCGTCGTTCACGTGTGGAGGAGGTGGCGCTGTATGAAAGCTAAAAGTTTCGACAGGAAGTTCGACGACGGCAATGACATTTCCACGCATCTGAATCTCACGACCGCGCGTCGGGTGACGCAGGAGCAACGTCGGGTGAACGTTGACTTTCCCACGTGGATGATCGAATCGCTGGATCATGAAGCGGCGCGCCTTGGCGTCACGCGGCAGTCCGTTATCAAAGTGTGGATTGCCGAGCGACTCGAGCAGAAGGCGTCGTAAGTCCAGCCGCCCACCGCACGTCGTCCTGAACTATTTCATCGACTTGACATGCGCCACAAACTGATCGATGGCGATCTCGGTGCCCTGCTGCCAACCCGACGCTTTATTTTTCTCGTAGTCAGATTCATCCCGATGCAGCGCCGTGAACACGTAACGAGTTCCGGTTCCCACGGTTTCCATCGTGACGATCGCGGTAATCGGAATGTCGTCAAACACTGCCGGACGATAGCCAGGAAACAGCATGGACGTCCAGACAAGTCGATTCGCGTCCTGCGCCTCGACAGCGCATTATCCCCGGAAAACCTCGTCGAGTCGTGCGTGCAAGTATCGCCGGCTAACCTATGTTTGCTGCAGACTAAAGCAAGCGGTGCGCTGTGCACATCGTCGGATGGTTAGCGCTTGATCCTCAATTTGTTGTTGCCCAAAACAAGAAGGAACATCAATAGCACCGTAAACCCGCAAATGGCTACGAAACTTTTGCCAACACCGAAATAGCCGATTTCCGCAACGTTCAAAAACGGATAGGGATAGAACCCCGAAAAATGTCCTCTCACAATCACAAAGAAACAGTAGAGCAATGGGTACACCAGCCAATACAGGATCGGCTTCAACTTGATATCCGTAGAGTCTTCGTACAGGAACCAGTAGACCAGAAAATAAACCGGGATTATGGTGTGCAAGAGTTCATCGATAATTCGTTGCAAGCCCGTGGGTTCCCATGTTCCCCTGAGAACAACCTGATATACGATACCAACCAACAGGATAAATGCAGTCATCGCGGTCGACGCACTCCGCTTTGACAAAATTGAAAACGGACCTTCAACGATGCCAAAGAAATTCGCGGTGAAGAACAGAGCAACCAAGGTGTTGGTCAATATCGTGAAGAAGCTAAAAAACCGAATGATGGTCTCAGGGACATCAGCCACACGGTTCTGTAGCATGAGGATGAATTGTCCTATCACCGCGAACCAAACGAGTACCAGGCCCGCCAGTTCCATTTTCTTCTTCATAATGAATTGCCCCGGGATTCCGGAAGACCAAATAATTCGAGTTCGAGCTCGGCGAAGTATGAATTCGTCTGTTCACAATACTGCGCTTCATATCCAAACGGGGGTAGCCGATTGGTTCCAGCAGTCGAACGGTGCCGAACCAGCTGACCCATTTTGATACTGCTTGATCTTTCCATCCGGAACCTCGTCCGTCGATACCTGCAGCGCCCGCTTCTGTAACATCACGCGGTGCGTCGGGGGGACATGCGTACACGACCGCGTTAGATCTCTATGTAAGACGTCTTCGAGATCGTGTAGAACTCCACTGCGTACCGGCCCTGTTCGCGCGGCCCGTAGCTCGACGCCTTCGTGCCGCCGAACGGGACGTGGTAGTCGAGACCGGCGGTCGGCAGATTGATCATCGCGAGCCCGGACTGCACGTTCGTTTGAAAGTGACGAGCGTGTTTCATCGACGTCGTGCAAATGCCCGCGGACAAACCGAATTCCGTATCGTTCGCGACGCTCAACGCTTCGTCATAATCCTTTACGCGGATCACCGACGCGACGGGACCAAAAATTTCCTCGCGGTTGATTCGCATGTCGTTGGTGGTATCGACGAAGAGGGTGGGCGACAAGTAGAAACCAGGCGAATCTCGGGTCAACAGCTCACCCAGAACTTTCGGCGTCGCCCCTTCGCGCTTTCCAATCTCCATGTAGCGAACGTCTTGATCGAGTTGCCGTTGGTCCACAACCGGGCCACACTGCGTACCGTCCTTCAAGGCGTGATCGACGACCAGTGCGCGAAGGCGTTCCGAGACTGCATCGACAAAGCGGTCGTGGATTCCCTCGCATACGATGAGTCGACTCGACGCCGTGCACCGCTGACCAGTCTGGAAGAACGCGCCGTCGACCGCGCAATTGACTGCGGTCGTGAAATCGGCGTCGTCCAACACCACGAGCGGATTCTTCCCGCCCATTTCGGCCTGAACAGGAATCATCCGCTCGACTGCGCGTTTCGCAACGTGACGGCCCGTCGCGACGGAGCCGGTGAATGAGACGGCATCAACTCCGTCGAGGATCGCATCTCCGACCGGGCCCGCTCCCATGACGAGATTGAAGAAACCCGCTGGCGCGCACGTGCGCTTAATGATGTCCGTGAGCGCCCATCCAAGCGCGGGAGTCCTTTCGGACGGCTTGAATACAACGGCGTTTCCGAAGGCCAGCGCCGGCGCGATTTTCCATGCCGGAATAGCGATGGGAAAATTCCACGGCGTGATTACGCCAACGACGCCCACGGGATGACGAGTGCTTTGCACTTCGATTCCCGGACGGACTGACGGCAGTGTTTCTCCACCATATCGCAACACCTCGCCCGCGAAGAATCGGAATATCTGTGCTGCGCGGGTGACTTCGCCAATTGCTTCCGTGCGCGTCTTTCCCTCTTCGCGAGCCAGGAGATCGGCCAACTCGTCTTTTCGGACCAGCAGCTCTGCACCGATGTTGTGTAGGAGATCGGAGCGCATCTGTGTCGTCGTGCCGGCCCACACAGGGAGCGCCGCGCGAGCCGCAGCGACTGCGTCCCGTACTTGATCAGCGGAGGCGACGGCAAATTCGCCGACGACATCGTTCGTGTCCGACGGGTTAATGCTGCGAATCGTGTCGGTTCCGCCGGTCCACGTCCCGCCGATGAGGTTGTTCTGCACGGCCATTCTATTTGTTCTCCATGGAAGCGCTCGCAAGGCTGAATACGTGATTTAGGGTAGGGCGCAGGGAAGTGACAGATCAGCGCGCTACAACAGTCGTGTGATCCAACCCGGAAGTGCTTCTGCCAGAAATGCTTGTTTGCCATGTCGGAATTCGGCAATCCGTCGAAACGGTAGTGTCAAATCGCTGTTGTCATACACCACTACATACGCCAATTCAGCGAGTGCGAGCTTCAAATTTGCCAGTGTACGTGGAAAGCGCGCAATGATCTTGTCTTCTGGAACATCGTGCCCTCCCTGCGATACGCGCATCGCCACGCGCTGATCTGACATTTCTGGTCCGTCGACACCAATGAAGCACAGTGTGACATCGTAACCAGCCGCTGTCGCAGCTTTGAGGAATTCCACTTTTTCGCGAACGGTGTCAGAAAATACTGTTTCGAACGCAAAACTCTGATTTCTCGCCACCAGTTCGTTTCGGATTGCGTTGGCAACGCCAGCGGCCCGGTATGAGTCAAGATTAAGTTCGCGACTCAGTGCGTCTGCGTTGACAAACCGTAAACCGGTGTCACGAAAGAAAGCTCCAAAGAAGGTGCTTTTCCCGGCTCCATTGGGCCCTGCGATCGAGATGATCATCGGCCGGAGCGCAGCAGAAGACTTTTTCACGGCGCGCTATCGCGAACGTCGCGCTTTTTCCGGAACGAATTTTCTTTGCACGAATCGCCCGACGGTGCGCGTTCCATCCTTTTCAATTCTGACCACCATCCCCGGTTTCTTCGCTGCGCTCTCGTAGTGAGGAAATGGTTGAGCGTTGAGAAAGTCAGTTACCTTCTTGTTGCCGGCAGGCGTTCCGACAGACTCCAAAGCGGTCAACAACGGTTTGTTTTTCTTTACTTGCCTGAGCGTGACTAGTTCAGGGCTACGAAGAAGTACTTCGACGGCGCGACCAAGCCCTGCCCAGAATTCGATCTGTCCAGCAATGGATCGCTGCGCAACTTCGCTCGTGACTCGAGCCTCAAGAACGAGGTTGTCTGAGAGTTTAACGGGTTGACTCATATTAACACGGTAGCAAAATGCCACCATATGTCAAGTAGTGGTTGAGCGGCCAATGGGATTAAGCGAGAACACACTTATTTGTACCGATCAAACTTGACTTCGATTCTCTGGCAGTGGAATTGAGCTGTTTTAATAGACACCAAAATGGGGCAACTTCAATATTGTCAATAGCTGAATTTGGCCGTTCTTAAGCGCTAACTGACGCAAAACGGATACAGTTATCGCTTCGTATCATCAAACGACATGACACTCGGCATTGGCGACTTCCACCAGTGCTTGACCGACGTGAGAACAGCGAGCTCGTTCGTCTGATCGGCGAGCTCGATCACTTTCGTGGGACATGGCGCAAAATGCAGGAGATCCGCGATGAGCGTCTGGTCCAGCTGCGTAAGGTCGCAACTATAGAGTCGACGACCAGCTCCACTCGCATTGAGGGTGTTGTCCTGACCGATGAAACACGTTGTGCTCGCACAAAGATACCGTGGGCGGTTTCTGCACGTTGTCCCACACAGCCTTCACTCCACTCTTCACCAGAATCTCCTCGGCGTGAGTAACGAGATATCACTTCCGCGCATGCGTGAACCGTTCGTAGCGTCGTACGCCGGATACCACCAATCGGAGTAGCCCCAAATACCAAGTGAGATTGTTGAAGGTGGTACGCTGAGCGAGAGAACGAACTTCAGTGATGCTTCGATCCACTCTCGTAGGGGTATAACGCGGCGGCGATGGCAGATTCTGCCTTGCCGATCAGCAGCAGCAGGATATCAAGGTGTTCTCCGCCCGTCGGAGTTCGCACTTTCAATCTCTCATATGTCACGTGACAGATTGGAGTGCGCAATGCTCAAGACGTTCGCGGACAAGCGTTTGAAGATCGGATAACTCGACGACGCGGCATCGTCAGGGAATACCAGAACGCCGTAATTCAGCAGGCAGCGTGAAAGAGCGACCTTCCGGCGATTCGAGCGGCAATGGGATAGTTCTTGGCGGGCGCTGCTTAACGAACGCTGCAGCAGTCTGGCGATCTTGTGATTGCTCGCTTCGCTCGCTTTATTGACTCGCCCGCAGCTGAGGTAGGGCGGTTAGGTGGCCGCCCACATGGCATCACAAATTCGGAGGGTTGTGGCTCTTCCTGAAGAAGTTATCGACAGCGCGCTTGTACCGCGGATCGGTCCGTACTCGCAGGCAGTGCGCGTGGGTGATCTCGTATTCACCGCCGGCCAACCAGGCATTGATCCCCAAACCGGCACGGTCGCCGGCGAGGCGTTTGAGGACCAAGCGCGCCAAGCGTTCGCCAATCTACCTGCCGTACTCGAGGACGCCGGGTCGAGTCTCGAGCGCGTCGTCAAGGTCACATGTTTTGTCGCGGAGCCCACCGCCTTCCCGATATTGAACGCGCTGTTCCTCGAGCTCTTTCCAATGGCGCCACCGGTCAGATCAACACCGATCGTTGCTCTCCCGCGTGGCCTCCGATTCTCCGTCGATGCCATTGCAGTGGCGAGCAATCCGCCCCGGCATCTCGACCGCACCACCTAGCGTTGCGTTGCTGCCGTCAAGCGAGCTGTGGTATCGACGGCTCCGACGCCGCAGTTTATCGGTTCGCTTGCAGCAGAACTTTGGCGTTTAGCTGTCCAGCGTCAGCGTGGGAGCGCCTCCAATAATGCTCTTCCATTTATCCGCGCGTCTGGTTCTATCGTCCCTCACAGCGCGTGACGCCCAAGAGTTGTTCGAGATTCGCGGTGATCCCGTGGCGATGCAGTACT
>JBBSTN010000123.1:0-8812 GCA_038235845.1 Gemmatimonadales bacterium | reverse complement strand
CGCCTCTAGCTAGAGGCGCGTGGGTTGAGCAGGGACCAGGCCCAACGCGAATTGGCAGCCGCGATGGGCGGGTTGACTCGTCGCCGAGAAGAAATGCGGGATGCACACGGAATGCGTTTGGTCGACGACTTTTTCCGCGACATTCATTACTCGCTCCGGTCAATTCGTCGCACGCCGATATCGAGTTTCGCAGCGATTCTCACTCTCGCACTCGGCATTGCCACCGCTACCACTGTCTTCGCGTTTGTAGATGCGGCGCTGCTCCGACCCCCTCCGTTCCCCGACTCGGATCGTCTCGCGATACTCAATATTACTCGCTCGGAAGGAGGGCAGCTCTGGACGAAGGAGAGATGGTCGTGGCCACGCTTTCGGTTGCTGGAACAAAGCGTCAGCTCATTTTCCGCGCTTGCCACGGTATCAAACGCAGTACTCACAATCGCCGATGACGGAAGTGCACAGCCGTTACCCGCAGAGATTGTTTCGTCTCGATATTTCGAGGTGATGCGGCAATCAATGTCGCTGGGAGCCGGATTCTCCGGCAGCGAAGACAACCCGGCAACTTCATCACCGCTACTTATACTTGGCCACGCCACATGGCAGCAGAGATTTGGCGGTAGTAGCAGCGTGGTTGGCAGCACGGTTAGCGTGAACGGCGTTTCGTTGACAGTTGCAGGCGTTGCAGCTCCCTACTTCACCGGTATTTCCGGTCAGGCGCTCGCCTGGATTCCCGCAGGAATGGCACCTCGCGTGACCTACGTTGACTATCAGGTTACCAATCAGAATTTCATTACGGTGATCGGCCGTCTTAAGGACCGTGTCAGCCTTGAAAGTGGTGTTGCGGAGTTGAACGTAGTTGGCGAACAAATCCAGGAGAGACAGCCGAGTGAACTGGGAACTCCCGATGATCGACTAGCCGCAACCGCGGTATCGTTGAATGCGGCCCGAATTAACCCTGGCATTGCGCGCGGATTGATGATGCTCTCCGTGGCAGTGGCGATGCTTCTGCTCGTCGCATGCGCTAATGTCGCGACAATACTGCTGGGCCGCGCTACCGAAAGGCGCCGGGAGATTGCAATTCGGCTCGCAGTGGGTGCAAGTCGCTCGAGGTTGATACGGCAGCTTGTGACGGAGAGTTCGGTGTTGGCTTTCGCGGCGGGCGTTCTGGGTCTCACGCTCGCGTATGCTGGCGTAAAGTCCGTGACTTTACCTTCTGCACTGGCCGGATCCGGCAACTTCTATGGCGCCCTCGGAGCATTCGCCGACGCTGCCATCGATTGGCGAATGCTTGCATTTACACTCTTGGTTACGGCGGGTACGGTACTACTGTTTGGCATCACGCCCGCTCTGCAGAGTGCGAATGCAGATGTAGTTCAGGATATCAAGAGTGACCACAGCCTTCGCAGGCGGCACGTGAATCGTTCATTTCTTTCGCGGATTCCGCATTTTCTGCTGGGTCAGGATGGATTGATTGCAGCGCAGGTTGCAATGTCCGTGGTGTTGCTCAGTGTATGCGGGCTGCTGCTGGCGAGCTTCTCCCGTCTCATCAACAGCTCACCCGGCTTTCGGTCGGACGGTCTGCTTACATTCATGATTCGACCCTCTGAAGTGTTGTATCCTGCAGAAGCTGCGCCGGATTTATTGGATCGGGTGATCGAGTCAGTTGAGCGAGTGCCGGGAGTTGTCGCCGCTTCGGTGGATGGATGTGCACCCATGAGTGTCGTCTGCGCGAATGCCACTATGCATGTAGTTGGAAAGCCTTTCAGCAGCGAGGCGGATGCGCCGGCCGTTTTGCGACACTATGTGGGCCCATCTCACTTCGCTGTACTGGGAGTGCCCTTGATTCGGGGGCGGGTAATTTCCCGCAATGATCGTGCAGGAACTCCGCATGTGGTGGTAATCAATCAGACCGCCGCGGAGCGATTCTGGCCGCGGGAGAATCCCATCGGCAAACGCATATGGTGGGACGGAGCACCCCAGTTCGGCAGCCCCGACTCCAGCGCGGAGATCGTTGGAATTGTCGGCGACGTCGCGTATCAGCCAATGAACGAACGTCCGGTTCAGCCCGACTTCTTCACTCCATATACCCAATTCACATATGCGACACGTATGGTGCTGGTGAGAACGACGGGTGAGCCACTCGCGAGAGTGGCAGCACTAAGGCAAGCTGTTCATAATGTTGATCCTTCGCTCGCGTTGTTCGACGTGATGAGCATGGATCAACGCGCCGCGCTATCGTGGGCACCGCAGCGATTTCAGACCATCCTTCTGACAGTAATCGCTGCCATAGCGCTGCTGTTTGCCGTCTCGGGCGTGTTTGCAGTGACGTCATCTGATGTGGCGAGCCGCAGGCGTGAAATAGGCACTCGGATGGCGCTCGGTGCGACGAGATCTCACATCATTTTCACCGCGATGTCGCGGACTCTCAGGATCGGGTCGGTCGGTTTGGCGGCCGGTGTCGCCGCAGCAATCGTTGTGAATCAACTGATTCGATCGATGCTGTACGACACAAGCGTACTCGATCCACGTGTGTATGCGGCGGTGCTGCTGACGCTGGTTGTCTCGCTGCTGCTGGCGACCTTCGTACCCGTGCGACGCGCCGCGAGCGTGGATCCGGTGGAAGTGCTGCGAGGGGACTGAGCCGACGTTTCAGCTTTGATAACATCCACTACTGTTTCAATTCGTCCCCTATTCGTCGCTCGTCGATGGTTGTCAGCGGTTGTCGTCGCTCGACGTACGCGTCGAACTATTTCGAGGAAACTGACTGCAGTGCGGTGAGCACAGCGGTGTTTGTCGGCCGAATCTTGTAGTCAGTCTGTACATCTCTCCATCTCACCACGCCCTTCTTATCGATGACATAAGTGGCGGGGTGGGGAATGCCCTTGCGGCTTCCGGCGGGATTTAGAACACCATAGCGTGCGATCACCGCATGCTCCGGGTCGGAGAGGAAGGAAAAGTCCGGCTGCACTCCGTCGTCCTTTGCTATACGGGTAACCGCCATCTTCGTCTCATTTTCGCCATCGATCGACACCACCAGAAGTTCCGTGTCCTTTTTCAGCTCATCACTGAGAAGGGAACGCATTTCACGAAGCTGATTGATGCAATAGGGGCACCAGTAACCGCGATAAAAGACGAGGACGACATTCTTCTTCCCCCGATACTGCGAGAGAGTGACCGTCCCTCCGCTGTACCTGGCGAGTGTGAAATCCCGCGCGGCTTTTCCAATCGCGATTCGCTCGATGTCTGTGGGCTCGAGATCTTTGCCATCTACAGGGCCAAGCTGGCCATTCGAAGTCGTCGCCATCGCTCCCTGTTGTGCATACGCCGACTGAGCGATGGAAGCGACAGAAAGTGCTACAGCTATCGGAAGGCCGAGTAGAACAGATCTTTTTCGCAAGGATTTCCTGTTTTTGTGCGTGAGGGGATCAACGCGAACATATTCAGTGGTGGGCCTCCCGGTTCCCTACTCATTCGAATTTCTGTTCCGGGGTACTAAACCGGCGCCCGGCGCCCCGCAGACGCAGTACGCAAATGCAATGAACAAAGGAAGTACGCAAAGCAGTGAGCGAACGAAGTACGCAAACGCACCAGACAAAACGCTTATTGGAACCGTGAGACCATTCAGCGTATCTCCTGTCCGACCCGACCCGACCCGACCTATCCAAAGCCCGACTTATCACGCCTCCGACATGAGAATTTGCGATCGCCAAAATAAATTTCAGCCTGTCGAAAGCGTGATGCGCTGCATTTCAGTCTTATCTGCGCTTTCTCTCACATGTCTCATCGCGGCCTCGGGTCTCGTTGTCGTTAACAGCTTGTCTGCGCAGACACCTCAGGTAAGTGCGAAGCGATCCCCTCAGCCCGATACCATCGACGTCGCTCGTGGTGATCGTGTTTCGCCTCTCAAAGCTGCTACTTCTGCGGCGATAGCCGCCAAAGCGTCAGGCGCGCCATCAGCCGGTCAACCAGCGGACAGCACTGAAGATCTGAGTCCTCACAGCGATATCTCCGTCGTTTCTCCACTCAAGAGCGTCCGGCCCGGCGAGAAGTTCACCATCGCGGTTCGCATTACTCTCGACAAGGGATGGCACACCTACTGGACCAACGGCGGTGACGCGGGTTTTCCTCTCAACATTCAATGGGACGCCCGGTCAGGCACCACTGTTGGCGTGCTGCAATTTCCAGCTCCCCGGCTTCTGCCTCAGCCTCCGCTAATGAGCTATGGGTATGAGAACGAGGTGGTGTTGCTCGCGGAAGTTCAGCTTTCGGAATCGCTCCAGGCGGGTCAGCGGGTACATATCGCGGGAAATGCAGACTGGCTGGCATGCGCCGACGTCTGCCTGCCCGCAGCCGGCAGTGTTGCGCTCGATTTGCCCGTCGTAGCGACGGCGCCACTCGCCGACATTCATGGTGAAGCACTTGTGGACATGGCCTCGCGAGTCCTTCCTAAAGCTGGGGATGGCTGGCAGATGACGGCCGTAGCCCGCGACAGCACTTACCTCGTTGCTATTGTGCCGCCCGCCGGTGTTTCGCTAGCGACTCTGACTGAACCTTATCTCTTCGCCGACAGCCTCGGCGTGGTCGATCACGCCAAACCACAGCGCGTGATGCGGTCGGGAGACACGCTTTTTCTCGAGCTGCCCCGATCTCCCTATGCTGATTCGGCGGCTTCGAGAATTGCGGGGTTGCTGGCCGCCAATGTCGGGTCTGACAGCAGTAGCGCCTGGTTACTGGGCACAAACATCCAGGATAGCTCCGCTGGCCCGCTCGGCGCCCGTGCTGCAGCTCTACTTGCCACTGGGAACATACAGCTAACTGGAGGGGCAAACCAGCTGACTGCAGTTGGCGGCGACCGGTCAGGGCTGAGCGGTACCGACGCAACGGCACTTGGGCTCGTCGCCGCCGCATTTTTCGCCTTTCTTGGCGGGCTGCTTCTCAACCTGATGCCGTGCGTCTTCCCGGTGCTTTCAATAAAAGTGCTTGGATTCGTTGAGAACGGAGCGGGAGACGCCGCCGCTGGCCGGAAGCGAGGGTTAGTATTCGCTGCGGGTGTGCTGGCAACATTCTGGCTCCTTGCTGGCGCTTTAATGCTGCTACGTGCCGGTGGAGAAAGCCTCGGCTGGGGGTTCCAGCTACAGTCTCCGATCGTCGTTGGACTTCTCGCTCTGGTTATTTTCGCGCTTGGTCTGAATCTCAGTGGTGTCTTTGAGATTGGCATGTCGCTCACTCGGCTCGGCTCGGCCGGCGGTGGCGGCGGCTATGCCGATTCGTTTCTTACCGGTGCGCTGGCGGTGATCGTTGCCACGCCATGTACTGCTCCGTTCATGGGTGCGGCGCTCGGGTTCGCCCTCGTTCAACCGCCTCTGGCCGGCCTCACCGTTTTCACGGCCCTGGCCGTCGGCCTCGCTCTGCCGTACGTGGTGTTTTCGTCCATGCCGTCGTTGCTTCGCTTCCTACCGAAGCCTGGGCCTTGGCTGGAGACCTTCAAGCAACTGCTCGCGTTTCCGCTATATGCCACGGTTGTATGGCTGCTCTGGGTATTCGGGCAGCAGGCCAGCATCGATTCCTTGGCGGTGCTCATGATGGCGCTCACACTGTTTGCTTTGGGTGCCTGGGCGTGGGGCAGGGCTTCGGTTAGCCGCTCGAAGATGTCATTCGCGCTGGCCGTAGTAACGATGCTAACGGCAGTTGGCGTCGCCGGAATGTCGGCCTCCACGAGTCAGCCGCGCAGCGTTAAGGCGGTGGCCGATAACTGGGAGGTGTACTCGCAAGCTCGCGTCGACGAACTCCGGGCTGCGGGACGGCCCGTTTTTATCGATTTCACTGCAGCCTGGTGTCTGTCGTGTCAGGTGAATGAGCGAATTGCTCTTGGCACGAATGCGGTTCAGGCGGCGTTCAGTAGCAACGATGTTGCACTACTCAAGGCAGATTGGACGTCGAGAGACGCTGAAATTGCCGCGGTGCTGCAAGGCTATGGTCGAAGTGGAGTGCCGCTTTACGTCCTCTATCCTGCCGGCACAGGGGGCAAGCCTGAGCTGTTGCCCGCCGTACTCACGCCCGGAATTGTGATCGATGCACTCAAACGAGCGGTCTCCAAAGTGGCAACAACAGGCGGTATCTGAACCTGCGCTGAGTTCAACGCGCAAGGTTTCCTCCGCGGTTGGCCTTGTCGGGTGGGTGGCCGTAAGCCTGGCGGCGGGCGCATTAGGAGGCCTTGCAGCCAGCCAGGCATCTTCGTTTTACCAATCACTCGACCGGGCCGCCTGGGCTCCGCCGAGCTGGCTATTCGGCCCGGTGTGGACGGTACTCTACCTCGCGATGGCAGTAGCCGCGTGGCTGGTCTGGCGCGAGCGAGGTTGGCAGCATGCCCGCGTGCCTCTCACCTTATTCCTGGTTCAACTCGCGATAAACGCCTTGTGGACGCCGCTGTTTTTCACATGGAAACAAGGCGAGCTGGCGCTGCTCGATATTCTGTTACTCGACGCTCTGATTATTGCGACCATCGGGATCTTCTGGCATGTCAAAAAATTCGCGGCCGTACTCCTGATTCCTTATCTGTGCTGGGTTCTATTTGCCTCGGCGCTGACATACAGCGTCTGGCAGAGAAATCCTGGTCTCCTCTGACGCGGGAGATCGTGTCAACTACTCTGACACGCAAGCTCGCTTCAACCGTCTGAGGCGATAACGGCGTTGAGTAGCACGTTTGCACCGTTCACCACGTCTTCCGGCTTGCTGAACTCCTTTGGTGAATGACTGATGCCGCCTACGCTGGGAATGAAGATCATACCCATCGGTGCAATCCTCGCAATTTCCTGGGCGTCATGACCGGCACCGCTCGGCATCCGTTGTTTAGTTAAACCGAGCGCTGTCGCGCTTGTTTCGATCCACTTCATCACCTGCTCGTCGGCAATTGCTGGGGCGCTGTTGATCAGTTGCTTCGACTGAAATGTGGTGCCAGTTGCCTTGCCGATTTCTGCGGCGAGTTTCTCGAAGATGCCGGTGAACTTGTCGATTTTCTGCTGGTCGAGGTCGCGGAGATCGACGGTAAGCACTACCTGGCCGGGAATCACATTGGTTGTATTCGGTGAAGCAACGATTCTCCCAACTGTCGCAACCTGTCGTCCGGGTTCAGCGTTCACCGCGTCGTTCACGGCGACAGTGAACTTCGCTGCTGCAAGCATGGCATCCTGGCGCTGATTCATTGGTGTTGCGCCTGCATGATTCGCAAAGCCAGTTACGGTGAACTCAAACCAACGCAGGCCGACGATGCCCTGCACAACGCCGATTTGCAATCCCGCTTTTTCGAGCAGTCCACCTTGCTCGATATGCAACTCGATATAGCATTTGAGATCGCCACGATTCAACTTCGCCTCAGTGAGACGGGCAACGTCGCCGCCAATGAGTGCGATACCTTCCCGCACCGTCTTGCCCGATCGGGCCACCTTGTCCAGATCGGCATCGTGCAATTCTCCTATCGCGACCTTGCTGCCGATGGTGCCGCCCTCCTCGTTCTGCCAGATCACCACATCCACTGGATGTTTGAGTCTCACATTCTGTTCGCGCAGCGACCGTGCGACCTCGATGGCGGCAAACGATCCTACGGGCCCATCGTAATTGCCGCCGTCCGTCACGGAGTCGACATGCGAGCCGATCAAAATGGGCTTGAGTGTGCTGTCGGTGCCGTTGACCCGGGCGTAAATGTTCCCGGCGGTGTCAACGCGAGGGGTGAGTCCGGCTTCGCGAATCAGGCTGAGCGTAAATGCTCTGCCGGCGAGGTCGGCATCGGAATAGCCCACCCGGTTTATTCCGCTCGCGGTACGACCAATAGAATCGAACCGGGACAGCGTGGAGTTGACTCGGGCTCCATTCACCTTTCGAGGAGCCCGCGTTTTGGAGTCCCCGTCGCGATCGGAGTCTATTCTGTCGGGGGCTGACCCTGAGTCCGCAGCTAGGCCACCGGGCGAAGAGCCGAGTGCAAGAGACGGAAAGATACCTGCGGCGTTACCTGCAATAGGTGCCGCGACCATAGCGGCAGCGCGCTGAATGAAATGGCGTCTTTCCATGGGATCCACTTGAGGGGGTTGGCGGTAAAAGTCGAATTCGGGCGAGCGTTTGAATCGGGACGGGCAATTTTGGTGATCGGAGGATAGCTTAACCGAAATCAAGTCGAGGAGCGACGTTGCCGAACGACGATTTGCAAGCTGAACTACAGTCCCAACTAAAGGGCCAGTATTCGATAACGCGAGAGTTACCGCGTGGAGGCATGTCGCGCGTTTTCGTGGCCACCGAGGACGCTCTGCGACGAGTAGTCGTGATCAAGGTGCTGTCTCCCGAGCTTGCCGCAACTCTTTCGAGCGACCGATTCAAGCGCGAAATAGGTATCGCCGCCAGGCTTCAGCACCCCCACGTCGTGCCACTGCTGGCTGCGGGATCAGCGGGCGAGAATCTTTATTACACCATGCCACTCGTGGACGGGGAGAGCTTGCGCGAGCGAATGAGCCGCGAGCGTCCCATGGGGATAGATGACATCTGCCGGATAATGTCGGAGATTGCCGGGGCACTGGCGTACGCGCATGACGAAGGCGTTGTGCACCGTGACATCAAGCCGGAAAACGTGATGTTTTTCCACGGCAAGGCGGTTGTGCTCGATTTCGGGATCGGCAAAGCGTTGATAAATGCGTCGACCGCCGAAACAGAGCTCAAGCGAATCACTCAAACAGGCATGAGTCTCGGCACGCCGACTTACGTAGCACCGGAGCAGGCTGCCGGAGACCCTTCACTCGACTACAGAGCTGACATATATGCGCTGGGTGTT
>JBBSTN010000122.1:0-8895 GCA_038235845.1 Gemmatimonadales bacterium | reverse complement strand
CTCGTTGCAACGGCCGCGGCACTTGCTGTGGCCATTCCCGCCGCGTTCTCCTACAACATGTTCGCGGCACGTCTAAACCGATTTGATAATTCGCTCGATGGATTTTCTTCAGAGCTTATTGCACTTCTGGTTCGCGAAGGTCGCATCTAGCCCATGCGGCGAGGGAAGCGTTCAGATCGAATGGCAGTAAACGGCGAAATTAATGTGGTTTCGCTGATCGACGTTATGATGTTGCTGATGGTGATCTTCATGATCACTGCGCCCATCATGCAGGGCGGTGTGGACGTGTCACTCCCACAGGCGAGCGTGCAGCAGCTCGATCCGAAGGGCGGCCTCGTTGTGACCGTCGACCGTACAGGTCAGATTTTTGTGGACGAGACACGCTTTTCCGCGAGCGAGTTTGGCGCAGCGATTAAGCCGCTCTGGGAAAAAAAAGGTAGGGGTGGTGTGTACATTCGCGGCGATACCCGCACTCAGTACGGAGAAATCATCAAAGTTCTCGCGGCAATTCGCACGAGCGGCATCACGGACGTCGGCCTTGTCGCCGAGCCCGAGGAAAAGCGCTGATGTTGCCGCTGCTGACCAACGTGTCAGCGCCAGAGTTTGGCCGATCTGCACCCGTGAAGTTCCGTCCGCCCCGACTTGGGCCGAGCGTGGCTCTCTCCGCCCTGGTTCACATTGCTGTGGTTGTAGGCGCGGTGATGTGGGCGCGACGTCCGGAACCGCTTCGACCACCCGTCTACAGGGTACAACTCCTGGGCGCGCCTCCAGGGCCTCGGCAGGCGGGCGTGGTGAACGCTGCGGCAAAGCCTACCGTCAGCAAACCGGTTGCGTCAGGGGCGGAACGGCCTGTGCCAACTGAAAAAGCTTTGCCCACCAAGAAAGTCGCTCCCGTTGTGGCGCCCAAAGCAACTCCAAACCCAACGCAGACGCGGGAGGCAGGCAGCAAAAGCGCGCCTGCTACGAACACCAAGGCGACCGCGGCGCCTAAGGCCGGAGCCGGGGCGCAGGGTGGCAAGGGTGCCGACGTGGCAAACGTGGATACCCACGGGATCGAGTTTCCGTATCCTGGGTACCTCAGCAATATCCAGCGGCAGGTACTGCTCAATTGGAGTCCCCGCCGCACTTCGGCGTCGCTGCTGACGGAGGTCAAGTTCATGATTCGACGCGATGGCTCGGTCGTCGGAATCGAGATCGTAAAGCCCTCCCGAGATCCGCTATACGATGCCGATGCGATGGGTGCGATAGAGGCCGTGGGTACCAACCGCGGCTTTGGACCACTGCCAGCCGGCTTCTCAGATGACGTTCTAATTGTGTACTTCACATTCGACTATGCCCTCAGGCGCTAACACTTTGTTTTCCAGCTTTCCGTTCTTCTCCAAGCCGAGGGGCCGCGAGATCTCACTTTCGCGAGCACTGTCCGCGCTCTGCTTCGTGCTTTCCGCTTTGGCCTTGTCCGTGGGCGACGTGCGCGCCCAGGATCGACCACCCGGCGTCTCGCTTGGTCTGACGATGCGCCCCGGCCAGAAAACGACGCTCCTGGTGCTTCCGGTAAGGGGTGCAGGTGGCGACTCGGTGAGCGAGATGATTTCGCGCGACTTCGTCAACAGCGATCGATTCAATGTGGCTCCGTCCTCGAGCGCTGTGGCCAATGACGGGCCACTCAATTATCCAGTATTCGAGAAGCTGGCGGTGGAGGGTGTAGTGCAGGCAACGCTGCTTCCGTCAGGGTGGCTGCGTGTCGTGCTGCACGACGTAGGAAAGCGATCTATCGTCAACCAGAAGGATTTCCCGCTGACTGGCACCCTCGGGGACGCCCGTTGGCGCCATGGCGTTCACAGTGTGTCCGACGCTGTAGAATCGTGGATTACCGGGCAGTCGGGAATAGCGGCGACGCGAATTGCATTCGAACGTGACGGGCGCATCTGGACGGTTGACAGCGATGGGGCCGGTCTGCGCGCCGTCACCTCCCGAGGTCTGTCTCCCGACTGGGCTCCGAACGGACGCTCGATCGTCTACAACGTCCTCGATGGAACCCGTAATCCGGTTCTAGTTACCGACGTCACCACGGGTACTCAGCGCACCCTCACGTCCGCGACTTCGATGCAGGATTTCTCGCCGACGGTATCTCCGGACGGGCGAACTGTGGTCTTTGCGCGGAATTCGGAGAGTGGCACCGAACTTTACGCGGTCCCGTTTGAAGGAGGAACGCCCCGTCGCATCACGGTGGGGCGGGGGCGGGAGAGTATTCAGCCCTCGTTCAGCCCCGACGGGCAGAGAATCGTTTTCTCCTCCGATCGCTCCGGCACCAATGAGGTGTACATGAGCGACATTGATGGGACGAACGTCGAGCTCCTCACCTCCGGCAGCTATGGAGATCGTAGCGATCGTGGAGGGCCGGCCTGGTCGCCTGACGGACGATTGGTGGCATATCATTCGCTTAATGGAGGGACATGGCAGATCATGACCATCAACCTTCGCGACAAGTCAGTTCGGCAGGTGACTACCGATGGACGAAACGAGGACCCTTCGTGGGCGCCCGATGCGCGTCATCTCGTCTTTACATCTCATCGGTCGGGTAGCCGGCAGCTCTGGATTGTGGATACCGAAACTGGCCGCTCTCGGCAGTTGACGCGTGGTTCCGAGGCTCGATTGTCCTCATGGTCGCCGCGGCTGACATCGCCCTGATTAAGATTTGGACCGTCGCGCCGACGCCTTTTGGGCGCGATGGTTGTACCTTCTCATGATAGCTTTGAGACCGGTTTTTAATCGATTTTCAATTTTTTGTGTATACCCTTGTTTGGAGTATTTAATATGATTCGTCCTCGTTCGATGCTGGTATTGATCGCTCTGCCTCTGGTGTTAGTGGGTTGCCGTAAGAAGACCCCCCCGGTGGTGGAGCCAATTCCTGTCCCGGTTAGCAACCCGGTTCCCACGCCTCCGCGTCCGGTAGAGAACAACACGCCCGCGGTCGATCCGAGCATTGAGGCTCGCAGACTTGAGGCCGAGGCGCGCGCGCGGCTGCTTGAGACGATTTACTTCGAGTACGACACGGATGATCTGCGCGCTGACTCGCGTTCCAATCTCGATCAGAAGATTCTGCTCCTCAATGCCAATCCAGCCATTCGGATTCGCATCGCGGGACATACCGATGAGCGCGGCAATGACGAGTACAACCTCGCTCTTGGTCGTCGTCGCGCGGTGTCTGCAAAACAATATCTGGTCGACCGGGGTATCGATGCTTCACGTATCGAAACCATCTCCTTTGGACGGGAGCGTCCCGCTGTGGCTGGATCTTCGGAAGATGCATGGGCTCGTAATCGCCGCGATGAGTTTGAAGTCACTGCAGGCGGCGATCAGATTCGTCCGGCCCGGTGAGCAAGCGAAGTATTGTTCGCGTAGCATCTCTCGCCGTCCTAACAGCGGTCGGGGGATGCTTTGCCACTCGCAGCGACGTGCGCGTGGTGCAGACCGATCTGGCAACGCTACGCACGGAAATGGTCCGCAGCGATGCGCAGTTACGAAGTGACCTTGCGGCGGCGAGCGCACTCATCAAAACGGCGTCCGATTCGATCGATCGCCTGAGTGCCAGAACAGCGTCCATTCAGGGTGATGTTCGCGGCGAATCTCGCGCGATTCGCGAGCAGCTGCTCCAGATTCAGACATTGCTTGGACAAAGCCAGGCGAACATCAGTCGCATAAGGGCGGAGATGGAGGCGCGCACGAACGCAATGCCGGTGGCACCGCCTCCAACTTTTCCGCCGGGTACATCTATCCCTCTGGTTCGTGACACTTCCGTTGTCCCGGTGCAGGTTGGCCCAAACCAGCTTTATACCAACGGACGGGATCAGCTTCAGCGAGGTAGCAATTCCACCGCGAGAATGCTTTTTCAGCAGCTACTGAGAGATTATCCTGGCTACGATCAGGCTGCGGACGCGCAGTACTACATAGCTGACTCCTACGAGCGCGAAAAGAATTACCCTGCGGCCGACGCTGCGTACGCCGCGGTGGTGCAGACGTATCCATCGCATTCGAAAGCGCCCACTGCGCTTTATAAGCGGGCGTTGCTGTTCAACGAACAGAAAAATACGCGTGAAGCGATCAATCTTCTCGAGCAGGTGATTTCGCGGTATCCGCAAAGCACCGAGGCACAGCTCTCGGCAGATAGACTAAAGACGATCAGGCCAGGCTTCTAGCGGTTTTGCAGCAGAACACAAACCAATATCAACGAGCAGGCTAGAAATTGTCCGGCAGTAAGAAGTCAGTAGAGATGCCATTCCTCGATCATCTCGAGGAATTACGCTGGCGCCTGTTCAAATGTGCGCTTGCGATTGGCATCGGGGTAATGGTGGCGTTCACCCTCTTGTATACGAAGAAGGTGGACGTCATCGCGATCATCGCTCGCCCGATTCAGCCGTTCCTGAAGCAGTCGCTCATTGTCACTCATCCCAGTGATCTGTTCAGCATAGTGATGGATGCATCTATCGCAATCGGGTTGATCGCAGCATCGCCGGTGCTGGTCTGGCAGGTGTGGGGATTTCTTTCCCCTGCGCTTTATGGCCATGAGAAGAAGGTTGTAATTCCATCACTCGTAGGTGCAGCACTTCTCTTCGCAGCAGGTATGTCGCTTGCCTATTTCTTTGTCCTGCCGGTAACGCTGGGATTTCTTCTTGGCTTCCAGAGCGATGCAGTTGTGGTGATGCCGACGGTGGACGAATATTTCGGCTTTGTGCTTGCCATGTGCCTGGCATTCGGAGCGATATTCGAGCTTCCTATTGTCATCGTGTTTCTTACGGTGCTTGGTCTCGTCAAACCGGCGTTTCTCATCAAGTACCGGCGTCACGCGTTCGTGGGTTGCATTCTCGCCGCAGCGATCATAACGCCCGGTCAGGATCCTACATCACTTTTCGCGCTGACAATCCCACTGTACTTGCTCTACGAAGTCTCGATCTTTTTATCACGCATAATTTTCAAGCGCCGCGAAAAGCGGATTGCAGCGCAGGATTGGGCTGGTAGTGATGTTGTTTCCACGGGTTAAGGGTTTCCCAGGCGCGCTGACGCTCGACCATTTGTTTCGCGCAGTCACCGCCGGTCTCCGGTTGACAGTCGTGGCTGCCGCTTTTTCTGTTCCGGTTGTTGACGCACAGCAACCGCCAACGCGGCCGCCGGTGGTTGACACGATAAGACGTGCAGCCGGCGACACTGGCAAAGTGCGGATTCCCGGCGACACGTTGAACCGCAGTGGCATTTCAGCGTTTGTTTTTGAACCGGCCGATTCTGCAATGCGTGAGCTTCTGGATCGCCCGGGCTATCGTCAAATTCAGTACCAGGGCAAACGGGTTCAGTTCGACGCGCTCGGCCGTGTGCTCGTTCTCAACGGTGGGCCGGCGGCAGTTCAACGCGATCAGACTCTCATGGTCGGCGATTCAATCGTCTACGATGATTCGCTCAAGACCATTATCGCGCTTGGTGATTCCGTGTTGCTCCGTGACCCAAGTCAGGTCGGAACTGACGATTTCATCGCTCGCGGTCGAATCAGCTACGACCTCGCGGACAAGCGCGGCGAAGTCGGAGAGTTCAGTACGTCTGTCAATTCGGGACAGCAGCTTTTCCTGACAGCTCAGAAGGGCACAATCTTCAGCGACACGTTGGTGAGCGGCCGCCACATTGTATTTGCACGCGACGGGTCGTTTACCTACTGTGATCACCCCGATCCACATTTCCACTTCACGACGAAAGACATAAAGTTCGTTTCCGAGAACATAATGGTCGCTCGTCCCGGCGTTCTCTATATCGGTGAAGTGCCGGTGTTCTGGATTCCGTTTTTCTTTCAGGATGTTCGACGCGGCCGGCGAAGCGGACTGCTGACGCCCAACTTCGGAGTCGCCGAGCTGTTTCGCAACAGCTCGTCGTACCGTCGAAGTGTTTCTAATATCGGATACTTCTTCGCTATCAGCGATTATATGAACGCCGAGGCTTCGTTCGATTGGCGTAGTGGCGCTAGGTCGGTCGATGGCGATCCTGGATATCTGCGCGGGAACATCGAGTATCGCTACAAGTGGCTCAACCGATTCATAACTGGCGAGACAGCGGTGTCTTATCTCACGCAGCGTCCTGGAGCACAAAACACCTCGGTCACCTGGAATCACAATCAGGATTTTTCCCGGGAAACGAGACTCACATCGCGAATCAATTTCGTGCAAAACACGCTCGTTCAGCGGGCGACGACACTCAATCCGGTCGCGTCCAATGCGACGATTCGGTCGCAGCTTAATTATCAGACGAAGGTTGGCCCGGCCTCTGTAAACCTTGGCGGTTCGCGTGTTCAGTATCCTGGTCGCTCGCAGGTCGACATGGACTTCCCGTCGCTCAGCGTCTCCACCGGTACGCTCGGCAGCGGTTTCGTGAGTTGGACTCCGTCGCTGCGGCTCAGCGTTTCCCAACAGCAGAAAATTGACCAGGGCCTTCAGTTCCCGTTTACATACAGGTCCACCAGCAGCGGTGGCGTGGATAGCATCCGGTTTCGCGCTGATCGGCGCAATCTGACCATGGGGTTCGACACACCGATAAAACTTGGCGATTTTCAGTGGGCGAATTCATTTTCGCTCACTGATCGACTGAACGATTATCCCGAGGAGCGATTGATTATCAACGTGCGCGACACGTCGCAGCGAGTGACGCGCGTGTACGCCCGCACGTACGAAACAAACTTCGACTGGAACACGTCATTCAATCTCCCACGCTTCTTTCAAGGTTCGTGGAATCTTTCTCCCTCAATCAGTGTGAGAAAGATTGATCCGGCGTCTGGGTTATTGGTTCGCACTGAACGAAGTGGCGGACAGTTCGTATCTCAATCGGTTCGTCTGGACTACGCTATCAGCGCATCGCCCACCATTTACGGATTCTTTCCGGGCATTGGTCCGGTAGCTCGCTTTCGTCACGCCATCTCTCCGCAGATAAGCGTCAGCTATTCTCCACAAGCGTCGGTTAGTGACGAATATCTTGCCGCTCTTGGACGCACTCGCGTTGGTTACCTTGGCGCGCTCAAACAGAATCGTGTATCACTTGGGTTCAGTACCAACATCGAAGCGAAGCTGCGTCCCACGCTTAATTCACGACCTGCCACAGCCGCGGATACGTCGTCGGGGGTAGCGAGCGGTTCGCTGTTGGAAGCAGGCAGTGAAGGTGGACGCAAGATCAAGCTGATATCGCTCAATTTCTCGCCTCTCACCTACGACTTCGTCCGCGCCGACAGCACTGGCAAGGGTTTCGTCGACCGCACTTTCTCGATATCGGGAAACACCGATCTGCTACCCGGTTTGGATTTTCGCAGCTCGTACGATCTTTTTCAAGGCGATCCGCTATCGGACACCGCGACGTTCAGTCCATACCGCACCGACATTGGCGTGAGCTTCAGTCTCAACGCCAAGTCTGGATTGATTGCGATTCTGAGCCGACTCATCGGTCGTTCTGCGGAGCTAGAGGCTCCGTCGTCCGATCTACAGCGACCGGCCAACGCGACCGATCTCAACACGCTTCGCCAGTCCAGGCAGTCGAACGTCGCTGGTGGCAGCAGCATGCGTGGACAGCAGCTGTCGATTCCGACGTCGGCGGGTTGGAACCTGAGCTTGCAGTACAACGCAGCACGTCAGCGAACTCCACGCGGAGGCACACAGATTGTGAACGATCCAACAACACTTTGCGAATCGCAGAGAACGTTTGGCTTTGCCGCGTATGATCAGTGTGTTCGGAATGCGTTAAGTGCGCCGGCAACGGGGTTGACGACGGGGCAAAGCGCAATTGGCGCTCCTATCTTTATCTCACCGCCAGTGCAGAATGTCACATCTGCATTGACTTTCAACATCACGGAGAACTGGGCGGCCCAGTGGTCTACACAGTTCGATGTGACAAGATCACGATTCTCCAGTCAGCAAATCGGTTTGCAGCGCGCGTTGCATGACTGGAATGCGGTGTTCGCCTTTACGCAGGCGCCCAACGGTAACTTTGCTTTCAACTTCTTTATCGCGCTCAAGGCACAACCCGAACTCAAGTTCAACTACGATCGGCAGACGTATCGCTCGACCTCCTTCTAGGATGAACAACGAGCGGGTGCCGCAAGCTCGTTTGCTTCTCGACGGTCGCTCCCTCCAACTGTCCGACTTGCTCGTCGTCGCCGACGATACTTCCGTGCCTGTGGAACTAGCGGCCGATGCGCGCCAGAGAATGACTGCAACGAGGGAGGTAGTGGATAATGCCGTCAAGGCGGGTAAGCCGATTTACGGTATCAACACCGGCTTCGGAAAATTGTCCGAGGTTAGCATCCCGGTAGATTCGCTTCGAATGCTTCAGCTCAACCTTGTGCGAAGTCACGCGGCGGGTATCGGGGCGCCCTTGCCGGAGCGTGAAGTTCGCGCGATGATGTTGCTGCGCGCGAATGTGCTTGCATCCGCATATGCGGGCGCGCGCCCCGAGTTGGTCGATGCGCTTCTCGCGATGCTCAATGCCGGAGTCCATCCTTTAATTCCGGAGCAGGGAAGCGTCGGTGCAAGCGGAGATCTTGCGCCGCTCGCGCATCTCGCGCTTTCGCTTATTGGCGAGGGACGTGCGACACAGGACGGAACGGTTAACGATTCGGCGGTACTGCTCGATGCAGCGGGTCTCACGCCCGTTACACTCGAGGCTAAGGAAGGGCTGGCTCTCATCAATGGCACGCAGGCACACACTGCTGTTGCGGCGATTGCCTGCGCGGAAATGATTTCACTCTGGAGAGTTGCGCACGTCGCCACAGCGATGTCGCTGGAGGCGCTTCTCGGTACTCCCGATCCGTTTGATCAACGCATTCAGGATGCACGGGGACAGGAAGGCCAATCTGTATCCGCCGCAGTGATGCGTGCT
>JBBSTN010000121.1:0-8915 GCA_038235845.1 Gemmatimonadales bacterium | reverse complement strand
CCGCGCCGCCGCAGCAACTGTTCAGCTGTTCAACCGCCTGCCCGCTGGCCGGTGCGCAACAACCCGCGCTCGCCGGTTCGGAAGAGGCGAGTACTCGCCGCGCTGCAGCGCCGTAGCGGGCCTGCACGAGATCAACGATTGGCGTGTTCTCGGACATCTGGTCGGGCGTTGACTGGGACATTCAGCTTTGGGTTATGGGTTGGTTAATGAGGATAAAATCGAGGATCAGTTCGTGCGCTTCTGCCACCGCAGGGGGAACGATCGAGTAATAGGACCAGCGACCTTCCTTGCGGTCGGTAACAAGCCCCGCGTCTCGAAGCACCTTGAGATGAAAGGAGAGGCGCGATTGTGCGGCGCGGAGATCAGCCTGCAGTTCGCAGACGCACTGTTCTCCGTTTTGCAGAAGTTCGAGGATGGCCAGTCTGGTTTCGTCGGAGAGCGCGTGGAACAGCGTTACAGCTCGCGTCCGACTGTCGCGATGGCGTCGACGGAGTGGTAGCGGCTTTTCGTTACGGCCCGGCTGCATAACAGGAAGATTCACAGCTAATAATACAGCAACAAATCTTGATGCGTCAAGCGTCGGCGTCGTGTTGAGCGGGGTTCAGTGCGAGCACGAGTGAAATGATGCTTTCGCGACGCTCGATCACCTGCTAGCCTTCGACTCGAACTTCGCATCGTCAACCCTTGAGGTATTAATGCCTTTTTTTGAACATCCAGCGAACGCAGATTGGCTGCTCGCGATCGCCAAATTGCCGCTGATGCTTATTTCGGGAGTTTTCTGGTTCATTCACCTCATAGGGCCTATCGGCAATATTCTGCTGATTGCGATCGTGATTGCGCTGTTCTCACGAAACCTGATGGGCCCAGCCCGAGCTTGAGCGCAACTTCCCAAGTGCTCATCTAGCACGGGCGGGCGACACACTGAAAGCGATCTAGCTGGCCGAGGCGAGGGCCCTGGAGGCGTTCGCGAAGGCGCCAGCACTCTTGCCCGGCTGGTAACATCCTGTAAATTCAGTCGCCTCGCTGTCATCTGACGCGGGGCGATTGTATTTGAAGGTGCGATTGTCGCGCAGGCCACGGGGTGACTGTCGCATTAATCGCTGGGCGATTGCCGTGTTGAACTACCGTTCCAGTTAAGCCGAGTCCGGTTTAGTGCGAAGCCCCGCGTGCATCCTCGAGTTCGCTTCAGACGTAGCATCGCCGGTCTGGTTACCTGTCGCGCTGCACGTTGTCTCGCGCTGCACGTTGTCTGGCCAAAGCCCGAGGGATGCGAGCGATAGGCAGAGCCTCTTTCGGCATTTAGCTGAAGAAAGCGGCAGCAACAAGTGTCCATAACTGTCCATGCCTGTGCCCGGCTGCGAGCTTTACGCGGGGCATTCCTTTACTGGTAATTAATGTTTCGTCGATATTTCAGGTGGCTGGTATCGCCACGGAGTCAGTTTCGCGTAGTCGGAGTCATGGCTTTGGCGGCGTTTATAACCCTGGCCGGCTATGCGACGACGCTGGCCGCGCAGACTGGCGGTCAGGGCACCGTGGTTGGAACTGTTCGCGCACAATCGGGCCGGCCACTTTTTGCGGCGACCGCCCGGGTGATCGACGGCACTGCGGTTGCCCAGTCGGACAGCGCAGGGCGCTTCGTGCTGCCGGTGTCGGCGGGACCGCGAGTTCAAATTGCCGTGCAGCTGGTCGGATTCTCCGCGGAGACGGTGAGCGTTGCCGGTCCGGGTGCTGGAGCAACACGTTCGATTGCGATCACGCTTGCGCCGTTGGCGCGTCTGGCGGTTCAGCAGATCGTCGCGACTCGCGACCGCCCACTTCTAAACACCAGCGACGCCGCCACCGGCGGAGCCATTGAACGAGCCGAGCTCCGTGCGCTCCCAACCGACGCGCGCGATCCGATTGCACTCGCCTACAACATTCCCGGCGTCGCGCAGGCGCGCGCGTACTTCGGCGACGCTCCTAAACTGAGCATCAACGCCACCAACGCGCTCTACACGTCGTATACCCTCGACGGTCTCGACAACAACGAGGGCTTCCTGGGCGGCCCGCGAGTAGAGTTTCCGCTCGCCGCACTTTCGCGACTCGACGTCATGGCCAACAGCTATTCAGCCACCGTCGGAAGAAGTCCGAGCGGCGTCGTTAACTACGAAAGTCGTGCAGGTGGCGATGCCTGGCATGGCGAGATATTCGTATACGACCGCCCCGGCATTCCCTTCGATTCACGTGTCGCGATTCAGCCGAGCGAGGCAACTGCTCGCGACGATATGCGGAGGGCGCAGGAAGGATTTCAGCGCACCCAGATTGGCGGCTCGTTCGGCGGCCCCGTCGTAGCGCAAAAGACGTATCTCTTCGGCGCGCTGGAATACACCAATGAAAACGAAGATCGAATCAGCTCGACCGCTCGCGCAACGTTTCTGGGTCGCGAACTTCGCGAAACATACAAGGCGTTTGCGCGGGCTGATCACGGCTGGAATGATGATCAGACCACGACGCTGAAATTCGCCATGAGCCGACAGGCGCGAGCTGGTGAGGGTAGTGGAATAGTCGCACCCGAAGCGGACATCACCACCATCCGGTTCGGTACCATCGCTGGGCTCACACACCGCAGCAGTTTCAACAACGGCAGGGCAAGCAACAACGCATCCGTGCAGGTATCCACTTACAAGTGGGATTTCCCCCCAACGAAGAGCGACTTCTCACGACCGCAGGTCACGATACTCGACCGGGATTCGATACCAGTGGGAGTCGTTGGTTCGAGCAATTTCATTTTCGACGATGCGGAGTTGCAACTTCAGTTTCGCGACGTTCTCGAGAAACAGCTCGGTTCAAGAAACACGCTTTCTGCAGGCGTTGATGTAACGAAGGCGAGTTTCAAGCTTACGGGTTCTTCGACCAATCCATCCGGGTCATATGAGGTGGTGAACAACGGCGACATTCCGTCAGTGAATGGCCGTTATCAGTTCGCCGACATACCTGCGAATGTTTTTGTCAGGAGTTATACGATCGACGCAGCACAGAAACAGGTCAATCTCACGCAGGGTGTGTACGGCGCGTTCATCGAGAATCGTTGGCGTCCAACTGCTTCACTCACCCTGCGATACGGTTTGCGCTGGGACTACGACGACATCACGAGTCGTGGTGCGAGCGATCCTGACCTTAACAATTTTCAACCTCGCGCCTCGTTCAACTGGCTTCAATCGCGCAATACGGTGATCAGGGGCGGCGCGGGAATCTTTGCTGGAAAGCTCCCTTATGCAGTGTATTCGGATGCGATCCAGTTCGGACCAAATGGAAACCAGACGGTCACGTTCCGCGGCGCGCAATCTCCCGCATTCCTGCAGGGACCACGTACGGCAACACTCGATCGAAGTAAGCTTCCTCCTGGCGAACAGCGACTTCTGTTTCAACTTGGCCTGGAGCAGCCGTCGGCAAGGCAGTACACCCTCGGATTTCAGCAGCAGTTTGGTGACCGCGTCGGTCTGAGCCTTGACGGAGTTTATGTAGATACGAGGAATCTTCCCCGGTCGTGGGACCTCAATGCGCAGACTCGCACTATCGGGCCTAACGACGTTGCGTCGCTACCCACATCTGTTGGTGACGCCTCGCGTCCGGCTACCCCGGCCACTGGCGGATATCGTCGACTTACCACAACCGAAACAGGTGGTCGAAGCACGTATGCTGGCTTATATACGTCAGCCCGCTATCGCGCCACGGATGTTCTGCTGCTGGACGCAAACTGGACATGGTCTCACGCCATCTCCAACACCGAAGACATCAACTTCAACGCGTCGGTGGGTAACGACTTCGATCTGGATAACGCAGACGCGAACAATGACCGGCGACACAAGGTTACGGCAAGGGCGACGTACATCGGCGTTCGTCATCTCTCCCTCAGCAGCATTGCTGACTACCAGAGCGGCACACCGATCAACCGCGTTGCCAACTTCCGCGACCTGACTGGCTCTGGCGGTGCATTCGGCGATGGCTTTATCGGAAACTATCAGCGCTTTTTTGGTGTTCCGCGCAATGGCGAGCGGTTGCCAGGTGCGTTTTTCCTCAGCGCGAGTGCAGCGTACGACATAGATATCGGCGGCACATCGCTGACCGCTCGCGCGGATGTTTTCAATATCTTCAACCGACTCAACGCTTCGGGCTTTGCCACGGGTGTCGGGGGTGGTGGCACGGCTACACAGGTTGGCAGACCGGGTGATCCGGTGCTGTTCACAACCGCAGGAGCTCCACGGCAACTGCAATTCTCAATTGGGGCGCGATTCTGAGGATAGCGGCGTTTCGGCGCGTTGCAGCGACAACGCTTCTGGGCGTCGTCGCCTGTACAGGCAGCGAAGGTCGTCCGACCCCCGTGCGCGCAACGCAGCTTGCGACCATGCCATGGGACAGCGTCGTCGCGCAGGCGCGGGGAACGCAGGTCCTGTGGAGAATGTGGAGGGGCGATCCCGCGATCAACGCGTACATCGATGGTTGGGTGGCGCCGCGATTGCGGGAGCGCTTTAACATCGAGTTGCGCGCCGTTGACGGACAGGGAGCGGAAATTGTCAACGCTCTCGTTACCGAGCGAGAAGCAGGGCAGGAGAAAGGAACGGCAAGCATGCTCTGGATTAACGGCGAAACGTTTGCACAGCTGAGGAGCGAGAACTTGCTCGACGGGCCCTGGTCCGGCAGCCTTCCAAACGGCGAATATGTCGACAGCAGCTCGGCGATTATCTCCCGTGATTTCGAACAGGATCCCATGGGTTTCGAATCTCCGTGGGGTACCGTGCAATTTGCACTGATCTATGACAGTGCGCGTACACCTGCGCCGCCGCGATCGGCTGCCGAGCTCGCATCCTGGATAAGGCAACATCCGGGACGCTTCACGCATGATCAGGGTTTTACGGGCGTCACCTTCCTCAAGATTCTCATGTATGCAACCGGCGGCGGTGTCGAACGGTTTGAGGGCGGATTCAACGACAGCGCATACCAAGCGGGGCGTGATTCTGCGTTCGCCTGGTTGCGGGCGACAACGCCATATTTCTGGCGACAGGGCGAGACGTATCCGCCGGACGTAGCCGCGATGCATCGACTGTTCTCCAACGGCGAGATCGACTTTACAATGTCGAACAATCAGAACGAAATCGCGAGTAAGATCGAACGTGGAGTATTGCCGCCAACATCTCGGGCATTATTGCTTCGCGATGGGACGATTGCCAACGCTCACTATATCGGCATTCCGTTTAACGCCCCCAACGCCGCTGGTGCAATGGTGGTTGCAGATTTTCTGCTTTCGCCGGAGGCGCAGCTGGAGAAACAGAAACCAGACGTCTGGGCAGATGGCACCGTTCTCGATCAACAAAAGCTGTCGGTGGAGTGGCGGCAGAAGTTCGAAATGGTGGAGCGCGACGCAAAGGCATTGAGCGCGGATTCCTTGCGCAAGTACGCACGCCCCGAGGTCGCGCCGAGGTATCACGAGCGCATTCTGGATGACTGGCGCAGAATAATACGGCGCGGCAGCGCCACTGGTTCGCCATGAATGACTTCATCAGCTCCGACGGCTTGCCATGAATCACCGCGCCAGCGCCGGATATCTTGCCGTGGCGCTGGTAGCGACGCCGGTTATCGTGGGTAGCGCTTACTCCGCTGCAGCTACATTCGGTATTGTGGGCGCGGGCGCGTCCGGATTCACTGCCACACGCGCATGGGACGTGCTTTCCGATGCGCAAACCTGGCGAAGCGTTTTGTGGACGACGTATACTGCCGGCGTAGCGACCACAATTGCCACCGCTGCTGCGCTCTTTGTAAGCGTGCGGGTGCAACGTAGCGGCTTAGGGCGACTGTTCGCGGTTTTCCCTCTCAGCATGCCGTATGTTGCTGCCGGCCTGGCGGCGTTGCTGATGTTCGGACAGAGCGGCTTCCTGTCGCGTATCGCATTTGCGGCCGGTCTCACGTCCAGCCCCGGTGATTTCCCAGCTATCGTGTACGACCGCGCCGGCATTGCCATAATATTCGCGTTCGCGTGGAAAGAATTTCCGTTCCTTGCGCTTACTGCGCTCGCTGTGCTCGACACGCGAGGCGACGGATTGCGCGAAACTGCACGCACTCTTGGTGCGACGGCACGGATGACCTTTACGAGAGTGACGCTGCCATTGTTGTTGCGCGGAATTGCTCCCGCAGTTATCGCTGCCTTTGCCTTTCTCGTTGGACAGTACGAATCCGTCGCTCTGCTTGCACCGAGCGATCCGCAACCGTTGTCGGTACTTACGTACGAGCGGGCGCAGGATCCCGACCTTTCGCGTCGTGGTGAAGCGCACGCGCTCGGATTGCTCGCGATGGCGTCAGCTGTCTTTCTTGTTTTGCTGCACGAGCGCGTGCGGGGACGCACTGATGAGCGGGATACATGAACGACAAGAAGCGCGTCTCGCGCCTTCTGCTTGCGGTACTGGGGGTGGTTGCAGTGGCACCCACGGCGCTTCTCGTGCTGCGGGCCACGTCAGCGGCGTGGCGCTTTCCTCAAATGTTTGCCGAAAGTGGTGGTGGGGGTATTTTGACCGCGCTTTCGTCGTCGGCAATTCAGAGCGCACTGCAGCTGAGTGCAATCCTGGCTTTGGCCACGGGATTCGTAAGTACAGTGTTTGGATTCATCGTGGCCAGAGTGCTTGTGCGTGCTCCCGGAAAGGTGCGTCAACTTGCCTCCGCGGCGGCATTCCTGCCGGTCATTGCACCACCTATAGCGCTCGGTGTTGGAATTCAGGTGATGGCTATCCGACTTGGCGTCGGCGGTTCTCCGACGGGGGTTCTGATCGCGCATATCATTCCTGCTGCGGGTTATCTCACTCTCTATTTTCTGGGAGTAATGTCAGCGTATGACAACTCACTCGAGGAACAGGCGCGGTCGTTGGGCGCAACGGCATTTCAAACATTTTTGCGTGTAACAGTGCCCGTACTTCGCGCGCGCTGGCTCGAAGCACTCGCGCTCGGTGCGCTTATTTCGTGGGGTCAGTTGGCGCTTACGCTTTTGATCGGCGGCGGCGCGGTCCAGACGCTGCCTGTTGCATTGCTTGCGTTCGTCGGTTCGGGTGACGATCAGCTCGCCGCTGCGGCTGCAGTGATGCTCACGCTGCCTCCGGCGATCGCATTTGCGTTGGTGCAACGCGGTACAAGTAGTGCTGGAGTCGCGGCGTGAGTACGGCACTGTTGCACGGAACCCGCGCGACCGCAGGCCGTGGGCTTCGACTGCAGGATGTGGAAGTGCGCTTCGGCCCGAGACCGGGACTCGACAATATTTCGTTTACTGTTGCTCCCGGCGAACATCTCGTGTTGCTAGGCCCATCAGGTGCGGGGAAAACGACATTACTGAGGGGTGTCGCCGGTCTCGATCAACTCGTTGCCGGGAACGTCTACGTAAACGATCGCGATATTACCAAGTTGAAGCCGGAGCGTCGTGGCGTGGTTTATCTGCATCAGACGCCGTCTCTGTTTCCTCATCTCTCGGTCCTTGATAACATCGGGTTTCCACTCGAAATGCGCGGAGTTCGCAGGGCTGATGCGCGAGCGAAGGCGCATGAACTATTGGGGCAGATGCAGCTCGCCGGCTACGCAGCTCGGAATGCGTCGGCGCTCAGTGGAGGGCAGCGACATCGCGTGGCACTCGCACGGGCATTGGCGGCGGAGCCTGCGGTTCTGTTGCTCGACGAACCATTTGCTGCACTCGATCCCGGTTTGCGCGCTGAAGTTCGCGATTCGGTGGTGGAGATGCTGAGATCGGAAGGTGAGCCCGCGAGTCAGCCGAGCGTTGTCATCGTTACCCATGACGTTGATGAAGCTTCGTTGTTGGGCGATCGTATTGCTGTGCTGCTCGACGGCCGGTTGGTGCAGGAGGGTGCTCCGTCCGTTTTGTTGTCGAAACCCGCGACGGTTGAAGTAGCAAGATTTCTTGGTATACCGAACGTCCTGCCTGGGGTGGCCAACGGAAGGGAGTTCGAGTGTGCGCTGGGAGTGTTCCAATCCGATTGCGAGAGGGGGTTTGCAGCAATGATATCTCGCGCCGACGGTATCGTTGCTGTGCCGACAGTTGAGACTTCTTCGTACGCGTCAGATCGCGTCACTATTGGTGGAGAGGTATCCGGTGTCATTCATAAAATCGGTGGAACGCTTGTCAGCGTGAGTGTGAATAGTTCCGCCGGCGCGGCCGTTGTTCTTTCAACGCCCGCTCGCGACCTTGAGCTTCGCCGGGGAGTTCAATGCAAGTTGATCGTGCACCCCGAGCGGGTGCACATCGTATCCATGTCTGCTCCAGCTCCGGAACATGTGCCGCATCGAGTGGCGAGTTAGCAGTGTTTGACCATTTGCTGCGGGTATTGAAGGATCGTTTGCTTGCGCCGTTAGCAACTTCGATCGGGCCTGCAGTTTCGCCGAACACGATATCACTGCTTGCGTTGCTTTTCGGTCTGGCCGCTGCTGTTGCCGCTTATCTCGCGCGTGATTTTGCGGCGGTTGTTCTATGGCTGATCAATCGCACTCTTGATGGTCTCGACGGAACGCACGCTCGTGTGAATAATTTGCAGAGCGATTTTGGCGGTTATCTCGACATCGTTCTGGATTTCATTGTCTACGCAGCGATTCCGTCCGCGCTCATTCTGTCTCCGGCCAACGACGGTCTTGTTGCATCGGGAGTTTTTCTCCTCGCGGCGGTGCTGGTGAACACTGCATCGCTGATGTATCTGGCGGCGATTCTGGAGCGGCGTCAGGCGGGTGCCGTATCTCGTGGCGAGCTGACGACGGTAACTATGCCACCCGGCGTCATAGCCGGGGCGGAGACCGTTGTGTTTTTCACGTTGTTTCTTGCGCTCTCCCCCTGGCGAGCGGCATTATTCTGGACGATGGGCGCGCTTGTGTGTGTGAATATCGTTCAGCGTTTGTGG
>JBBSTN010000120.1:0-8935 GCA_038235845.1 Gemmatimonadales bacterium | reverse complement strand
GGCCTCCGCAAGGAATACGCAGCAACCGGCGAGGAAGCACTCACTCCTGCGGCCAACAGCAATAGCGCAGGGGTCTTCATCTACCAGGAGATCCCACTCGGCACCTTTCCCGGGATTGCAGACGAGACACGACGCCCGCATGCGCAGATTGGTGCACGATATGATGTGTACAAAATTCGAACTCAAACCGGTGCAGCAAAGTTTGGTGATGGGCGGAGCACCACGTTCACCAATGTTTCCGCGTCGCTTGGTGCAAGCACTCCAATTGGATCTGCCTTATCCTTGAGCGGCAGTGTTGCGCGTGCTTTTCGGGCGCCGAGTGTGGAGGAGCTTTACTCGAACGCCTTCCACGCAGCTGTGAACACTTTCGACGTGGGAAATCCGAATCTCAAAGCGGAGACCAACACTGGCGCGGACGTGATACTTCGCGCGCAGTCCGGCGCAATGTCTGCGCAGTTCTCCGCCTACATCAACAGAATCGATAACTACATCGCGCCCGATATCGTTCGTGATACGACACTCTCGGCCGATAACGGTGGAGGACCGTCGGTCGTTCCATTGAATTTCTTCGCTCAGAGAGATGCAGAACTTCGCGGCATCGAAGGTCAGCTTGAGGTCGAGGTGGTGCCGCGTGTGACGGCTGGGTTGGTTGGCGACGTTGTTCGGGGAAGGTTTACCGATGGTGGAGACCTTCCATTCCTGCCGTCAGGACGACTCGGTGCGTCGCTTCGCTGGAACGGCAAACGATATTTTGCGGGTACCGACATTCGGCATGGCTTCGCGCAGGAACGCGTGTCGCAGAGCGAATGTGCACGAGC
The DNA here is from genome assembly GCA_038235845.1 of Gemmatimonadales bacterium. Taxonomy (GTDB): domain Bacteria; phylum Gemmatimonadota; class Gemmatimonadetes; order Gemmatimonadales; family Gemmatimonadaceae; genus Gemmatimonas. Next base: position 8,117 of record JBBSTN010000120.1, on the reverse strand, counting down.
TGATCGCGCCATTCTGGGAGACTTGGGATCGCTTCCAGTAGATCCGAGCGATGGCACTCCGTGTGTGGACATCGCAACGCCCGCTTACACTGTTCTGAACATCAACGCTGGCGTCACCATCGTCGCGGCAAGTATCAGCCACTCGCTCACCCTTCGTCTCGACAACGTAAGCGACGCACGTTTTTACGACGCTTCCAGCCGGATAAAGAGTTTTACGGCCAATCCTGGACGGAACGTGAGTCTGGTGTATCGTCTCCTTTACTGACACCCTGAAGTGAGCCGTTTGACCAAACGCCCCCTTCATACGCGTCGAATACTTCGATGCTGAGCTGCTGTTGGTCGACCTCTTTGGCTTCGGCAAGTCACCCAAGCCCTGGGCCACTTACAGTGTAGATCGACACGTTGACGAACTTCATAGAGTGCTCGGGCATTTATCCTCAAATCATTATCGTGGGACACTCGATAGGTGCACGCCTCGCGGTCGCCTACGCCGCCCGCTATCCAGGACAGCTGGGCGGTCTGGTACTCGTCGGCGTTCCGTACTTCGGCGGTGGAGAGCGAGCAAGGCGATATCTGAGGGAGAAACATGCTTCCGGCTGGATCTGGACGCACATGATTCCCATGGCTCTCGTATGCCTGTTGAGTCGGCGTTTGCTGGGTTGGAGCTTTCCCCTGCTGATGAGAGATTTACCCCGCGCTGTTGCGAGGGACCTCAACACGATGACGTGGCGGTCGTCGACGTCGACTATAGGGGAGGTAATCTTCCGACACGACCTCGCTGCCGACGTCGAGAATCTCGACAGCGAGCTCCGCATACTCTGCCTTCACGGCGACGAGGACGAGAGCAACTCCGCACATTCTAAGCATCGAGCCATCCTCGACGCAGGAATCGCCAGGATCCGGTCGAGTGTAGCGGTAAAGTTTGTCTACGGCAGCAATAAAGCCGCTCTGAAACTCGCGAACAGGGGCTCTGCTGCAATTCCGACTGCGACGATTGCCAGGGAGCAGATAAGAACGCAAGCATTCGGAGCCCACCCCATGATGGCTAGCGAGCCTGAACTGTCTTCGCCGCTGGGATCGCTGAAATACATGTGACCGATAATCCTCGCGTAGTAGGCCAGCGAAATAACGGTGTTCACGATTGCCAATATAGCGAGCCATGCGTATCCCGCATCGATGCTCGCTCCGAATAGCGCGACCTTTGCTGCGAATCCCGCGAGCGGAGGAATGCCGACAAATGACAGGAAGCTCACTACGACCGCCCCCGCGAGAACGGGATGCTTTTGCGCCAGCCCGTGGTAGTGAGTGATTCGCGCTTCTCCGCGCAGCTGTATTACCACGCCGAATGCAGCGAGATTTCCGAGGGTGTACGCTACGAGGAAGTAGAGCAACGATGGAGCTGCAAGGTCGCTCCGGTTCAACGCCACCACTGCCATCATCCCATAGCCGGTTTGCGAAACGGCCGACCATCCCAGGAGCCGGCGAATGTTCTCCTGCCAGAGTGCAGCGACATTGCCGATGGTCATTGTAAGCGCAGCCAGCAGCGCCACTACCGGTCGCCAGCCCGAAGTTGCTTCCGGCATGATCGCCATAAGTCTTGCCAGCGCGATGAGCGCACCAATCTTGGGCAGCGTAGTTACGAAAGCGGAAACCGGCGCCGGAGCACCTTCGGAAACGTCGGGCATCCACGCATGGACGGGTACTGCGCCGATCTTGAATGCGAGGCCCACGATCGTCAGGGCAACGCCAGCAATAAGAGGCAACGAGTGCGCGGTACGAAGTGCTGTGGCGAGGCCGGCGTATGTGGTTGTCGCAGCGAGGCCAAACAACAGAACGATACCATACACCATCAGGCCATTGGACAGCGCGCCAAGCAGGTAGTACTTGATGGCTGCTTCACCTGCACGTCGGGACTGACGGTGGTACGCAATGAGAACCGAGCTGGTGGCGGATGAGAGCAGCACCGCCAGTGTAAGTTCCATGAGGTCGGCAGCGCCCGCCATCATGATTGCACCGAGCGCAGACATGAGTACAATGGCGTAGTACTCACCGTGTCGTTGATCGCTTCGAAACCAGTCGACTGAAAGTACAACCACGATCGCGCTCGCAGCGAGAATAATCTGCTTCGCCCAAAGCGCTGCGCCGTCTATGGCGTACGTGTCAAAAAACGTGAGCCGTTGCGGGATGCTGCCGGCCGACATGAGTTTAACAGTTACTGCCGAAGTTGCTCCTATCGTGACGATCGCGATGACTGACGACCACCATTGCACTCTCCGGGGAGCGGAGAGCGCAAACAGAAGCACAACCACCGTGCCCACCAGCAGAACGATTTCGGGAATGACATCGCCGACGGGCATCGAGCCCATGCCACTATTCATCGAGCCGCTTGAAGCAGAAACGCATCATGCGAAGATAGGATCAAACGTGCAGCAGCTCACCGGACGCCGAGCAGTGGCCGAACACCCGCTTCGATGACTGCGAGCAATGTAGCGGGGGCGACGCCGACGAAGATGACAAGAACTATCAGAACCGTGAGCGATACGAGTTCAACTCTTCCCAGCTCCGTCCACGCACTCCACCGAGCAGGAAGATCACCAAGAAAAACGCGCTGTAACAATTTGAGAAACAGCGCTGCCGTAACGATGATACCAATAAGCCCTATAGCTGCGAGCCACGGATAAACCGCAAACGCGCCAACAAAGATCTGGAACTCCGCAACGAATCCAGCGAGCCCCGGTAGGCCAAGGCTCGCAAATGCAGCAACGGTTGCGAGTAGAGTCAGTGCAGGAGTCTTGCTGGCGAGTCCTCCAAACTCAGCGAGCTCGTAAGTGGCAGCACGTCTCCAGATAGAGCCGGTGATCAAAAATAGCGCGCCTGTGATGAGGCCATGCGCTACCATCTCGACGGTGGCCCCAGTGAGTGCGAGTACACGCGCCTGTTCGTTTCCCGCGCTCAGCGCTCCGGCTGCTGCTACACCAAGCACCACGTACCCCATGTGATTGACACTTGTGTACGCGATGCGTCGTTTGAGATTATCCTGCGCCAGTGCAACCAATGCACCATATACGATGCTCACAACGGCGAGAACGGCGAGTGGGAACGCGAAGCGTTGAAAGGTAAGTGGCATCATGGAAAGCATGATCCGCACGAAACCATAGGTTCCCATCTTGAGCAGAACACCCGCAAGTATTGTGGACACAGGAGCAGGCGCATCCACGTGCGCTGGCGGTAACCATGTATGAAACGGAACCAGTGGCGTCTTGATTGCGAAGGCCACACCAAAACCGACAAACGCAAGCGTCGCTGAAAGCCCTGGACCGTCGAGCGGACGCGTGGCTATCAGCTGTATCATGTCGAATGTGCGTTGCCCAGTGGACGGACCACTGTGGAGATATAGCACGAGTATCGCGAGCAGCATCGCGAGCGAACCGGCCAGCGTATACAGGAAAAACTTCAGTGCCGCGCGCCGCGCCTCCTCACCGTGCCCCCATGCGCCAATCAGGAAATACATGCCTACGAGACTGAGATCCCAGAATACATAAAACAGCAAAAGATCGAGGGCGAGGAATACGCCCAACGAAACGCTTTCGAGGAACAGAAACAGAGCGAAGTAGGATTTTATCCGACCCCGATAATCCACCGGATAGATTATCGAAGCCAGAAATAGCAGTGCAGTCAACACAACCAGGGGCAGTGAAATGCCATCAATGCCCACCAGATAGTTCGCGCCCAGCGTCGGTATCCAGCCCGCCGACTCTATCTGCTCAAAGCCGCTCGTTCCAGGGGCACCACCTTGGAATCTCTGCCACGCGATTGCAGAAATCACGAGCGGAACAGAGGCAAATGCTGCAGCAATCGCACGCAGCATGCGCTCGCGCGAAGCCGGCAGCATGAGCATCACGATCGCGCCAGCAAGCGGAACAAATATGGCCGCAGTCAGCATTCTTTAAGCATTATCGTTCGTAAGTTGTCAGCATATAGTCAGTATGTTATGCAATACATCGAATGGCTTATGGACTTTCGGCATCAGGACACCGCTACGTAGCGGGCGATGCCGGCAACTGCGAGAATGACTGCCGCGCCGATGGCAACGATAGTGTAGTAGTCATGCGAGAGGCCGGTCTGCAATCGACGGCTCTTCGAGCCGACCACTCCTACTCCGCGAGCTAGCCCTTCGATAAAGCGATCTATTGCCGAATCGTCGAATGTTCGAGAAGCAGTGGCGATCCCGCCAGTAGCCGCGGCAGTGGCCGAAACAACACCGTCCATTCCATTCTCACCCCACCACGCGAAGACACGTGAGACGCTGCTGGTGAAGCTGGCGACAGCACTTATGCCCGCATCTATCCATCGCTGATCGAAGCGCGCTAGCTCGGTCGAGAACCAATAAACCGGCTGCACGATAAATCGCTGCGCCAAGGCAGGGAGGCCGAGCCAATCTTCGACGCCCCTTCGTATCAGGTCAGGAACAGCAAGTTCAAATAGATTATCAGTGCGCCATAGCCGCCAATCGATGAACGCAGCAAACACAATCGTGGCAAGTGACGCCAATAGCAGGCCCGAGTTGCCGTCCGCTAGCGCGCTCCCCGAGACTCGTTCGAAGATTCCATCGGCACCTGGCATCCACAACAAACCCAGTGCAACGGAAACGAGAGCGAGCGCACCGATGCTTGCATACTCTATCCGCGACGGAGCGACTGACCGTGCAGTTGGTTCACTCTTGCCGAATGCCAACAGATAAAGTCGCCCTGCATAAAGAGCGCTGAGAAAACCGGCCACCAGCACTCCCGCAACGATCCAACCACCGCCTCGCGGCCCGGTCTCGGCGGCAGCCAGGATTTGCTCCTTGGAAAATGCTCCGCCAAGCGGCGGAACGGCAGCAAGCGCGAGCGTGCCGATACCAAACAGTCGAGCCACACGAGGCAGCGCCGCTCCTAGTCGCAATTTCGACATGTCGAGCGTGCCAGCTGAATGCAGCACAATTCCTGCGCCGAGAAAGAGAAGCGCCTTAAATGCCGCGTGCGCTATGAGGTGCAGAGCGGCGGCGGCCGGTACACCAGCACCAACTGCCACAAGCATCAATCCGTACTGCGCCGATGTAGACGCCGCGAGCGCGCGCTTGAGATCGGACTGAATCAGTGCCACAAGACCACCGGCAATTGCAGTTGAAAGGCCAAGCGCAATAACCGCTGGCGCAAACCAGCTCGCAAGACTCAGGACAGGCGCGAGCCGCGCAATGAGATACGCCCCAGCAGCAACCATCGTGGCCGAATGAAGCAGTGCAGACGCTGCCGTGGGTCCGGCCATCGCCGAGAATAGCCAGGGCGAAAAAGGAAGCTGAGCGGACTTGGCGGCCGCAGCGAACATCACTCCCCCCACCACCACCGACAGCGCTGTGCCGCTCAACTGACCCACAGCGCTGAAACTAAAAGTCGAAGTGCCGGCGAAGAGCGCCGCTGCAGCAAGGTACAAGCCGAGGTCGCCAACACGCGTCGTGATGAACGCCTGGAGCGCGGATCGCGATGTCCCGTTATCGCGCCAGTCAAATCCAATTAGCGCCCACGATGCTGCTCCCACCAACTCCCACGCCAGCAAGAGGGTGAGGAAATCGGACGCCAGCACAAGTAGCTCCATCGCCCCGCAAAAACCTACGAGAAGCGCAATCAGCCGTGGCAATCCCACGTCCTCTGACATGGACGAAGTCGCATATAGCAATACCGGAATCGCGATCGTCGGCACAAGAACGATCATGATGCCACTAATTGGAGACAGCTCCAGCGCAAGTTGGAGCGTTGGGCCCCACGACAGCGTGGTAGGGTGAAGCGAGACAACCAGCGCCGTCACGGCGAGAGCGAGAGTCGCCGTCAATACGGCCGACGAAAAAATTCTCAGAAAACGAGCGCTGCTGAGAGGAGCGAACTTTGTCGGCAGAAACATGACAACCGCGCCAAGGATTGGCAGAGACGGCAGGAGCCAGAGGCTCAACATGTTTGCGTCGATGAAGACGTCATCCTCTGAGCGCCTTCAGTTTCTCCGTGATGTCGGCCTTTTTTATCCGGTATATACCAATCACAAGTGCAAAGCCGACTGCTGCCTCGACCGCCATGACCGTCATCACAACCACAGCGAGTAATTGCCCCTTAGGCGAACCGCCCGCCGCGAGAGACCAGAAAACCACGGCAGCCAGAATGGCGCCGTTGAGCATGAGCTCGAGACCCATCATGATCATAACGAAAGACTGTTGGCTCAACGCTCCGTACACACCGATTCCGAAAAGCGCAGCAGCCAATAAAAGCACTAGTTGAATGCTCATTGGTGTTTGCTCGAACTGTCGATATCGGGTTCAACCGACCCCTCGTCTCCTTCGCCATATCGCCCGCGATTGCTCGCTATGGCAATGGCGCCAATCATGGTGGCCAGCAACGCTACTCCCGCAGTCTCGAACACCAACATTGAATCTCCGAGTAATTCGGTTCCGAGTTGAGCGGTCCGTAGGCTGGGGGCATGTTCAAGGGGAGCGACCGCGGAAGGAAATACGCCAAACAACGCAACAGACCCCAGTCCCAGAAATGTCATTGTCCCGGCAAGAATGGCTGTGCGGTGCTGATGGACCATCATCATCGGATTCAACCCCGCCGGATTCATCATGAACATGATCATGAACACAGCCATGATCGTCATCTCACCGGCCATCATGAGCACGAGCACGATGCCCAGGAACTCGGAGCCGAGAAGAACGAGAATGAAAGCGACGGCAATAAACGACGCCATGAGCCAGTACGCGGCCCTTACCATAGAATCAGCGCGAAAGACACGCCACGCAGACACAACTGCAGTAGTTGCAAAAAGTGCGAAGAGAACATCGGTTATTGTCACTGTGGCTTGCTCAGGAGCACAGTGATGCCGGCGCCAAAGACATCTATCAGCGACGCGGGAATGAGTATCGTCCAAGCTATTCGTACAAACCATTCCAGACGCACGCGAGCAAATGTATGTCCGGCGAAAAGGATTATGGCGATGAGAGCAATTGTTTTAGCGCACATCCAGAGAGGTCCCGGCAGGTACGGCCCCCGCCATCCGCCTAGAAAAACGGCAGCCCCCATTGCGGCGGCAGCTACTACCAGGGACAGATGGGCGCCGCGCCAGAGAAGTCGGTCGACTCCGGACAGCTCGATCTCGGTGCCGCCGCCCAGATCGTTCGCGTCGGGAAAATTCAACGGGCCCCAGAATGCGAGGCCTGACGAGGCGATGAGATAAAGCGGCAGACCGAGAGGCTGGCGGACCACGTTCCACAGGCCGGCTTGAGAGTCGATGATATCACTCACGGAAAGCGACTGCGCCGGGAGCGCCGCGGCGATCAGCACCAGCGCCAGCGGCATCTCATAGGAGAGGGCGAGCGCGATAAATCTGTATCCGCCAATCACGGAGAACATCGAGTTGGCGCTCCACCCGTTTAAGTAGACCGCAACCATTACCAACGCCATTGCTGCGCCGAAGTACACTATGCCCGACTCGACCTGTGCTGCTACGCCATTGGCTGAGAGGGGAACAAGGGCGAGACAGGTGGCAGCGCTTGCTCCCACGAGTGCAGGCGCAAGCGCCCACAACACGTTGTCGGGGCGTTCGGTGACGGTCTGCCCCTTCATCAGGCTCAGAGCGCCCTTCTGGACTGGTAGAGATAGCGCCTGGCGAAACCTGACAGGTGCTCCGGCCACCCAACTCGACAGCAGGGTATCGATCACGGCGACGAGGTACGCTCCAGGCAGTAGCAGCGTCGCAGTGTAAACGAGTAGGAGCAGAAATTGGGTAATTTTTACATCTCCGCGTGATTCATCGCTTCGTCCCCGCTCGCGGCTGCGTTTTCCGCATCCTCCTTAGCCTCCCATTCGCTGACCGCCTCCACGTGACCGCCTCCGGGGCCAAGGTCGAGACTCACCACCGCGGTGACAGCGTCGCCCCACTCGCGCTCCTGTAACACACTCGGCAGTAGCTGATATAGTCTTTTTTTCGGCCGACTGTCTGGGTCCACCTTTCCGCGGGGACCCTCTACCACACCATTGCCCCAGGCACAAAGACTGTCGCCCCGCTGAGCAAGATCGAGACTCTGGAAAATCTCG
>JBBSTN010000119.1:0-8944 GCA_038235845.1 Gemmatimonadales bacterium | reverse complement strand
GGGTGGGGGCGGGTTTTATCGGGCTCTCGTTGCTGGCCAATCTCCTTGTGGTACTGCGCAGCAAGCTTCCGCGTCTTCCTCTTGCTGAGGCGCAGGACAATGTTGTCGCGCCGGTTGCCGCGTCGCTCTTTTCAGACTACCTCGTGGCGTTCGAGCTCACCAGCATTGCACTGCTGGTCGCCATCATCGGTTCGGTGTTGCTTGCAAAGAAGCGGGTGACAACTTGATTGCGGAATCCCTGGTTGTCTCTGCCGTACTGTTCTGTATAGGTGTGGTCGGTATGCTCACCCGACGAAACGCCATCATTCTATTCATGTGTGCAGAGCTCATGCTCAACGCCGTAAACCTGTCGTTTGTAACGTTCGCCAAGATGCATGGTGTCTCGGGTCAGGTCTTTGTAATCATGGTAATGACGATAGCCGCGGCGGAAGCGGCCGTGGGATTGGCAATAGTGATCTCGATGTTCCGACATTTCGGAACCGTTGATCTTTCCTCGTTGCGCACGCTTCGCGGATGACAAGTTCACTCGACGGTTCGATCGCGGAGCTGGTGTGGTTGTTACCGCTGCTTCCGTTACTGGGCGCATTGGTAAATGGCGTAATCGCTTTTCGCTCGCACGGCACTCCCGGTGCTGTTACGGTGGGGGGCGGTAACAAGGCGCTCGTTTCCACTGTTGCCTCTGGAGTCATGCTGCTCGCGTTCGCCCTGGCCTGCGCGATTTTCATAAAGATAGCGGGCAGCGAACTCAGCGCTCCGTTCGTACGAAACTATGCTTCGTGGATGCCCGTTGGCACGCTAAGCATCGACTGGGGAATTCAGCTCGATCAGCTATCGATGCTGATGACATTGGTGATTACGGGAGTTGGTGCGCTGATTCACCTCTTCTCCATTGGTTACATGAAAGCTGATGCGGGTTATGCGCGATATTTCGCCTACCTGAATCTGTTTGTCGCGTTCATGCTCGTGCTGGTTCTTGGCTCCAGCTACGCTGTGGTCTTCGTTGGCTGGGAAGGCGTTGGGCTTTGCTCATATCTGCTCATCGGCTTCTGGTTCTCCGAGCGGGCAAACGTAGAGGCAGGCAAGAAGGCCTTCATTGTGAATCGCATTGGTGATTTCGGTTTTCTCGTAGCGATGTTCCTGCTCTGGGCAAACGCGGGTACGCTCGACTTTGTCGGTGCGCACTCCTCGCTCGGCGGTTTATCTTCCTCGCTGCTTGTCGCGATTGCGCTGTTTTTCTTCCTGGGATGCGCTGGCAAGAGTGCGCAGTTGCCCCTCTACATGTGGCTGCCCGACGCAATGGCGGGGCCAACGCCGGTCTCGGCCCTCATCCATGCGGCAACGATGGTGACGGCGGGCGTTTATCTGATTGCGCGCGCCTCTCCCATTTTCTCAGCCGCTCCGTCCGCGTCTCTCGTGGTAGCTTCTGTGGGTGCCTTGACTGCGTTGTTTGCAGCGACAATCGCATTGCGCCAATGGGACATCAAACGTGTACTGGCTTACTCCACGGTTTCGCAGCTCGGATACATGTTTGTCGCGGTCGGCGCCGGTGCGTACACCGCTGGCGTCTTTCATCTTGTTACACACGCCTTCTTCAAGGCCGTGCTGTTTCTTGGTGCGGGTTCTGTAATTCACTCACTGCACCATGCGTACGACCAGACGCATCGGCATGACGACGCTCAGGACATGCGAAACATGGGCGGACTGAGAAAATTCATGCCCGCCACCGCAGCAGCAATGGGCGTGGCAACACTTGCAATCGCCGGTATTCCGCCATTTTCCGGTTTCTTCTCAAAGGACGAAATCCTTTCGTCCGTTTTTGCGCGTGCTGGCGGCTCGCCTCTCGCGTCAGCGTCGGTGCTTGGAATTCCCGGTAACACTATTCTGTACGCGATCTATGTGATGGGTCTTCTCACCGCACTTCTGACCGCCGTGTACATGACGCGTCTGATGGTACTCACGTTTGCGGGAAGCAACCGCACCGGCGATAAAGAAGAGGACGCCCTGCACGAAGCGCCAGCAGTGATGACTGTCCCGGTTTTGATTCTTGGCACGCTCGCGCTTGTAGGTGGCTGGCTCAATCTGCCCGAGATACTGCCCATTGGACCGATAGGGTTACTTGAACATTGGCTGGAACCAGTGGTCGGCTCCAGCACTCTTGTTCTGGCGGGAAGCAGCGCTCTCTCCCACAATACCGAGTTGATTCTTGTTGCCGTTGCTGTGGCCGTGGCTGTCGTCGGAATGGGCTACGGAGCTTTTCGTTACCGGGGCGTTATCGCTGACAAGAGCGGCTCACCCCAGGATACCGGGGTTGCCGGAATTCTCAATCGAGCCTATGGTGTCGACGCAGCCGTAAGCGGCATCATCGTTCGCCCGCTGAATGCTTTTGCCGACATCGTACTTTCCAGAGGCGTTGAGAGAGGTGTCGATCGTGGCTTCAGCTACTCAGGAGGATTGTTCGCGAGAGCAGCGAGGCTGGTAGGTCGCCGTATACAGGACGGGGACGTAGGAAAGTACGCATGGCTAGTAGCTGCTGGCGCCGTGGCAATGTTGGCCGCATTTACACTCCAATAGACGGTCAACATTAATGCGTGAATTCCTTCTTTCGATCGGCGCATCCGCGTGGGTGCTCCCCGCGATGATTTTTTTTCCGCTCATCGCTGCAGTCATTGTGCGCTTCTTCGGCCACGAAGTTTCGGACGCGCAGAGCCGTGGTGGCATTGACGCACGCAGGCTTACCGTTGCTGCTCTTTCAATCGAGGGCGTGCTTGGGCTCGTCCTCTGGAGCGTTTTTGATTCAGGCGTGAGAGGCTGGCAGGCAAGAGTGGACCTTCCATGGCTGCCTGACATCGGCGCGATGTTTAGCGTTGGCGTTGACGGTCTGGCGGTGGCCATGGTGGTGATGACCGTAGTGGTATTTCCGTTGGCATTTCTGGGCTCCTGGAATAACATCGTTGTGAAGACCAGAGCCTTTGGTGCGCTGTCGCTGGTGCTCCTGTCAGGCATTGTCGGTATTTTTGTCTCGCTCGATCTGTTGCTTTTTTATCTGGCGTGGGAGCTGATGCTCATACCGATGTATTTTCTCATCGGTATATGGGGCACCGGCAATAGCGTACGCGCATCTGCGCGATACGTCTTGTTTACGCTGCTTGGGTCGCTCCTCATGCTGGTCGCGATCCTCGTGCTCTGGAATCTTGGTGGCGGCACGTCGTTCCATATTGATCACCTGATCGCGGTGCAGATGCCGAGAGATGTTCAGATCTATCTCTTTCTTGCATTCTTCGTCGCTTTTGCCGTCAAGTCAGCGCTTGTTCCATTTCACACTTGGCTGCCAGATGCGCAAAGTTCAGCACCAACATTTGCTGCCGTTGCGCTCGGTCTCAAGGTGGGGATGTATGCGATTCTCCGGTTTGCAATCCCGATGTTCCCTTTGGCGGCTCTCGATCCGACCATCAGGACCACTATTCTCGTGCTCTCGGTAGTCGGGATCATCTATGGTGCGTTGCTCGCGATGGCCCAGCATGATTTCAAACGCTTGGTTGCGTACAGCTCGATTAGTCACGTTGGCTTCATTATGCTCGGTTGTTTTGCTCTCACGCAGCAAAGCATCGAAGGAGCGGTAATGGTCATGGTGAATCATGGAATCACCACCAGCGCACTTTTTATTCTCGCTGGAATGCTTCAGGATCGGCGCGGCACAACTGATATGCGAGCCTTTGGCAATCTTGCCCGTATCATGCCGGCATTCAGCGTCATGCTTGTGGTCGCGATACTGTCGACGTTCGGTCTGCCGCTTACAAGTGGATTTATAGGAGAGTTTCTGGTTCTGCTTGGCTCCTTTGTCGAACGTCCGGTGTTGGCGACGTTCGCCACGACAGGAGTGATCTTCGCTGCCATCTATGGCCTGCGAGCAGTACAGAGGCTCGTTTTTGATCGCAACGATGACGCGGAGAGTCGTCTGATTGGCGATTTGAATAGAAGGGAGCTGGCGGTAATGACGGTATTCACCGTCGCCATGATCTGGATTGGCGTCGCTCCGCAGTCCATTCTCCAGAGAATCGATCGATCGTCGATTGGGGTTGTTGAGGCAGTGCGATTCGGTCCGAATGCCACGTTGCCGAATGTCAATCTTTCGGTGGTAAAATAGGCATGGGTATGGCAATAGACGCCGGTTCGCTGTTCCGGGTACTTGCTCCCGAGTTAATCCTTGCGGTCGGTGCGATGGTTCTCCTGCTTGCCACTGTATGGAAGGATCAAGGCAACGTTGAAGGTTGGGCTGAGGGTGGGGAGCGCACCGTGGCGATTGCCCGGTGGGGTGCGATGTTATGTGCAATCGTGGCCATTGCAGTGATCATCTCGTGGGGAGATGGTGTTTCGGGTACTGCGGATGATCGCATTGCTGCAGACGGCTTTCGGTGGGCCATTGATTTGATACTGCTGTTGGGCACAGGACTTTCTCTCCTGCTGCTGGAAGTCGAACATGGCAAGAGCAGAGCCTACAGTCCGGAAGTGCCAGTCCTGATGCTCCTCGCGTTGGTGGGCATGATGATCCTTGTGGCTGCACGCGATTTGATGCTCGTGTTCCTCGGCATTGAGTTGATGTCGATCGCGGTTTATGTGTTGGCGGGAGTGAATCGGCGAAGTTCACGGGGTGCGGAGTCGGCCATGAAGTATTTTCTTCTGGGCTCGTTTTCCACCGGATTTCTCCTCTACGGCATGGCCCTGCTTTTCGGCGCTACCGGAAGTACACGCTACGTGGACATCGCCGCGTGGGCAACCCTGCATCCTTCTCTGGACGCGCTGTTCATTCTCGGCGTTGCTCTCGTCATGGTGGGTTTCGCCTTCAAGGTTGCCGCTGCCCCGTTTCATCTTTGGACACCCGATGTCTATGACGGAGCGCCTCTGCCTGTGACTGCGTTCATGGCGGCGGTGGTCAAGACCGCTGCGTTTGCCGCGTTCATCAGACTCATGCTCGAATCACTAGGCACCGCAGTGGAACGCTGGCATCCTGCAATGTGGTGGTTGGCAGCAATCACAATGGTAGTCGGTAACGTGCTCGCTCTCAGTCAGCGAAATCTTGTGCGACTGCTCGCTTATTCGAGTATTGCACACGCCGGATATCTTCTCGTTGCGATCGTATCCAACTCCACGCTCGGGTCGACCGCCCTTGTTTTCTACGCCCTTTCGTACACTCTCGCAACGATGGGTGCATTTGCTGTTCTGATTGTCGTCAACAAAGGACGTGACAGCGCACCAACTCTTGACGATATAGCTGGTCTCTGGCTGGTACGGCCCGGCATTGCCGTAGCCATGGCAGTCTTTTTTCTGGCGTTTCTCGGCATGCCCATCGTTGGCGGAATGGGTTTCTTTGCCAAGTGGTATATACTCCAGGCCGCACTTCAGGCGACGGTGCCGCAGACCACGCTTTCAATCGTGCTTGTAGTCGGCAGTGTCGTATCGGCGGCCTATTATCTCAACGTGGTCTCGACGATGTTCATGCGCGCCAGGGTCGATACCGGTACGCCTACCGTCGTTGAGCCGCGAGTAGCCGCTACGAGCGGTGGCATAATTGCGTTCGCCGCCATACTCCTTCTCGTGCTTGGAGTTTATCCAACACCTGTAATTTCTCTCGCCCGGCGGGCAGTGCCGCAGGCAAGTCTTGTTGAAGTGAAGCACGAGACCAAGCCGCCCGCGGTCCGCGTGTTCCGATCAGCTGAGCTTCGCTGATAATCGCGACGATGACAGGCCTCGAATCAGAAAAATGACTATCAGCCGAACAATTTTTAGACAGTATGATGTGCGTGGGGTGGTTGACCGCGATCTTTCGCCCGAGGTGGCGTATCAACTCGGACGTGGATATGCAGCGTTTCTTGCTGAGCGCAATGTGCATGGTGCGGTGGTCATCGGAAGGGATAATCGTCCCAGCGGGGGGCCGCTACGCGACTCGCTGGTGCGTGGCCTCACCGAAAGTGGCTACGACGTAATTGACATTGGGGTCGTGCCCACTCCGCTGGTCTACTGGACGTTGCACCATGAAGCAGTGGTCGGCGGCATTCAGATCACGGGATCGCACAATCCACCTGAGTACAACGGTTTCAAGATGTGTGTCGGCACGGGTAGCCTGCACGGCGCAGACATTCAAGCGCTCTACCAGCTTATCCTCGCAGAGAGTTTCCCGGCCGGTGTCGGCACGGTAAAGCATGTCAACGTGATAGATCGCTATGTCGAAGACATTGTACAACGCGTCGGACGAATAGCCCGCTCGGATGGCTCCGCGATTCGTGCGGTCTACGACTGCGGCAATGGAGCTGCAGCGCTTGTCGCTCCGCAGCTGATGACGGCGTTGGGCATCGATGCGATTGGTCTCTTTACCGAAAGTGACGGCACGTTTCCCAACCACCATCCCGATCCCACCGTTCCCGAAAATCTCGAGGCCTGCATTGAGGCCGTTAAGCGCGAAGGCGCCGAGCTTGGAATAGCATTCGATGGTGACGGAGATCGAATTGGAGTGGTGGATGCAAATGGCAGGATCATTTGGGGAGATCATATCCTGCTACTCTACGCGCGCGACGTTCTCGAGCGAACGGGACAGGGTCAGTCTATCATCTTCGATGTCAAATGTTCACAGGCGTTGACCGACGGAGTTACGGCTGCCGGTGGAGTGCCGGTAATGTGGAAGACAGGGCATTCGCTTATCAAGGAAAAAATGAAGTCGATGAATGCACCGTTGGCTGGAGAGATGTCCGGCCACATGTTCTTCGCGGAAGGATTTTATGGTCACGACGATGCGCTCTATGCAGCAGCGAGATTGCTTCGCATTGTCGCGGACGCCGGTAAGACGGTAGACCAGCTTTTATCAGACGTGCCGATGTTCGTTTCGACTCCGGAGTTGCGCATAAACGCTGACGACGCAACGAAATTCGAGATCGTAGATCGAGCCGCCAGACATTTTCGCGAGATTCATGAAGTAATCGAGGTAGACGGCGTAAGAGTGATATTCGAGGATGGATGGGGCTTGTTGCGCGCGTCGAATACTCAGCCGGTAATAGTGGCACGGTTCGAGGCCAGCACAACGGAAAAGCTGGAAGAGATTCGCGACGAAATTGAATCGTGGCTCATCACTCAGGGCGTCAGGCTCTGAAGCATTTCGTGAAGGGCTGATAATGCGGTCGCGCCGCTGGCTCATCCGCGCGATCGCGATTTCGGCGCTGCTGTTGCTCGCCGGTCGTGCCGTAAGCTCGCTGATCGTTAGTCACCAGTGGTACAGCGCGATGGCGGCAACTTCCCTCTGGTGGGAACGGGTAACCGACACGCTCTTGCTGCAGGGCGGTCTATGGTTAGTGGGTTCTATATTCGCGTTCGCCAACTTTCACGCTATCCGGCTCACCATTCGTGCTGTGGCCGTGCCGTCGCGAGTTGCAAATATAGAAATGATCGCGATGATCCCGGCTGCGCGCCTGCTGTCGATCACCATAATTCTTTCGATGCTCGTCGGCCTTGCGCTAGCTGCGCCAATCGACGACTGGACCCTGGTGTCTCTAGTGCGACACGGCGTGCCTTTCGGAGAAATCGAAGGTTACCTCGACCGGGATCTCGGCTTCTACGTCTATTGGCTCCCACTCGAGGAGACTCTTTATATCTGGGCAATGATGGCGATCGTCTCGATGGTGGCGATCGTGATGGTATTGTACGCGCTGATGCGGTCCCTCCGGTTTGACGGCAGACGCGTCAGGGTTTCGACTCATGTTCGGCGACACCTCTCGGTTCTAGGTGCCTGCGTGCTGCTCCTTCTTGCGTGGAATTACCGACTCGACGCCTTCGATCTGCTCAGGAGCGGAAGTGGTCCGGACGGACTGTTTCTGCGCGTTGACCACGTCGTAACGCTCAAAGTAGATCTCGTACTTTCGATTCTCTGTGGAGTTGCCGCGCTGCTCGTGCTCCGCGCCGGCTGGTTCGGACAGCTCCGCATTGCTTTTGTGACCGTAAGTGTGGTGCTGTTCGCCGCAGTCGGTCTTCGCCACACACTACCTTCGTTTCTGGCGCGTGGCGATCTCATTGGGAATCAGTCCACCCGCGACGTCGGTTATCAGGCAACCCGCACACTTGTAAGTCGACGAGCCTACGATGTGGACGGCATACGTATGGTCGGGTCTCGACTGGCCAACGCGAAATCGGTTCGTATGCCTGCTTCGGAAGTCTCCCGGTATGCGTCTCTTTGGGACGCAGCGTCGATTCGCGAGCATATGCAGGGCGGCAATCGCCCGGGGCGGATTTCAGCCACGCCAGGATTCATGTCGATCGAGAACGGCTCGATCGGGACGCTGTTCGCCAGACCGGTCGCGCCGGGAGCTGATGAATGGAGCGTGCGTACCGCCGATGTCTCGCAACCAATGCTGAGAGATTCGAGCATCTATCTTCGTCTGACGTCGGCTGTTGACGATGATGATTCGCGCCCGGGTCAACCAGTCGTTGCACCTGGTTACACCGATCATGTTCTTATTACCGATAGTGCTGATGTGATACTCGGGTCCCGGCTCACCTCGCTCGCGTCTCGGCTTGCTCACGCGTGGGCGATGCGAGACCCGTCGATCCTGACCGAGGATAGCTCGTCCGCACCCGAGATAAAATTTGTTTCGCATCGCGATGTGCGTGAGCGCGTTCAGCTTCTCGCACCCGTTTTCGCACAGGGCACACAGGTCACACCCTTGGTTGTGGATGAAATGCTTTACTGGGTGGTGGATCTCTACAGCTCGTCGGACAGTTATCCGCTAAGTCAGCAATGGATGATCGCAGGAGACGTACGGAGCTATTTTCGGCATGCCGCTACTGCAGTGATAAGCGCTGCCACCGGGCGCGTGCAGTTGGTTCCCGTTGCCAATCCAGATCCCGTTGCACGCACCTGGATGGCGCTCGAACCATCACTCTTCACCTCTGCCGCCAATCTCGC
>JBBSTN010000118.1:0-8998 GCA_038235845.1 Gemmatimonadales bacterium | reverse complement strand
GTAGGGCTCGCGATGCTGGTTGTCTCGCTCGGGGCTGGCGTACTGGCGTGGCGTGCTCACGCGGTGCTCGGCGACGACACGGGCATGGGCGACACCGACGTAGACCGGCGCCGTTTTATGGCGCGGGCGGCACTTCTCTCGTGCGCGCTGTTCTCCTACGGCATCTTGCTTCGGGCGATAACGGTGGCGTTCGTGGCGCCAAGCCACTGCGGCGGATGAGTCGGCGAAGGGGGTCGGAGTGCCGGGCGCGGGCCGCGGCGGTGCGGGCGGGGTGTCGGGGGCGGGCCGCCGCGGTGCGCGCGGCGGTGGTGGTGACCGCCGCTGCGGGGGCCGCGCTCGCGCCGCGAGCTGCGTGGGCGCATCCGGGGCTTGTGCCCGCCCCGCACGACGTATGGACGCACTGGGGCGCCGACCCACTCGAGCTCCTGCTGCTATTCGTGCCGGTCGCGGGTTACGCGATCGGCGTGCGCGCCATGTGGCGCGTGGCCGGTCGGGGGCGCGGCGTTTCGCTTCGTCAGGCGAGTGCGTTCGCCGCCGGTACGGTGGCGCTGCTGCTGGCGCTCGCCTCGCCGCTGGATGCGATGGCGGAGGCGCTGTTTAGCGCGCATATGGTGCAACACCTTCTGCTGATCCTCGTCGCGGCGCCGCTGTGGGTGGTGGGCGCGCCGCTTCTGCCGCTGCTATGGACGCTGCCGCACGGCGGACGTCGCAACGTCGGCGGATGGTGGACAGCCCACCCGACCCTTCGGCGGACGGTACACACACTCACGGCGCCGGGGGTTGTTCTGGTCGTTCACACCCTCGCGCTCTGGTTCTGGCACTTTCCCGGGCCCTACCAGGCGGCGCTTGCCCGTCGGCCGGTTCATGCTCTTGAGCACCTCTCGTTCTTTGTCACGGCGCTGCTCTTCTGGTGGGTGGTGGTGCAGCCGCTTGGTCGGCGACGCCTCGGTCACGGGGCAGGGCTGCTGCTTGTCGGCGCAACGCTCGCGCAGAGCGGCGCGCTCGGTGCGGTGCTGATGTTCGCGCGCTCCCCGTGGTATCCGGCCCACGGCCCGGGCGCAGGCTCGTGGGGTACAACGCTGCTTGCGGATCAGCAATTGGCGGGCCTCATAATGTGGGTGCCGGCGGGGCTGGTGTACGTAGGGGCGGCCGCGTGGCTATTTCTGGCGTGGATGCGTGACGACGAGCGGCGGATCCGAACGCGCAGCCGCAGACTATGGTCGGCCGCGCGTCCGGTGGAGATCGTCTCTTGATCACAAATAATGCGCGAGCTCCTTTGCGAGGCGCGCCAACGAGGCGCCGGTTTGGCCTTCTACTCGCGGTGATGGCGCTCAGCGCCTGCGGAGCCCCGTCGGCTCACTCGTCGGATCGGCTCGTGGGGGGCGGTGATCCAGCGCGGGGACGTATCGCCATCCAGAAATATGGATGTGGCTCGTGCCATGAGATCGCGGGCGTGCGTGGCGCGAACGGTGTGGTAGGCCCGCCGCTCAATAATTGGGCTGAGCGACGCGTCATTGCTGGCGAAGTGCCCAACGACCCCGAGCGACTCATTACCTGGCTTACGGTGCCACAGTCTATCGAGCCCGGAACGGCCATGCCGAACATGGGTGTGACGGACGGCGCGGCGCGGGATATGGCAGCTTACCTGTACACGCTGCACTAACCGCTTGAAATCGGAGCGGCGCCACTCTTGGGACGAGGAGCGTAGTCGCTATTCAATCCAAACGCTATTTTCGATAGTGGGCCGACGCGGAAAGCGAAAACGTCTGCTGCTCCATTGCGGCATTGCGGTCGTCGCTTAACGGCGCACGAAAGGCGGGAGTAATCGTCACCATGTTGTTGAAGCGAAATCCGATGCCGACCCCCATCTCACCGTAAAGCGTATTCGTCGATCGCCATACCCCGATGTTCGGCATTGGCGTCACGCTGGCCCTGGAGCTCACGCGTAGTGAGGCCCCGTGCGTAGAGCTGTAATACGGTCTCATCAAAACCCGGGAGTCGCCGCACTCCCTTGGGCACAAACTGGGGCGTGAATGAGCTCAGCCGATCTCGCGGAATATCGAGCGGGACAGCACCATTTTCGGTGAGGATCGTTTTCCGGCTCGTGCCATTTCGCGCATTGCCGTCGGCGCCCCGCTCACCGCCATCCGGGTAGCCCAGATGATGCGTGAGCTCGCCCTTGAGCACCCTTTCAGCGATGGCCTTCTGGAACTGCCGGTAGAGCTGATTGAAATCCTCGTGCGTCTCCACCTGTGCCGCGACCTGATCGAGCCAGTCATCTGGCAGCCTTAGCGACTCGGCGCGCGCCGAGTCTCCAAGGCTCTCTTGAACACTCTTCTTAGCTCGAGCCATAACAACCTCCGTAACACAGAGTTATGACTCATACACAAAAATTCTGATAGGTCCGCCCACCACGGCGATTCAAGCCGTCGTCATTTCCGGCCCCGCGTAACGTAGCAGTCGCAGCGCATTCAGTATAACCACCAGAGTACTTCCCTCATGCATCACCACTGCTGGCCCGATGCCAATCACTCCGCTAACAGTCGCAATTACCAACAGACATATCACGCCCAGAGCGATAAACAGGTTCTGTTGAATGATTCTCCGTGCGCGGCGACTGAGCCCGATTGCAAATGGCAGTCGCGACAGATCGTCACCCATCAGCGCGACGTCTGCCGTCTCCAGGGCGGCCGCTGTCCCCGCGCCGCCCATTGCGATTCCAACCGTGGCATGCGCCAATGCCGGCGCATCGTTTACACCATCGCCAACCATCGCAACCTTCACCCTAGCGGTAAGCTCCTTTATCGCTGCAACCTTGTCCTCGGGCAACATCCCCGCTCGCACATCGTCGATTCCGACTGCCTTCCCAATTGCCCTTCCCACGCCAATGTTGTCTCCCGTTAGCATCACGATCTCTTGAATACCCACCCGGCGCAGCGCTTGCAATGTCGCTGCTACGCCGTCCCGTGGAACGTCAGCCAACCCGATCACGCCCAACCATGCGTTATCTCTTCTGACGACCATCGTCGACCTGCCCGCTAACTCCATTTCCCGCACGGCAGTCCCTATCTCCGCAGGAATGAAATCAGTGTTTCCGTCGGCCATCTCCTCGAACATCAGCAGACGTCCCGCGAACACCTCCTTACCGTCAATCGATGATCTAATTCCACGACCGGTTATTGCCTCAAGTTCGCCTGCGGCGGGCACCGACAGCTTTCGTTGCAGGGCTGCTGCGAGAATAGCGCGCGCCAGAGGATGCTGTGAACGTTGCTCCACCGAGGCCGTGACACGTAGCAATTCGTCTTCCGTTGTATCCGCGTACGGCACAATGTTCGTAACTTCGGGTTCGCCTCGAGTTATTGTTCCAGTCTTGTCGAGAGCCAGCACCTGAATTCCGCCAAGCGCTTCCAGATAAGCGCCGCCTTTTATCAACACACCGCGCCGTGCTGCCTGTGCGATTCCTGCGAGCACAGCAGCCGGTGTGCCAAGAGCAAGTGCGCAGGGTGACGCGGCAATCAGCAAAGCCATGGCCCGATAGAAAGACTGTTCAAGAGGCCAGATTCCGAGCAGTGGCGGCAATGCAATTAGCAGCAAGTCCGCGACAAGAACGATTGGCACGAAGACACGTTCGAACCTGTCGGTGAACTGTTGTGTGGGCGCTTTTTGCGTCTCCGCTTCCGCCACCAGCGAGATGACGCGGTCGAGGGTCCTGTCGCCGATTGCCGCAGTAACGACAACCACGAGTGCACCTTCGCCATTTACCGATCCCGCGAAAACCGTATCACCGAGCGCCTTGTCCACCGGCACACTTTCGCCCGTGATCGGCGCCTGATTTACGCTGGATCGCCCATCGGCGACCTCGCCATCAACAGGAAATCGCCCAGCAGGTTTTACGACGACCAGATCACCCGGTCGAACTTGCTCAATGGGAACCTCTACGTCACGCTGCACACCGTCGTCGTCCCGTATAACCACAGCGCGCGTGGGAGCGAGTTCGGCCAGAGCACTTATTGCCTGTCGAGCACGGCCCAGTGCGTAATGCTCAAGCGCATGCCCCAGACTGAAGAGAAACAGCAGCAGAGCACCTTCAACCCACTGCCCGAGGATCGCCGCGCCAATTGCGGCGACTACCATGAGAAAGTCAATGTTGAAGTGAAACTTCCCCTTCTTCAGATCGGCAACGAAATGCGCAATGTTGTCGCGCGCACCAAATGCGTACGAAACGATATAAAGTGCGAGCGGGATGCGAGCCGAAACATTCCCAAAGCTGTCAATCAACCAACCAGCTGTGAGCAACACGCCCGCGACAATGCTCCACGCAAGCTCCCTGTTTCTGTCATACCAACCCATCGATTCGAGCGAACGCTTATCACCTTGCACCAGTACTTTTGAGTCGGCGCCGGACACACCGGACGTCGGGATCATGGCGCTCTCCGCCTCCGAATCCGATCGACCGTTCGACAGCTCCCTCAATCGTTGCTCGATCAGCGACACGTTGGTTTGACGAGTGTCGTACTCAATTCGCGCAACCTGGCCTGGATGATTGACGCTGGCGTTCGTGACCCCGCGGAGGGCCCGCAATCCCGACTCCAACCGCCGTCCGTTGTCCTCCGAGCCGATCGCGTGAAAAGGAATCACAACATGCGCAAATCGCTTCGTGAGATGCGCACCTGCGCTTTCAGCAATCTCCGTGATCCGCGCAAGCGTCAGCAGTTCGGGATCATAGTGCATGCACAGCTGAGCTACGTCGGTTCCCCCACACTCCCGCGCTCCCGCTGAAGCACTACTCGACAGCTCACGCGAAGCCACGACGTGCGCCCGGATAACTCCTTCTTCACCTTCCAGAAGCTGTACCAGTCGTTCCACACACTCATCCTGCTCTCCAGGGGCGTCCGGAAGTAGTATTGGTAGATCGAGCTTGGTTGTAAGCGAAGTGACGTGTTCGGTCATGAAATTCCCATACCAGCAATATGTACCTCATTCACGAGCGTAAGATATGACCATGGTCTCTCACCGCCTTCTTCGCTTCTGTTCCACTATTGTAATCCTGACTCTCGCTGCTCCTTCACAAATGCGTTCGCAGACGCCGCCCAGCACGCGAACCACGCCAACGAATACCGCAGCTACGGAACCGCTCAAGTTTCCCTCGTCTTTGCCAACCGGACGGGTGACCTATCGCACACTCAGCGAAACCAACAGCGAGCTCGAAAGCATTGCGGCGAAGAATCCGACTCTCGTAAAACGTTTTGAGCTCAACCACCGGTCCCTGCTCGGCCAGCGGGTTTGGGCGCTCGAGATATCGCGCGACGTGAACACGAGCTCCGGGAAGCCCGTCTTTTTAATGACTGGACTGCATCATGCGCGTGAATGGCCAACTGTCGAACTGACGATGGAATTCATTTGGGATGTGCTTCGGTCCGACCAGGTCGACGAAAAGATCTCGCGCTTGCTGGACAGCGTTCGGTTCATCGTTGTGCCGGTAGTAAATCCCGACGGCTATGAAATGTCGCGCACTTATCTCAATGAGCAAAAGAGAAAGAACTGTCGAATCGAGATGGGTAAGGTCCCCACGTGGGCCGAGTGCGCAGCTCCGGTAAATTCAAACGCCGGCGTTGATCTCAACCGTAATTACGGAGCTTTCTGGGGAGGCGGAGGTGCCACGATAGGAGTAAGCGGCGGTAGCTCCCGAGGAGAGACTCCGTTTTCGGAACCCGAAATCCAGAACATTCGAGAAATAATGAGTGCCAACCAGGTTGTTGTAGCGCTCAGCAATCATACGCCGGATGCGAAAGTACTGCGCGTGCCCAGTGCCGCCGAAGAACCAATTCCCGCAGACGTTGTGGTATACGATTCCCTCGCACAGGAATTGGGTCGAGACATGAACTGGCCTGCCGGCCCGTGGCCCGAGATCTACTATGTTGCGAGTGGCACGATGGAAGAGACTGCCTACTACGGCGCCGGGACGCTCGCATTCACGTTCGAGAACACACCGGGTCAGCGATCGTTTCATCCGGCATATTCATTTGTCGTCGACCAGTATGCTGGCACGGGTGCGTATCCGGGCTCCAATGCACGCGCAGCATTCCTGCGACTTTACGAAGCAGCAGGGAATGCGCGACTTCATTCTGTTCTTCGCGTCAGTGCGCCCGCCGGCGCTAAATTAGTACTGAGCAAAGCATTCACGCTGGAGACGTCGCCCGTGCTGCAACCAGACTCCTCGCGCAGCACCCCCGTTTCGATTCCTTTCAAAATTGAATCATGGGTTACGGTACCATCGGGAGCAAAAGGGGTTTCCTGGCATGTAAACCCATCAGTGCGTCCGAGTCAGCATGCGCAGGAATACCTGCCTGAAAAGTGGAATATCGTATGTGCGATAGGCGGGAAAAGTCGCGCTATACAAGTGTTGATCAGGCGTGACGAAAAGCTCGATGTTGACCTGCAAACATGTCGATAGTGCCCGAAACTCCTCGCTACCGTCACGATGATGTCTAAGCAAAGCAATGAAAAATCGCGCGGACGAAAGTGGATCTGGCTGGCGGTAATCATTGTAGTGGTGTCGGCTGCAACCTTCACGTACCGGCAAATAGCAAGCAGCGGATACTCGGTCCAGGATCTACTCGCCGTCGAGACTACCGGTGCTGTGCAGGCACTTCCCGCCGCCGAACGCAGTCGCATCTATGCTCGACCGTCCGGTCAGAATGATTCAACATATTTCCGGGGCGCTGACGCCACGGGTAAGCTGGACGTGTCCACCGACGATGCGGTGCAGGGTATTCGCCGAATTGCTGATGGGCTGGCGCTGCTCCTTGCTCGCGCCGACATTGCCGACGAGAGAGCGAACGGTGCCCTTCAGGAGATCCGCGACCGGGCAACGGCCATCGAGCGCAGCCCCGTGTCCTCTCAGGACTCACGAGACGTGCGGGAAGCTTCGCTCCTCATTTGTCAGCTCATTGCAAGGGTCGAAACTTCAAAAAATGATTCTATGGATTCGACGAACAAGAAGCTCATTGCTGCGGCGGAACGAATCGATTCAGCTCGGATGCTGTCCGAACAGCTCGGCTATGTTCGCGAGTTCTTCGCACAGGCCAATGACGTAGTACGCGAAATGTCGAGAAGTTCAGCGGGTTGAGAATCGATGAGTGGATTGCAGTGCGGCGATTGCTTTCTCCTTAGCCTTTGCTTCTATGTCTACAGTAAAGCAATGCCCTGATTCGGCCAGCTCTAACCACGCGGCCGGCCAGTCGAACACGTCGATCATGTCGTGGTGAGCACGACAGTTTTTCCCGTCCCAACCATCCCTGGGAGAGGAGATATGAAAGTATGGTTCTCGCTCACCCCATGATGCAATCGACAGCTCCGTAGCATCTTCCTCGCTAAGTGAATCGCGCAGTACCCGATGGTGATGAACGTCGTAAATCATAGGTAGTCCCCATTCCATACAAGCCGGCAATAACGCTTCGGGAGAAAACACACGATCATCGTTTTCGAACGCGAGACGGGAGGTAACCGCGCCGCTCAATCGTTCCAGCGTCGACGCCCATCGATCAAGCGCTGAGTTCGCATCAGGCGCGCCGGTCCCGACATGCAGACAGATAACCTCGACGCCGAGCGCTTCACCCAGCCTGCCGCGCCACTCCAGTTCCTTGATTGTGTTTTCAACCACGTGAGGCCGAAGCGAATTTCCCACGAGAAACTGGTCAGGATGTTCCGATAGGCGTACGCCGTTCTCTCCAGCTACGTGTTTCACGCGAGTCATCATGGACGAAAACTCCTCACTCGAGAACAACCTTTCGATCCACGGCTCAACGAGCGGATGGGTAGCGCGTGGCCAGAGGTCAGCCCCAATGCGAAAAGCGCGCACGTCGTGCTCACTGCACCAGACAATCACGCGCTCCAGTGTATCGAGATTGTGTGCTACCAGCTCAGAGTAAAATCGAAGCGCCGACGACGAACCGTGAGTTTCGCCGTCGGTCTGCCCCGCAAACTCCAGACGTAAAAGCCTTGTCAGATATGCAGCAGTTGTTGTGCGAAACTTGAATTGCGGCTGGTCGGAAAATTGACAGCACAACCCAAGTCGCGGCGACGTCACACCTATGCTATCGCCCTTCGGTCGAAAGATTTGGTGGATCCTCGCCGAGAGCCGTCGCAAGATCGATGAGGTGTTCCTGCTCATCCTTCAGGATTTCACGCAAATGCTCGGCGATTGCATATTCGCCGAGTGATTCGCACTGCTTGAGTCGTTCGCGATAGTTGAGAATGGTTTGGCGTTCGTTCTCCAGATCAAATCGCAGCATGTCAACTGCCTTGTCAGATGTCTTAACCGGCTTGGCCACAGCCGTGATATCTCCGCCAAGATAATCGATCTGTTTCGCGACAATGAGCGCGTGCGCCAGCTCTTCACCGGCATGCACTTCGAGCTCCTTCGCGATACTCATGTATTGTGCACCCTTGATCGCCTGCGAATAGACGACGTACGCGATAATAGCCTGGTATTCCCGTGCCAGATCGTCATTGAGGCCAGCAATCAGCTCTTCCCGCGACACGCTGGACCCATTCCGCGACGATTCTTTGTCGGGTGTCGATTCGGTTTGGTTCGTCTTGTTACTATCCACCGTAGTACTCGATTTTGCTTCTGGTTTTGCCACTGAAATCTCCGGTTGAGCGGTCTATCGCTATGAAATTAACTTTGCTTCGCCATGGCTGGTTCCATCTTATAATTGTGCTGCTGCTCGTTATGGGCACAGCTTGCGAGCGAGCGGGCGCGCGCCCAGCAACTGACGTTGCAAGAAGCACGCTCGTGCAAGTTCAACCGATCGACGGTCAGGATTCTACTCTCCGCGCTGCAACGCGGGCATTGGAGGAGGGGCGGCCATGGCAGGCCAGCAGGATCCTCGCGCCAAGACTTGACAGTCCAGCCACACTAACACCCGCGGTGCTGTTGCGCGCTGCAGAAGCCGCTGCAGGTTGGGAGGGTTGGACGCGAGTCATTGCATTACTG
>JBBSTN010000117.1:0-9000 GCA_038235845.1 Gemmatimonadales bacterium | reverse complement strand
TTCATCTCGGCGAACCGCGCTCCGCGTACATGGGCGCTGTCGTAGACAGCCCGTGGGCCAACCTGCAACACGACGAGATTGGGATCGTTCAAGTGCTTGGTCAGCCAGGCAGCGTCTACCACCAGACCGTTTCTTGTCGGGGCTTGCGCCGATAGCACGGCTGCGCACATCGATAAAGCACAGGTTAACGCGGTGACGAATGCAACGACCTGAACAAGCTTTCGCGGGTGGGGCTGCTCGTGTTTCCGCATCTGAATTCGCACAGGCGCTATCTTGTTGCCTCGAATTAAAGTGAACATTGTAAGCATAACTCTTGCGTTTTTCCGTTGCCGGCGCAATAACGGTGATATGAATCAACAGTTGCACGCACTGAGCCAATCGATCGCCGCACGCCTATTTCTCTCTGTCCTCTCCGCTGCAGCCCAAATCTGATGAATGCGCGTGTCATCTCGGTTAATGTCGGAGTCGTGCGTGAAATAGAGTGGCACGGTGAAGTTGTACGCACCGGAATCTGGAAATATCCCGCAATGGGAAGGGTCGCGATTCGCGGCGTCAACCTCGAAGGCGATGAACAGGCGGATCTCGCGGTGCACGGTGGGCAGGACAAAGCGGTGTATGCCTATGCGAGTGAAGACTATAATTACTGGCGCGATGTCGAGCAGATGCAGACTTCAGCAGGCTTGTTTGGCGAAAATATCACTACCGAAGGAATCGATCTCTCGTCGCTTGTCGTCGGAACCACCTTGCGCATCGGGACGGCTTTGCTCGAAGCGTCGCAACCGCGATTGCCATGTTACAAGCTTGGGATTCGGGTTGACGATCGCACGTTCCTCAAGCGGTTTCAGCAAGCGTTGCGTCCCGGCGCGTATCTCCGTGTGATCGAAGAGGGCGACATCGGTAAGGACGATGAGGTGGAGGTCGTGCAGGTAGCTGCACATGGCGTGACCTTGCGGGCGATGGTTGAGGCGTTCGG
This sequence comes from Gemmatimonadales bacterium, assembly GCA_038235845.1. Taxonomy (GTDB): domain Bacteria; phylum Gemmatimonadota; class Gemmatimonadetes; order Gemmatimonadales; family Gemmatimonadaceae; genus Gemmatimonas. The sequence continues at coordinate 8,027 of JBBSTN010000117.1, read as the reverse complement.
AGATCCTGCGAAAACGAGCGCGTTGCGAACGGTGGACCGCCTGCCGACTTTCTGGCGAAGGGTGGCAGAACGAATGACGGGTTGATGGAGCGTAATCAGTCAGAAGAACCAAACTGCCATGGACGCGGCGCGTCGAGCACGCTTGATTTCTCCGTTCATGATGAGGGATTCAGTGGCTCATAGTCTTGCGCGGCGTATTGCGCGCGTCCGACCCTCGGGAGAGCAGACGGCCCCGCCGCTACGAGGACACACAGCGTATGCTGTCCAAGCTGTGACCGTGAGGTATGAGCGCAGAATAGGCGGGCGCGCAACCGCATTGTTCGTTAGCTGAAAGCATGCAATCACATCCGGCGCATCTGGGGATGCGAGCCACGTTGGTTGGGATTGGCATTAATGTAATTCTCGCATTGATAAAGGCTCTCGCGGGAGTTTTTGGTCACTCATACGCGCTTATCGCTGATGCGATTGAATCTGCTACCGACGTTTTTTCGTCGATCCTGGTTTATGTCGGTCTGCGAGTATCCGCCAAGCCTGCTGACGAAAATCACCCCTATGGCCACGGCAAGGCAGAACCGCTCGCAACCGCCGCCGTTGGCCTGTTTATGTTGTTTGCGGCATACAATATCGCTAGCTATAGCGTTCGCCAGATTCGCACGCCCCATACCATGCCAGCTGCGTGGACGCTTCTCGTGGTAGTGGGCGTGGTCGCCGTCAAGGAAAGACTCTTTCGCGTCGTTTCAAGAGTCGGTGACGATCTGGGAAGCTCGGCTGTGAAAGGAGACGCGTTCCACCATCGCAGCGACGCGTTCACATCAGCCGCAACCTTTGTGGGTATCTCCATCGCGCTCATTGGAAGTGCTCTAAAACCTGATCCGCGCTGGTCGGGTGCCGATGACTGGGCCGCTTTGTTCGCTGCGGTAATTGTTGCCTACAATGGCTGGAGCATCTGCAAAACGTCCATTCTGGAGCTGACGGATGCACGTCCCAGCGATCACGTAGAAATTACCGTTCGTGAAATTGCCCTGACGGTTGCCGGTGTGACGAGCCTCGACAAATGTATCGTGAGAAAAGTCGGTTTCGATTACTTCGTTGAACTCGATGTGCGGGTGGATCGAAACATGCCCGTATACCAGGCACACGAGATTGCTGATCGGGTGGAAGCAACTCTTCGCACCCAGGTTGGCAACGCCAAAGTAGCCGGGGCTGTAGTTCATATCGAACCCGAACCGGTTCTCATCTGAAGCTGGAGCATATCACGCGAGTTCGTTGGACAGTGATTACTTCATCGCACTCGCAGCGATCAAGAATGGATCAGTAGGGGGTGGCATTGCCGCGTACGATCTGAGAAGATTCGAACGAGTGCGCAGCGAGATTTACACCTGCTTCACTTCGACATTCCAATGCCGCCTTCAGACCGCATTGAATGACCAACCGCACTCCCCGTATTCCTGCATGTGACGATCACTGCGGCGAGTGGGCTCCGGAGGCGCACCCTCTCACTCGTTATGAGAATGGCTTGTGCCATCTTCATGCTGATGACCGGCGCCTTCGGTCTCGCCGTCTTGTACGGTCATCAATTCGTAAGCCTGCGCCGACATTCCGGGAAGCTTCTTCACCGCGCTGACCATATTCCAGATCTCCTTGTCGCTGTGCGTTGGCCCGGAGGCGGGCATGCCACTCATCTTGACGCCGTTTTTTACGATCCAGAAGAGTTCGGCGTCGCTCCATTCGTCCCCAAGCTTAGTGAAATTGGGCGGTTTGGGGTTGAGCCCGCGAGCGATCTCGGTGGGTTGTGCGCCCGGCGAACTATGGCACTCTACACACATTTCGTTGTAGTGCTCAAAACCGGCTCGCAGCTGAGAGCTGTCACCTTGGGCTGGCGCAATTATTCCTTTTGCGTGACGCTGAACAGATCGGTCCATCGTACTGCTCATCAGCCGCCTGGTAATTGTGGCGTGGGGCGACGTGGAAGCGACGTTGTAACCACCGCCGAGTACGTATGCGAGGCTACCAAACCCAATGAGGAGGGCGAGCGCACCAATAACGGCTAATATCTTCATTGTCGGCGAAGTGGAGTGTGAGGCATGCCGTACAGTGGGTTCAGTGCGGTGTGCGCCAGAGCACTGAAGCGGGCAGCATGGTAACCGCGCGCAAGAAACCGACCACAACCGGAGAATTCGTCAGTTCTCTCACAGCTCGCGACCATTGTGATCGGTCTGTCACTCGAAGACATTCTTCCTGTGAATACTCCACGCTTCGACTCTCGATTTTGGCGGCAGTGGCACCGGTGGATTGGCTTCCCGGCCGCTCTCTTCCTGCTATTCGCCGCAACTACCGGATTGTTGGTAGCCGGCACGGAATTCTTCGGCGAAGAAGAGGCTCTCCGGGAAGCCACCCGCGATCTCGTCAGCTCGGTCAACGTTACCTCTCCCCCGAGCGCTACCGCTACGCCACTATCCATGGCGCTCGTTACGGCGGCGGTGACTTCTCCCGGAGCCCCGATCGACAAGATCGAGATGCAATTCAAGGGTGATGGACCAACGGTGACGGTATTTACCGGCAAACCCACGGGCGGCGAAGCTCGGCGGCTGGTGATAGATGCTCGCACGGGCGCTCTCCTGAGGAACGAAGATTACACTGACAAACCGTTTCTGAAACGCCTGCACAGTGGCGAATGGTTTGGGGACGGTGGTCTTGTGTTCGCCATGTTCTGGGCGCTCGCACTGATAGCATTAACCATCAGTGGTCTGCTCGTCTACTACACGATGCGCGGCAATCGTGAACTCAAGGGAATCAAACGCGTTTTCTGGTAGCGCCGTCTCAAGGGGTCGTCGGCGCTGCCGGGCTCGAATCGTCGAGGGCTATTGGGCCGCGCGCACTCGCAAGGTCGCTTCCCCTACAACCCGGCCCGCGGTGGTTTCCAGCACCACCTCATAGTCACCTGACGGCGCACTTCCGCCGGGAGGGTGCCACGCATCCCACGCCCTGAAGCCAGCTTCGTACGCTGTAATCTCGAAATCTCGCGACGTCCTGAGCTCGGTGCCGTCCCGCTTCCATACCAGGCGGACCTGAGCCTTGAGACTCGTGGGCGCGAACACGTAGATGAGTACCACCAGCCGGTCGCCAATGGCCGCTGGCGCGATCTCGTCCGGCAGTGTATCCGTTAGCGCCAGGCTTTCGCGGTCGATGCCGGTCGCGAATGTCGCGTCCAGTACCCGCAACGGTACCGGCGGCACGAGCACCGGGAACCCAATCGTTACCACCAGCAACGCGAGTGCAGAAGCGCCCAGCTGGATCCGCGCCCGCCTGCTGCTTCCCGACGCCCGGATGGCCAGGGGTATCGCAAAGCCGATGGCCACGAGCGCAGCTATCGGTGTGGAATAGCGCACGCGCCAGCCCATGGTGAGCGGCAACAAAAGATTCAACGCCGCGAACGCCACAATAGAGAAGAACACAAACCCGAACACCGGCTTGGTGCGGAGCCAGCGGTCGAACGGAATGTCAATGCAGGAGAACGCGGCCAGCGCGGCTAGCAGCACCGCAAACACTACATTCGGCGACCGCACGACGGTGGAATAGGCGTAAAACGGCAGCAGAAAGAACAGTGTCTCCTGATACATGATGCGCGTGAGATACGAGGTGACCTCATGCGCCAGAGAAGGTGGCGACGTATCGAGAGGCGCGTCGACAGGCGTTTCCGCCGCCTCCGCACTGGCGGACGTCTCAGGAGCCCCCGGCGTGGACTCGTCTGCTGCTGCCGAAGCGGCGCGGCCGAAATACAGCGTCGACGCCCAGGTGAGTACGAGGAACAGCACCACCCACCCAACAAGCTGGTATCGCTCGTGAGAAAGGTACGCCACCAGCGCACCGGTCACGAGCGCCCAGGCGGAGTGGAGCATCCAGAACAGACGCCGATGGCGAGCCCAATACAGTTTTACCTTGCGCAGCATGCCCTTTACCGGGTGACGAGATTGACTGTGGCAATGACGATTGCCGCACGAGCCGGTTCACAAGATGCTCGAGAACCCATCGAAGTCACCGCTCGCCTGGGGGCGAACTCCCGTCTGTTCGGTAGGTTGACCGCGGACGGATACCGATCCCGTGCAACCCATGCTTTAGCGCAGGTGGAGAGCACCCAGTCGGAATGAGCTGCCGCTAACGGGTGGACCAGCTTGTGGACTGCATCGTGACCCCCCACGCCATGCGCAGTTCTCCTCGCGCCGGACCGGACGTTGTGGACGGAATGAGCCAGATCGTCAGGCTCTCCACCGGCGTCTGAAAGATGCTCTGCTTCATGTCGATTTTCGCAACATCGTTAGCGGAATTATTGGAGATGGCCGCTCCCACGGGGGGCACGCCTGCTTCCTTCTCCACGAGCAGTTTCCACCCCGCCTTCGACGGGATTGCCTGCAGCACATAATTGCCCTTGGGGATAATTGCACCGCCGATTATCAGGTCCACGTCGGTGTAGAGCATTGTCGGGCTGTTGGCGCCGAGTCGCCAGGCCTTGTCGTACGGGACAAGGCTGTCGGTGTAAAGCTGCCGGCCGCGCAAGCTCGGCTGACCGTAATCGATGCGGATGGACAGTGGCTTGTTCGCAACACGCGCCGCACTGTCCGCCCAGGTAAGCTCCACCTCGGTGGTGGCCCGCCCGCTCGCCGCAACGCGCATGGCCCCCTGCCCGAGGACGTCACTGGACGCAGTCGCGAGGACCACACCAAGTGCCAACGGGGCTAGGAGGCGGGTGGCGAGACGACGGGAGGTGGCGGAAGCCAGAGAGAGGTTCATATGCCGTGGGATGATGGGAACGACGAGCTTACGAACAAGCTCTCGACGCTACGCTAAGTGCAAAAAATCACCTCGACAAGTTATCCCGGTATCATCTGGCAATGCCAGGTAATATTACCGTATCACACACCTGTCCCATCTGCCAACCGGTTGGGTATGAACGAGACTACAAAGCTACTGAGCGCGATCGCCGACAAAGACGCTACTGTCGCCGAACAGTTACTGCGCGAAAGTCCAGAGGCGGCGTTGGGGGATTTCTGATAACAGCACCGCCAATACTCCGCTCTGTGCCGCGCTCGCGGGTCGCGGCACTTCTGCAGTCGTTAAAATCCTTCTCGACGCCGGCGCGGATTCAAACGCGCGCGCTGCTCACGGGGGCACGCCCCTTCATCTTGCCGCCTCCCGAGGTGCGGATGACATGGTTCGTGAACTCCTGAAACGGGGAGCGAACATCCAAGCCAAAACGGACGACGGTACAACGTCGTCGACCATGGCTGATCAAAGAGGCTTTCATGAGACTGCGCGGTTGATCCGCTCCATACAACCCTGAAACCGGTGGTACTACTTGCCGCGTGCCATCTCGGCGCGGTACGCCTCCGATGCGAAGATCGCTACCTCCACGCGGCGGTTTTTCTGCTTTCCAACTTCACTGCTGTTGTCTGCGATCGGTTCCTCCTCGCCGCGGCCGGATGTTCGCAGCCGCGCACGTGATACCTCGTTAGTGGCGAGGAAATCGGCAGTTGAATTTGCTCGACGTTGCGATAGCGCCTGATTGTAGGCATCGGTGCCTACCGAGTCTGTGTGCCCGACAATCAGCAGGTCCGACCCCGGATACTTGTCGAGTGAAGTGGCCAGACTTCGGAGATTTGTGGCAGCTTGCGGACGGATGCGGTCGGAGTCGAAATCGAACAGCAACCCTGAATCGAACGTCACCTGGATTCCCTCTCCAACTCGCTCGACCATAGCACCCGGGATATTCTGTTTCAGCTCCTTGGCCTGCTGATCCATCTGGTGTCCGATTACGGCACCCACGGCACCACCTACAGCTGCTCCGATGATAGCGCCTTTCGCGGTGCCACCGTTGTTCTTACCAATGACGCCGCCTAGTATACCTCCGGCGGATGCACCCATAATCGCGCCAGTTTCCTTCTTGTTGAGCGAGGCGCAGCCCATGAAACTCATGGATCCCACCAGTATGAGCGCCAGCCCGGCGCATTTGACTTCTCTCTGTCGCATGAACTTCTCCAGTTTGAGCGTTGGTTGAGCCTGCTATAAGCACCGTTCATGCCGCGGATCGCAGCGAGAATAAATTTCTCCGTTGGCTAACCAGTTCCGAATCCACCAAGTAGCGCGGGGATCTCTTATCTTCACAATACGACCGAGCCGGCTTCTCGAAACGATCGCCCAATTCTGGCGTAGGCTTTACTACCGGCCCACAGACATCGCCTAAGGCGCCTAGTCTGAGCCAGCTGCTTCTCTGCCGAGAGTCGATTCAAGCTTCTCGCCTCAATTCCCTCGCTCGAGAACAAAATATTATGCAGGCACTTTCTCTCCGCGCGATGCTGGCCATCGCAGCAACCGCAGCCTTGAGCGCATGTGCGCGCTCACCAAAACCGTCAACGGCTGCCACGCCGGCCACAGACCCCCGCAACAATCTCCGCGCCGGCCTATTCGACGCACAGGAGCTTTCGTCCAACCTCAAGGTTATCGCCAAGGTCAAATCCCCCCAGGGCTTTCTAGGCGAAACGAATTCCGACCTTGCCTTCACTGGCAACTACGTAATCCAGGGCAACTACAACGGCCCGGTGGTCTGGGACATCAGCAACCCGTCGCAGCCCAAGCTGGTGGTAGCATACGAGTGTCCGGCGTCGCAAAACGACGTGTCGGTATACAAAAATCTCATGTTCATGTCGGCCGAAGCTGCAAATGGCCGCATCGATTGCAAGCCGGGCGGTGTTCGCGAGGTGGTGAGCCAGGACCGACTCCGTGGTGTGCGAATATTCGACATCAGCAACATTCGCGAACCAAGGCTGATCGCCAACGTTCAAACCTGCCGCGGATCACACACGCACACCGTGCTCGAAGATCCCAAGGATAAGGAGAACGTGTACATCTACGTGTCCGGATCCTCTCCCATTCGGCCGGCAGGCGAGCTTTCCGAATGCGTATCCAATGTTGCCAGCAGCGATCCAAATTCATCGCGCCTGCGCATCGAGATCATCAAGGTGCCACTAGCCGATCCCTCCAAGGCTGCCGTTGTCAGTCGCGCGAATATCTTTGCGGGCCTCAATGCGCCGAAGTCGCACGGTGTATCCGCTGCTGATAAAGCGGAGATCGACGCCGCGAAGGCGAAAGGTGCTTTTACGATTTTCATTCCTGCAATGAACCAGGAGGTCGTACTTCCGTCGCAGCTGGTGAAACCGGTGATAGACAGCATCATGAGGGCGCGCGGTTCGACCACCCCGAATGCGGCGGACACTGCAGCGGCGCGTCCCGTCGTGAATGCCGCAGTGCTGCGTCGTTTCGCCGGTACGGGTACACCAGCGCCCGCAAGCACTGCCGTTAGCGAGACGTCGCAATGTCATGATATCACCGTATATCCTGCGCTCGGCCTTGCCGGCGGGGCATGCGAGGGGCATGGATTGCTCCTCGACATCAGTAATCCGATAAATCCGGTGCGACTGGATGCTGTTGCCGACTCGAACTTCTCCTACTGGCATTCCGCCACATTCAACAACGACGGCTCTCAGATTCTTTTTTCTGACGAGTGGGGCGGTGGTGGTTCACCAAAGTGCCGCGCACTCGACAAACCCGAATGGGGGGCGGACGCCATCTTCGAGATCGTGAACAAAAAGCTGGTGTTCAAGAGCTACTACAAGATTCCCACCATCCAGACGTCGAACGAGAATTGTGTCGCGCATAACGGATCGCTCATTCCAATACCGGGCCGCGACATTATGGCGCAGGCATGGTATCAGGGCGGCATATCTGTGTTCGACTGGACCGACGCGGCGAATCCAAAAGAAATTGCCAGTTTCGACCGCGGACCGGTGGATAGCACACGCATGGAGATGGGCGGTTCATGGTCGGTCTACTGGTATAACGGAAGTCTCGTCAGCTCCGAGATTGCGCGCGGTATGGACGTAATGCAGCTGGTGCCGAGCCAGTATATATCGCAAAACGAAATCGATGCCGCTAACACGGTAAAATGGGACCAATTGAACGCGCAGGGTCAGCCA
>JBBSTN010000116.1:0-9069 GCA_038235845.1 Gemmatimonadales bacterium | reverse complement strand
TCAGTTGTAGTTGACGGTAACGTGTACACTGTCACGTATCCACGTGTGACGTCAGTTGTAGTTGACGGTAAAGTGTACACTGTCACGTATCCACGTGTGACGGCTGTGGCAGTTGACGGAAACGTGTACACTGTCACGTATCCACGTGTGACGGCCGTGGCAGTTGACTGTATCGCCCACCGTAACGTATCCGCGTCTTACCCTGTCGCCATTCGTCGCCCCACTGGCCTGCCCCCTCGCGCGGAGCAATTCCCCGCGTTATCGTCGTCTCGTTCCTAACCCTCTCATAACTCGACCCCACGATGACAACCCTCCCGCGTCGCGATTCCCGAGCAGTCGCCGCCGCGATTGTTCTTGCGACGAGCTTTTCGCTTGCGACCGCCACTTCTCTGCTGTCACAACCCTCTGCGTCGGCAATTCCGGTTGCTGCCGAGTTCGAAAAACTCCACTTCCGCTCGATCGGACCAGCAACCATGTCCGGCCGCATCTCCGACCTCGCCATATTCGAGGCGAATCCGGCCATCTGGTATGTGGGCACCGCCCACGGTGGCGTCTGGAAAACCACCAGTAACGGAGGCACATTCACCCCGCTCTTCCAGGATCAGGGATTGATGGCGATCGGTGATGTCGCCGTCTCGCAAAAGAATGCCGACGTTGTCTGGGTTGGTACCGGTGAGTCCAACAATCGTCAGAGTACTTCGTGGGGAAGCGGCTTGTACAAGTCCACCGATGGTGGAAAGACCTTCAGCTTTATGGGTCTTCCGAATTCCAAACACATCAATCGCATCATCATCAGCCCGACCAACGATGATATCGTGCTCGTTGCCGCCACTGGTCCGCTGTTCGGCTCTGGCGGGGACCGCGGCGTCTTTCGTACTACCGATGGCGGCAAGACCTGGAGCAGAGTGCTTTTCGTGGATGACGATACCGGCGCAAACGATCTTGCGCTGTCGATGTCGGATCCCAACGTCATGTTTGCGTCGACTTATCAGCGGAGACGAACCACATGCTGCATGAATGGCGGTGGTCCCGGCAGTGGACTGTGGAAATCCACCGATGCAGGCGTGACATGGAAGAAGATTACCGGCACTGGATTTCCCACCGGATCACTCGGCCGTATTTCGGTGGACATCTTTCGTGGTAATTCCAACGTCGTGTTTGCGGGTGTCGAAGGGCCTTCGGTAGCAGGTCGACAGGCTGGGGCGGACGAGAATCCAGACAGCACCGTGTCACCTGTAACAGCCGCAACGGCCGCCGCGTCTGCGAACGCCTCAGGTGCGGCCTCCACCCCGCCGGCCGCGCGGGCCGCGTTGCCGCCCAATTCACCCACGCAACCATCGAACGCCGGAGTAACTGGTTTGTACCGATCCGACGACGGGGGCGATACGTGGCGAAAAGTCACGAGTACCAATGCCCGTCCGATGTATTTCAGCCAGCTTCGCATCGATCCGGTAAATAGCGATCGCATCTACATGGGTGGAGTCGGGTTGCACTTTTCCATCAATGGTGGCGAGACGTTTGAGACCGACGCTGCGCTCGTTACGCATGATGACGTTCACGCGATCTGGATCGACCCGAAAAATCCCGATCATGTAATCATCGGAAATGATGGCGGCCTTGCAACCTCGTACGACATGGCGCGGACGTGGGAATTCATTCCCAATGTTCCCGTCGGATTGTTCTACCACGTCGCCTATGACATGTCAGTGCCGTACAAGGTGTGCGGTGGCATGCAGGACAATTACGATTGGTGCGGGCCGAGCGCGTCGCGAATGAATCGCGGAATCTTCAATTATGACTGGTTTCAGATTCTTGGCGGAGATGGTTTTGTCGCTATTCCCGATCTGCGCGATGCACGTATCGTGTACACCGAGTCGCAGGACGGCAACATGGTCCGTCGCAATGTCGTGACGGGCGAATCACGAAGTATTCGGCCAACCAATCAGAACGTCACGAACGCCGACGCGGGTGAGAGTTACCGCTTCCATTGGGACACTCCACTCATGCTTTCCCCGCGCGATCCCGGAACTCTTCTTGCCGCCGCAAACCGCGTATTCCGATCTACAAATCGCGGAGACTCGTGGGAGGCAATCAGCCCCGATCTGACGAAAAACATGTCGCGCGATAGCATCGTCACGATGGGCCTTGCAGGACGCGACATCAACATTTCCCGCAATGACGGCATCTCGGCGTGGCCCAGCATTGTGTCGCTGGGTGAGTCGCCCAAGCGCGCTGGATTGTATTACGCGGGTACCGACGACGGCAATGTGAGTATGAGTGCCGACAACGGCAAGACATGGCAGAATATCACCAGCCGGCTGCCCGGTTTCCCGACTGGATTCGTGTTCATTTCGAAAGTTGCACCGTCGCGGTTCGATGCAAACGTAGTGTACATCGCTGCCACTCATTATCGCGAGAATGACTATAACCCATACCTATGGGTTAGCAACGACAACGGGGCCACGTTCAAGTCGATTGCGTCGGGTCTCAAAGGCGAGGTTACGCGAACAATTACGGAAGACACGCGTAACCCGGACGTGCTTTATGTCGGCACAGAAACCGGCATATTTCTATCGCTGGATCGCGGCGCAACATGGCGTCGGTTCAAGGCCAACTTTCCCACCGTCCGCGTTGACGAACTCACCATTCATCCGCGGGACAATGCGCTTCTCGTAGCCACGCACGGTCGCGCGCTCTGGATCCTCGATCATCTGGAACCGATCCAGGAGTTCACCGGCGCAGCGAAGGACGACGCGACGCTGTTCAATCCCGGTATGGCCATTCAGTGGAAGAGCAAGGATGATCGCAACGATGAGTTCTGGGGACATCAGTTTTTCACGGGAGAGAATCCTCCCACGGACGTTGTGTTGCAGATGCGACTAGCCAAGCCGGCGACCACACCTTCCATACGCATCAGCGACGCAGCAGGGAAAGTGGTGCGCGAGCTGACGGTTGCCGACGCCAATAATGTCGCCGGGATTCAGACCGTTTGTTGGGACCAGCGCGTTGAACCTATCCCCGCTATTCAATCCGCGGCTGGACGAGGCGGCCGTGGTGGGGCTCCGGGTGGCGCTGGCGTGGCTGGCCCCGGTGGAGCGGCTGGTGCCGGCCCCGGTGGCGCCGGCCCCGGTGGCGTCTCGGCGCGGCCGATCCCCGGATTGCCGGTACCGCTTCCACCTGTTGGATATCTTGCCGACAACCCCTGCACTGGTCCGGCCACGGGTGGCGGCGGTGGTAGCGGATTTGGCGGCGGGGGAGCTACCAACAGCGGCCCATACGTAATGCCGGGTACGTATATGGTTTCCATGCTCGCCGACGGCAAAGTATTGGGCACGCCAAAACCATTGAACCTCGTCATGGATCCGGAAGTTCAGCTCACCGGTGAAGCGCGAGCTCGATACAACGCACTGCTCATGGAGTTGCACGAGTCACAGCGTCGAGGAACCGAAATCGCATCTCAACTCAACATGCTTTACGCTGAGGTTCGTCGAGTATCGGCGCAGGTCGACTCAGGCAACGCTTCCGTGAGCGTGAAGGCGCAATTTGCGGGTCTCAAGACCGCGTTAGACTCGGTACGCGTCAAGTTCGGCGTGCCTGTGCTTGCCGCCGGTGGATTTGGTGGAGGGGGTCGCGGGGGTGGCGCGGGCGGTGCAGCCGCGGCCGCAGCTGCACAGGCAAACGTTCTGGGTCGCCTCGGCGCCATCAAGGCGTCGATCCAGAACGTATGGGAAACCCCGAGCGCCGCGCTCCTTAAACAGGCTAACGACGCTCGGGCAGCGCTCACGCCGGCAATGACCGAAGCTTCATCGGTGCTCAGCAGAGCGCGCACCGTCTCCACCGCGCTCAATGGAAGCGGAATAAAGATGGCGATTCCAGCTTCACCACCTTCCAGCCGCTGAATTTTTCAGTCGCGCAACTTTTCCCCTTCGCCTTTTTTCACGCGAAGGGTTGCATCGCGATTCAATCCCAACCGTTGCTGTTGGGCGGGTGACGATTCTTCCGGCGGAATGCCGGCGCCGATGCGGAGCGATCTCCATTTCAGCTTCGCATCGGCCCAACGATGACTGTCGGGTTCATGGCCGAATGCACGGTGCACGCCGGGTTCCACCTTCCCTTTCCCCGCGACGAAATTGCTGAAAGCATCGGTCCATTCGTCAAAGGCGGACATGAAGCCTTCTTCTTTCACCATGTCCTCAGCCTGATCTTGGCTGTACGGCTTCCCGTAACCGATTTCCTCGTAACGCCAGGCTGAATCGGGTACTTCGATGCCACCGTAGCGGCACTGCCAGACGAGTGGGGCATATGCCTGACGCATATCTTCGAATGGCTCGCTTACCGGATCGAAATAGCTCTTGTGACGGAGAATTTCAGGACGCCGTGTGTCGTCCAGTTCGTTACCGCCTCCGTCTCCGTAACAGAAAAAGCCTGCCGTTCTTCCTTCGAGATGATTGACGCTAATTCTCTTCCATTCGTCGGTGGTCTCGAGCGCCATGGCTTTCTCCGGATCCTTGTGGTCGATTAGCGACTCATCAGGATTTCCGCCATTCATGCAAACCAGGCGGTCGAACATCAGCTTGAGATTGCTGCTTGGTGCATACCAGTTGACGGGGCCAATGACGGCCCACGCATCCGCTAGATCAAGCCTTGAATACATATCGAGATTCCACATGAGATCGGGCTCTTTACTGTTATCCTTTTCGTAGCAGTTGCAGGGCCAGACGCAAAGTGACATCGCCGTCGAAATGCACGCGTTGCAGCTCTGGATATGCTCCCTCCCGTATACATTCCCGAGGTCTTCATAGTCGATCTCCCACTGCTGGGGAAGTCGCTCCGCCATACGTAGCATTAACGTTCGAGACTTGGAATCGACACCGGGACAGTTGAATTGGCGTCGGCCCGACCCCGAAATGATGAGAATCCGGAATGGACGCTCACTTGTTGGGAGTTTACCATTGTCATCGTTCGGTTTCACCAGAACTGGCCCCAGGAAGGAATGTTGATACGAATAGTTCACTCTAAGCTGGCATGATTCTCAGCAAGTTGCGCGCATTGCGCGAGAAGCTGCTGGGCACGCTCTGGTTCGTGCCGTCTATGGTTGTGGTCGGATTTTTGATACTGGCCGTGGTCATGGTTAAGCTCTCGTCGCATGTAGATCGGGCGGCGCTCATTCGGTGGCCGCTTCTATTTGGCGCAAACGCGGAGAGTTCGAGGTCGATACTCGCCGCCGTCGCGAGCGGCATGATCACAGTGGCCGGTCTGACTTTTTCGCTGACGCTGTTGGCAGTCACACAGGCCTCCAGCCAATTCACTCCTCGCATTCTTCGCAACTTCATGGGAGATCGTGCGAATCAGCTGATGCTGGGGACCTTCGTTGGAGTGTTCGCATACTGCATTGTCGTGCTGCGAACGATTCGTGGCAGCGACAACAATTCATTCGTTCCTTCACTGGCGACCGTGTTGGGAATGCTGCTCGGCATTGGAGGGCTCGGCGTTCTTATCATTGCTGTTCATCACATCGCGAGTTCGCTTCAGGCCACCACTATAATTGCACGAGTGGCGCGCGAAACCGAGGAGACAATCGACAAGTTATACCCTCACCGTCTGGATGAAGAACTCAGTCATTCGCTGGAAGGCGATCGCGAAGACTTTCGCGCCGCTGAGCGAGAGGTCGAAGCATGGCACGCTGTTCCCTCGCCAAAATCTGGATACATACAGACTCTGGATGCGGAAACTCTCGTCGACCGAGCTGCCGAAAGCGGACGACTGCTTCGAGTACAATGCTGTCCCGGAGCTTTCGTTGTAGAAGGAGCGGCGCTCGCCTCATTGTCGATTTCAAACGCCGAGCGGATGACAAGCATTGCTGAGCTTCAAGCTGCGTCTCGCAGGATTGAGAGCACCTTCACCATTGGTCAATACAGAACGCTCGAACAGGATCCTGGATTTGGCATTCGTCAGCTCGTGGACATCGCTCTCAAGGCACTTTCACCCGGGATCAACGACACAACGACGGCGATTAGTTGCCTGCACTATCTCGGCGCGATTCTAATAAGGCTCGCCAGCCGCAAGATCGACGAACCCGTTGCTCGACAGGACGGCACTATCAGGGTGCTTGCCTGCGGGCCTTCATTCCAAAGTTTACTCAGCCTTGCGTTCGATCAGATTCGTCAAAGCGCTGCCGGCAACATCGCTGTGCTGGAGCTCATGATTCGGACGTCAGCGACGATTGCGCAAGAAACATCCGATTCTGAGCGGCGGGAGGCAGCGGTTGGACAATTGCTGCTGCTCCACGAGAATGCCCAGCGAACCGTGCCTGCACCGCACGATCGCAACGGGCTCGGGGCCCTTTATCGCGAGTCCCTTCGATCGTGCAACTCCTCGGCGAGTTGAGCGCCGGGCGCCGACTGATCGTGCTCCGCGCGCGTGTCGGTACGCTCGGCGGCGCGCACCGCTCTCGCTGAACGAGGTACTTCGCCCTCGCCCTTGGGCCAACCTTCGCGCTGTTTCGCACGATTGCCGTCTGTTTCTTCCGTCTGATTGTGAAACAGCATGACGCTCGTTGGGAATGGCAAATCGATTCCGGCAGCGCTGAGACGCTTTTTCGTTTGCGTGAGCACTATGTCCTGACCTTTCAAACCGTCTGCCTGACGCGACGTCGTCCACCAGCGAGCTCGAAGGTTCACGGTCGAATCTGCCAGGGCGACAACGATTACGTCGGCTTTCGGATCGGGCGAAACATCTTCGGCATCACGCAGAACTTCGAGCATGATTGCTCGTGCCTTCTCGATGTCGTCGCCGTAACCAATGCCGACGTCGTATTGCCAACGCCGTTTCGCAAACGCGGTGTTGACCATTACGGAATTTGTGTACAGTTGTCCGTTGGGGATTATTACGCGACGACCATCGTACGTTTTGATGTAGGTGGCGCGCGTCTGGATATCTTCGACCGTTCCTTCATACTTTTCGAAGATGATCTGATCTCCGACGCGAAATGGTCGAGTGATGAGAATGAGCAGGCCGGCGAAGAAGTTCTGAAAAATATCCTTGAAGGCGAAACCGATGGCCACACCGCCAATCCCAAGCGTGCTTATGAGGTTGGCGGGAGTGAAGCTCGGAAATGCGGCAGTGAGTGCGACCAACACGCCGAACACGATAATTATGCTTTGGGCAATTCGACCAATAGCAAGTTCGAGTGCGTGACCTTCGCCTCTGCGCTCAGCATTCTTTCGCACTGCAGTTCGTACCACCTTGGCGATTGCGTAGAATACGAGCACCAGAATGGTACCGAGAACGAGTCTCGGAAAAGCGGCAATAAATCCGTTTACGAGTCCCTGAACGGTCTCCCATGCGGCGGATAAACTTAGATTCATTTAGTAATTGATTCGGATGACATGTCTATCTAACGATCAACGGGTAAGAATTGTGCCAGTTCAGCGCGCCATTCGTATCGATATGATCTTAACCGGAGAGTGTAGTCGCTGCGGCGGAGCTTCGTCGGAAGGCATCTGCTGAATTTTTCTCACCACCTGCATTCCGTGAGTCACCTTGCCAAACGCGGCAAATCCCTGTCCGTCGAGATTGCGATGTCCTTTAAAATCAAGTGACGGCTGATCTCCAACCACGATGAAAAACTCGCTTGACGCCGTTCCCGGGGCCCCCCGCGCCATACTTAGAATTCCCTCGCCATGTAGAATGCCGGTCTTGTCATTTGTCTCATGTTCTATGGGAGGGAGACGCCGGGCGCTGTTTCGATCGAGCCCGCCCTGTATTACCTCGATTTTCAACGAATCGCCCGGTTGATTACCGAGGGTGACGGCACGATAAAACGCGCCGTCGTCGTAACGCCCTTCACGAACATATCGAAGAAAATTCGCGGCAGACACTGGCGCGCGATCCGTGTAAATTTCCGCCTCTATTTGCCCGATCGATGTTTCTATTTTTACGTGGGGACGCTGCGCCGAACTGACGTTCCGGGTATCTGATGCGACACCCGCCAGAGCGATGGTGACCGCGATGATCCCGTACACGACAAAGTTGAAACTCCTTTCGCGCTTGCCATTCCTTGCGCGCTCGAGCGTTGTACAGCTTTCTCTCATTGCCTATCTCTATCGTTTGGAGGTGTGTAGCATGGTTACGGTGGCACCTTCAGGTTCGATTTGCACCGTCATGCTCGGTAACAACTCGTCAATGGCTTCAACAAGAGAACCTGTTGATGGTGAGAATCGATAGCCCGCGGTGCCTCCGGTTTGCGGTGCGCGCGAAAGAAGGCTGGACGGAATCGTCCAGACTTCGACGGCTAGCACGGTCCTGACTCACGCGATGCTCCTGCTTTCAATAACATCTCTTCCACCACGACGTACTCATTTTCATGGCCGGGTTGCGCGTTCTCCGCACCATGAGCGGCCCATTCGAGAGCGGTGTACGCATACGCTCTGTCACGCGCATCGAGCGGTGCTCCCGCTTCTATCAGCAGTCGCGTCATTTCTATCTGGGCGCACCATGCAGCGTGATGAAGTGGAGTACCGGCCCACGGGCCCTCGACTGACAAACTCCAGCCGAGTGCGATCATCAGGCGAACACTGTCCTCGTTTCCTTCTTCTGCGGCGACCGCAACCGCCTGTTGATCGTCTTCGTTCAGCGTCGACACTATCAGGGGATTATCGGCCACGATCGCGTTGGCGCTCTCCACATCCCCACGCGCGCAGGCACCCACAAACTTGTCAAGCTCGGAAAGGCGGCTTATGTCAGCGCCAACTTCTTCCAGATAATGCGCGACTTCCATGTTGCCCGCCCGCACCGCAAGAATGTATGCGGTCTTGCCGTCTCCCCGCTCAGCGTCGACCGTGGCTCCATGCGTGACAAGCAGTCGCGCAACGGTGTAACCAAGACCGAATGCTGCAATGCGATGAAGTGGAGTTTCCGAGACGCTCTCAGGCCCGCCTGCTCCCGGCTTCGCGCAGCTCAGTGCATTGGGATTAGCGCCATTATCCAGCAGCCAACGCATCCCGAGCTCCGAGGAAGCGCATAGGGGGCTCGACTCCCGATGGCCAGCGAGAAAATAAAGTGGCGTAT